>ONET01000124.1 GCA_900316905.1 uncultured Treponema sp.
TTTGTGTCTCACACTTCTTCTCATTCAATGCTCTGAATGAGTTTCTCAAAATAATTCAGCGCGAAAGAAAACTGAATTATGTCGGAATCTTTGTAAACCATATTGGTGACAAAATTGGAATATTCTTTTTCGTAGATTTTGTCGGCTTTTATTTTTGCCAGCGCGGCGGTCGCGAATTCTTTTAACGATTGGTCGTTTGCCTTGTCTCCGCGATTTTTGTCGTTTTCGTATATTTTTGCAATCAATTTGTAAAAGTCGCTTTCGTTTCTTGAAATGACATCTTGCAATTTATACAAATCGTAAAGGTGTCTCACAATCGTCGGATCGTTAAGCTTCTTTTCGTTTGACGTTCTGTCTTTGCAATCCGCGCGCCACAAAAAAGCGCTGAATTTATTCGCGGCGGTTTCCAATGGAGAAAGACAGTTTATTCTTAGCTCGCTGTCTTTGCCAAGGTATTCGTCTGTCCAGGAATTGATTTTTTGATTTTCCGGCTTTAGCCTTATGGGCTTTGCGGAAATTTCAATCTTAACTTGTTGGCGGAGCGATTTGTCGTCAAACGCTTTAGGGTAATCCACGAAAAAAGAAACAAAGCGGCTTTCATTTCCAATGATTTTTTCATCCTCTGAAACTTTCAAAATGCCGGTCGCGTCAATTTTCTCAAACAGACTCTTTCTAAAGGTTCGATATACGCTTCGGGAATTTTCATCGCTTGACAAAACCATAAAGTCTATGTCTTCCGAAAATCTGTTGATGATTCCAAAGCCTTTGGACAATGACGTTCCGCCAGAAAATGTGACGTTAAAACTGTCGCTTTGAAAGCTTGCGATTATTTTTAGCAATTCAACGATGTAGTAATCTTTTTCGATGTAGGCAGCGAGTATGCCTTTTGCCTGTGAAACTTCATCAATGAATGTTTTGTTGAACTTTTTCATATTTTATGCTTGCGTCTCCATATGAAAGCCTGCGGTTCACTCTTTTATTGACCCCAATAACAAATCCTGTTGGTATTTGAGTTGATTGACGTGTGTTATATGCAATCTCCGCTCTTGTTGGAAAAACATCAACTCCCAATTTTGCCAAAGTAATTTCTGCGATTTCCCTTAGGTTGCTGACAGGCAATATTTTTCCCGTGTATGCGGACACTCTGGTCTTTACATACACGCCGTAGCCGATTTTTACAAGGAACTGCTCTTTGGTCAATTGCCTAAGCGCGCGGCCAACTTGATCCCTGTCGGAAAGATAAAAAAAATCGCGCGGCATAAACACAAAGTCAGGTGATTTTGAGATTATCGCTTTTATTTCGCTTCGCAATGATTTTCTAGGCATTTTGACGCTCCTTGCAAAAATACGACACTTTTAAAATGTATGGCATAATCGCCGCTTTGTCAAGAGTTTGCGCGCGCCCCTGACACTATTTGTCATGTCCTCTGCTCTAAAATGAAAATGCTTGGAGGAAAGAATGACAAAAGAAGAGTCGGAGGCTATCGCTAATGGGTTGCTTGAACTGGCTTGCAAAAAGCGTGATGAGGCGCTGCGCAAGATTCCAGGTCTCCGCAAAAAGCATCCCAGCGATTTTTGCGAAACACAAAAACTGATTGACCGCCTTGGCGAGCTGGTTGGGGATGGGAGGATTACTGACCAAGCGCAAGAGCTGTTTAAAAAGATACAGGCTCTTTGGATGAAGGGGCTGCCGAATTCTCTTCCGTATGTCGCTTCAATGTATTCCGGCTTTTATTCAGAAAAAGAAAGGCTTACAGAAAAAGAGCGAGATTTGCTTTGCTTTGTCCGTGACTTTAACGATTCACAAAAGGAAAAACTAAAATCGGCTTTCGAGGAAAATTTTAAGGAAGTCGCGCAAAAAATAATAGATTCTTTGAAAAAGCATCCGGAATTTATTTCCAATTTTGTAAAAAAGATGTATGCGTATGATGAAGAGCGCGAAGCCTTTGGCGTTGTGTTCGAGCTTTTGGGCGCCACCAAGTGGTCAGGGTGGAAAGGCGACGGCGATTCCGAACTTCAATTTTATTTTACTGACATTGAGGAGCTTGCGATTTTAAAATCGATATGCGAAATTTTAAATGTCGCCAATAAACTTGATTGCGTGAATTTTGATTGTATTCCTGAGAATGGCTATGAGAGCTTTAAGGTTAAGATGGCGAATGTTGACTTGTTGGGCAAGCAAAAGGTTTATATAGCTGAGCAGGCCGGTCTTTTTGTTCAAAAAAATGAATTAAGCGAAGCCCAGTTGAACGGCTTGTTTTCTATTTGTGAGAATGTCCTTCTTCGTCCGTATGATTTTGAGGATCTTCCCGCGCTGGTTTTTCATACGTCTGCCTTTATGGAAATGCTTCCAATGGCAGCGCGGTATGACGCGCTGGGGTAGAGAGCGCCTATGAGTGTCTTTTCAAACCTGAACGACAAACAGACGCTTGCCGTTCAAAACACAGAAGGCTATGTTCGCGTGATTGCCGGAGCTGGTTCCGGCAAGACTAAACTTTTGGTCAGCCGCTACGCCTATCTTGTAAAAGAGTGCGGAATCGATTCCTCAAACATTCTCTGTGTCACCTTCACAAACAAGGCCGCAGCAGAAATGAAAAAGAGAATTACAAATCTTATCGGTCCGGAATATTCAACTTCCCTCATCTGCACTTATCACGGCTTTTGCGCCCGCCTTATCCGCGAAAACCC
>ONET01000122.1 GCA_900316905.1 uncultured Treponema sp.
AACGAGCAAAGGGCAAAGGCCTCGTAGTCGTCGTCTCCCCTGTTGGGGCAAGAAAAGCAAAGCGAGGCATAGTAATCGCTTCCGGCAAATTCCGAGCGCTCCGACAGCGCCTTGTTTTCGCTCAATTTTAACGGCGGAAGATCCGGCTGCCGCCAAGCGCTTTTTTGCGCGCTGCCAAAAAGGCTTTCCAATTCCTCAAGAATTTTTTGCGAGCGCGCGTCGAACAATTCCATGTCGCTTTTCTTCTCGCGCTTGGCTCCCTTTTCAAGCTTTTCCTTGTATGAAAAATTTCCAGCCGCAAGAATGACAATTCTAGAAGCGTTCAGCAAGGAGGAAAGATTTTTCTCTATGTCATATTCTGAAATGCGGCTTTCGGGCTTATAAAAAATTCCTTCGGCATAGGGCGAGCCTTGGTAGATTTGTTTTTGAACCGCCCGCAAAAGATCATGGCGGGGATTTTCGCTGCGGGAAATGGCGCCTGAAGCGGCGGCGGACTCTTTTTTTATGTAGTCGTCATGGCTGTATTCCGGCTGGAAAATTGAGGAGGCGAAAATCGGAAGGCTTTCAAAAAAATCTTCGGCGGAACAACTGAAGCCGTAATAGGAATAGTCCAAAAAACAATCGTACACAGGATAATACAAGCCGCGCGCAAGGCGTTCCTTTATTTGCTCTTTTCCTTCGCTCAAGAGGTCAAAGGTCAAAAGGTCAATTCCCCCCTTGCCCTTGGCGCTGGCAGATGCTCCGCCTAAAAAGACCGCCCTAAGTTCCGCGTTTTTTTCAAAGGGAATGTTCTTTATCACGACATGAATTCCGTTTGAAAGTTCCGCGTCCTTAAAGAAAGAGATGTTGTCCTCATAAAAAAAATCGTTGTCAAAGCCCTTCTTGGCGCTCGCGCACGAAACGGCAAAAAATGAAAAAACAAAAATCAAGAGGGCGGCCGCCAAAAAGCGGAGGCGCAAAAAAGACCGCGACATTCTACAAATCAATCTCCATCAAAAGCGGAGCGTGGTCGGGCCGCGCGCCGGAATCCATAATCTCGGAGCGGCTGACCTTGGGCGCGATCCGCTCGCTTGTCAAAAAGTAGTCGATGCGCCAGCCGGCGTTGTTGGCCTTGGCCGTCGTTATTCTTTGCGACCACCATGAATAGGCGCCCTTCACGTCTCCGTGAACTTTTCTAAAGGTGTCCGCAAAGCCGCGGCCCAAGAGTTCCGTAAAGTCCGCGCGCTCCTCGTCGGTAAAGCCTGCCGAAAAATGGTTTGAGTCGGGGTTGGCCAAGTCGATTTCCGTGTGGGCGACGTTAAAGTCGCCGCAAGCGATGACAGGCTTTTTTTCGTCGAGAGCGCTTAAATAGTCGGCGTATTTTTTGTCCCAAGCCTGGCGCTCGCCAAGGCGCTTTAGGCCGTCACCGCTATTGGGCGTGTAAACTTGGACAAAGTAAAAGGCGTCAGTTTCCAGCGCTATCAAGCGGCCTTCTGAGTCCATAGTGTCGGGAGCGCCTATTTTGGGAAAGTCGGCCTTGACCGCCGCGCCTTTTTTGTAAAAGCTAATCGTTCCCGCGTAGCCTTTTTTTGCCGGCGGAACGGAGGAAACATAGGCGTAGTCGTAGTCGGGAAAATATTTTTGGAGAGCCGCCTTGTGGGCCGGCAAAAGGCCCGCCTCGCCCAGTTTTGTCTCTTGAATGGCTATAAAATCCGCGTTTTGGGCGGCGATTTTTTTAATCACGTCCCGCGTAAGCTCGGAGCGAGGCGAAGTTCCCGTAAGCGCCGCGTTGAGCGAGTCTATGTTCCAAGAAATGAATTTCATGCTTTTAGTATAACGGAAAAAAAACGAAATTGCAAGAAAAGACGCAAGATGAATGATGCCGCCAGCCGCCCCGCGCCTTCGCGCCGCTTTTTTCAATATATTTTACATTTTCGTTGTAACTTTTTAACGGAGAGAGAGGTTTATTTAGTGAACGCGGCGCGAAAAACGCGCGTTCTGCGGCTTAAAACTTTGCCGCATCCTCCTCTCCTTTTTTGCCCTTTCGTTCGTTGAACGAAAGGGCTTTTTTAGCGGCAAAACAAGCGTTCGCAAGACTATAACGGATAGATTGCCGCATAAGCGCCAACATTCGCGCTCGCAAAGCTCGCGCAAACAGGCGTATTGCGGACGCTACTTGACACTCGTTCCTACTGGTTCAAGGCCGAGACTACGGCCGCAATGCCCGCGCGGCCGACGTTGCTGGAGCGGCCTACGCCCCAAACTTGGCTTCCGTCCTCTTTTGTGATTTGGACGTAGCCCATGGCCTTGGCGTCGTTTCCGCTTCCGATGCTGTGCTCGTGGAAGCTTGTGATGTTGAACTTGGGCGCGGGCGTTTGCTTCATAGCGTTTACAAAGGCGTCAAGCGGACCGTTTCCTTGGGCGCTGATCTTGTACTTTTGGCCCTGGTAAACAACGTCGGCGTTGCACAAAACGCGCTCCTCCGCCTCGGCGCCGGTGGGTCCTTCCAAGTGGGTTTCGACCAGTTCCTCGATTTTGAGAGGGCTTGTAAGGCCGATCCATTTCTTTTCAAAGATTTCCTTGATTTCTTCCGGCTTAAGCTCGCGCTGGGCCTTGTCGGCCGCGTCCTTGACCGCCGCTCCGATGACAGGATGCATGGCCTTGGGCGGCTGGATTCCAAAGTCGCTTTCCAAAATAAAGGCCGCTCCGCCCTTTCCGCTTTGCGAGTTGATGCGGATGATTCCTTCGTACTGGCGGCCGATGTCGTGCGGATCGATGGGAAGGTACGGAACATCCCAAACAGCGTTGTCGTCCATCTT
>ONET01000121.1 GCA_900316905.1 uncultured Treponema sp.
ATGCCATGTGAATATTGCTTGTGAGGACTCCGAAATGATAAAGGCTTGCGTTTGGCATTTGAAATAATTTATCACCTGCAAGAATTTCAGCGGGGAGGTAATCCATTGGAATATAACGCCGTTGCTCTGATGAGACTTTTGGAATTGCGATATAATCACTTTCACAAGGACGCATTTCACCAAAAATGGTTGGAGTTTCGGCACTTTGAACGGTTGCGGCTTTTGAACTTTTGAGTCGGAAATTTCGCACGGCTTCAATCCGATTCATCAAAATCGGACACTTTCTGAATTCTGAAGGATTTGCCCCAACAAGCCAGAAGCAGAAGCGTGGTTTTCGGTCAATGAAATCTTTTCCCATCATAAACGGTCGCAGGAATTTTTCGCCTTGAGGTTCTTTCTTGATATATTCTTCTTTTTCTTCAATTGTTAAAATAAAGTTCCCGTCATCAATCGGACTGCTTCCTCGAATCATCGGCGGAACTTCACACAAGGGCTTTGAATTTTTGTCGATAAAAATAGTCGGAGCATCCAAAAGATATCCATTGATGTTAGTCGCAATCTGTCTGTTTCCGTTCTCATCAAAAATTATTTTTTGTTTTTGATTTGAGTCTTTGTTTGAAAAGCCTACAATTACACAATGAACATGAGCTTTTTCTGTCGATTCTGAATCCCAACGGAAAGTTCGCCATGCGAAATCAAGCTGAACCTCATGTTGTTCAAAAAGAGGCTTCCACAAAACAGCAACCTGTTCGCCTTGTGTTATGCTGTTTGTTGAAACAAGCGCTGCTTTTGTGTTTGTTCCTTTTATCAATAATGCCGCTTTGAAATACCAACCTGCAACATAATCAATGTTATTGGCAATATCTTTTGAAATCTGGTGTAAATCTTCCTTCTGTTCCTTTGACTGATAAGCATATCCCACAAACGGCGGGTTTCCCATGATGTAGTCATACTCGTGTTTTGTTCCGTCAGTCTCTGTGGTGAATCCGCTGAAAAGTCCGTCTTTTGGCATTGCATTTTCTTCAAGAGGTTTTAGAGTGCTCCAGTCCATGCGGAGTGCGTTTCCTTCCACAATAAAGGCGTTCGTTGTGAGTGGCAAAAAGTCGATGTCCTGAGAAAGAATCGCCTCTGTCTCCGCAATCATCTGGCTTTCGGCAATCCAGAGGGCAGTTTTTGCGACCGTCACGGCAAAGTCGTTGATTTCGATTCCGTAGAACTGGTTGATATGAACTTTTATAAATTCGTCAAAGCCAAGAACTGTTTCACCCTTGTTCATGACAGAAATCACTTTGTTTTCAAGCCGTCGCAGCGAGAGGTATGTTTCTGTCAGAAAATTTCCCGAACCACACGCTGGATCTAGAAATTTGAGGGAGCCGAGTTTTTTCTGGAAAACTAAAAGATTTTCATCGCGAACTTTCGCCGACGCCGTTTTGCAAATCGCGTCAAACTCTGCGTTCAAGTCGTCCAAGAAAAGCGGATCAATCACTTTGTGAATGTTCTGTATCGAAGTGTAATGCATTCCGCCCTTGCGCCGTGTTTCTGGATTCAAAGTGCTTTCAAAAACCGCGCCAAAAATCGTTGGCGAAATTTCCGCCCAATCAAAGACGGCGCAATCATTCACAATTACATCGACAATCTCTTGCGTAAAGTTTGGAATCTCAATATTTTCATCTTTGAACAAGCCGCCGTTGACATACGGAAACGGCTTTAGAGTTTCGTCATATTCATCACGGTCGGCAATGTTTGTGTCCAAAGCCTTAAAAAGCTCAATCAAGCCTTTGCGGAGATTCGGAAGATTGAAGCCTCTGATGTAATCCTCAAATGCGGTTCTTGTTTCAAAAAGCCCCGCGTCTTCGGCGTAAAGGCAAAAGACTATGCGAACGCAAAGGATGTTAAGCGAACGGAGAGATATTTCGTCTTGATTTTTATATTGCGGCAAAAGAGCCTTGTAAAGTTTATCAACGAGTTTTCCGGCTTCAATGGAAATTTCTTCCTCCCGGCGAATGTTCTCGTTCTTTTGGTCAACAAGAAACTGCAAGCGGTAAAATTCTTTTGGCAAATCCTTTAAGAAAATTTGCTCCGGCTGGCTTTGGGGATTTTCCAAATCGTAAACTAAAAATTCGGCAAAATTGCAAACCACAATCCATCTTGGCCGAATCGAGTTCGGCAATTCGTCGGCGTATCTTTTGGCTTGCTCAAATGGCGTCAAAACCGTTCCATCGCTCTGCTCGTAAGCTTTATGCAAATCGATTTTTATTCCCTTTTGCTCAATCAAAACTTTTGTGTCGGCGATGTAGGCGTCGATGTAGCTTGTATGCGTCAGCTGAACGCGTTTTTCAAATTCAATGTATTTTGCCGGGCTTGTAACGCCGAAAACGTCTCCCAAAAGGCCTATCCAAAATCTTTGGGACTCTTGCTTTTCGTCGCCCTTATCTTTCCAAAACGCTGAAAATTCTTTTGCCGCTTTTTGTTGCTCGACTTGGTTCATGCATTTATAATAGCATAATTCACTATTTTTTTATAGAGTCTCCACAATCTTTTTTTAGAATTGTGTTATTGCCAGTCGCGCTCGCGAGAGCGCAGTAAATATTTCCATTAGCAAAAGCGCGTTTCGCTTGCAGATTCGCTTAAAAAGCGCTACAATATACACAAGTGGGGAAAAATGGAAATCGTAATTTACACTGACGGCGGATGCTCGGGAAATCCGGGACCTGGCGGCTGGGGCTGCGTGATCTTGGCGAACGGAGCCGAAACCCAGCTTTCGGGCGGCGAGCATGAAACGACCAACAACCGCATGGAGCTTACCGCCGCGATTCAAGCGCTAAAATTTTGCAAAGACAATTACAGAGCCTCCGACGACGTCAGCGTTTTTAGCGACAGCCAATACGTAAAGAACGGAATCACAAGCTGGATAAAATCATGGAAAGTCAAGGGCTGGAAAAACGCGGCCAAAGAGCCGGTTAAAAACCAGGACTTGTGGAAAGAGCTTGACGCGCTCGCCGCCTGCTTCCAAAACCTTAAATGGTCTTGGGTCAAGGGCCACGCGGGAATCAAGTACAACGAGAT
>ONET01000118.1 GCA_900316905.1 uncultured Treponema sp.
TCGGGGATCGCCCAATCCAAGTACTCGGAGTGCCAGTCGCTCTTTCTAAGCGGAAGCTTTTCGCGCAGCGCCGCCTCGTCAATCTGGATGATTTTGATTCCGTTCTTTTCCAAGTCCAAAACTTCCTCGCGGATCGCGAGCGCGATTTGAATTGTCTGCTCCTTGATTGGAATGTCTTCGCGCGGGAAAGACCAGTTCAATATTGTTACAGGGCCTGTAAGCATTCCCTTCATCCATTTCTTTGTCTGGCTTTGCGCGAACTTTGACCATTCAACTGTGATGGCTTCCTTTCGGCTGACGTCGCCCCAAATTACCGGCGGCTTTACGCAGCGGCTTCCGTAAGACTGGACCCAAGCGTTTTCTGTAAAGAGGTAGCCCTCCAAGTGGTCGCCAAAGTATTCGACCATGTCGTTTCGCTCAAACTCGCCGTGGACCAAAACGTCAAGGCCAATCTCTTCCTGCTTTTTGACCCATTCAGTGATTTTGTCCTGGTTGAATTTGACGTACTGCTCTTTTGTGATGACGCCCTTTCTAAAGTCGGCGCGGTTCTTTCGCACTTCCTTTGTCTGCGGGAAGCTTCCGATTGTCGTCGTGGGGAAGAGGGGAAGCTGGAATTTTTCATGCTGAATTTTTTCGCGCTCGGCAAAGTCTGGCTTACGGACAAAGTCCTCGGGCTTTAGCGCCTTTACGGCGGCCTGAACTTTTTCGTTGGCCTTCACGCGCTCTTCCTTAAATAGCTCGTCGTTCTTTTCTCCGGCGGCAATCTCGGCGATTTCGCGGATTTTTTGCTCGGCGAAAGAAAAGTGCTTGAGCACGTCGGCTCCAAGCTTTGTCTCGTTGGCCGTAGTGTATGGAACGTGCAAGAGCGAGCAGGAAGTTCCGGCGAAAATTCTTTCCTTGTCAACGGCGCCTTCAAGGTCTTTGAGCAAGGCCTCCACTTTTGAGAATTCGCTTCTCCAAATGTTCTTTCCTTTTACAACGCCCGCGAACAAAACCTTGTCCTTGGGAAAGCCCTTCTTGACAAGGTTAAGCGTTTCCTTTCCTTCAACAAAGTCAAGGCCGATTCCGTCAAAGGGAAGCGCGGTGACTGTGTCGTAGCTGTCGCGAATGTCGCCGAAATATGTCTGCAAGTTGACCTTGACCTTTTTGGCGGCCAAGATTTCATTGTAAAGCGCCTCAAAGAATTTCGCGCTCTCGCTGTCCGTGTCAAACACAAGCGCCGGCTCGGCGATTGAAATCCATTCGGCTCCTGAAGCGTGGACTTGCGCGAGCAAATCCTTGTAAGCCGCGGCCACGGCGGCCTTGTAGTCCTCGCGATTTTTTCCGTCGGCGTATGTCGCGAACTTTAGGAAAGTGTAGGGGCCGATGACGGCGGGAACGGTCTGCACTCCGATGTTCTTGGCTTCGGCGAACTCGTCCAAAACTTTTTCGGCGTCAAGCTTGATTTTTGAAATGCCGTCCAATTCCGGAACGATGTAATGGTAGTTTGTGTTGAACCATTTTTTCATTGGAAGGGCCTTTACGTCGCCCTTTGTTCCTTGGTAGCCGTGCGCCATCGCGAAGTATGTGTCAAGCGCGTTGAGGCCCAAAGCCTTGTAGCGCTCGGGAACCGCTCCCAGCATGACGGCGGTGTCGAGCATGTTGTCGTAGTAAGAGAAGTCGTTTGAAGGAATCAAGTCGATTCCCGCGTCGCGCTGCTTTTTCCAGCCGTAGGCGCGCAAGGTCTTGGCTATCTCTTTAAGCTCGTCGGCGCTTGAAGGCTCGGCGAAATATTTTTCCTCGGCGAATTTCAACTCGCGCTTGGAACCAATTCTAGGAAATCCGATAACAAATGTCTTATAGTTGCTCATGACTGGAATGTTAGCAAAAATCGCGCGTTTGTTCAATTAAAATGTTCCTATCGGGAGTTATAGTTTTTTTTTATGGGAACGCGCCGACATTGGTTGCGCAAAATTTAATTGAAAAATTAGATAAATTATGGTATATTTGAGAAGGAGGCGTGAAATGGCAAGAAAAGAGTTTTGCGAAAAAGACGGAATTTTAATCACCTACACGGACAATGACGTTTGCTTTGAAGACTGCAAAACTGCGGAATCCATTTTGCTTTCAAATGACGGAACGGTGATTCATTCAAACTTTGACAAAAAACGGAATGAGTATTTTATGGAATGTTTAAAGAAAATTTATTCCGCAATAACAACGTTCCGCTCGCTTGATTCTTTGGAGACCGCCTGATGCCTCAGTTTATTAGAGCCGCGGGCTATAAAATTTATTTTTGGTCAAACGAAAATGACGAGCCAATTCATTTTCACGCCACAAAGGGAAATCCGGCTGAAAATGACACAAAAGTGTGGCTTTTAAAAAACGGCTCATTTAAAGTCGCTCACAACAAAGGTCAAATTTCTGAAAAGGATTTGTCAAAGATTTTTTCCGTTATGCAGGCCTACTATTTTGAGTTCGTCCAATTTTGGAAAACGTATTTTGACGGCGAAGTGAAGTTTTACGAATAGTTTTTAACGCTTGCGCCATCCGCGTATTTTAGTAAAGACACTAAAAGACCATGCCGAGGGCTTGACACAATTTGTATTTTTTGCTAAATTAACTATCACACGCGGGGATGGCGGAATTGGTAGACGCGCTAGCTTGAGGTGCTAGTGGTGAGAGCCGTGGCCGTTCAAGTCGGCTTCTCCGCATAAAGGCTGCTTCAAAGCGAGGCGGCCTTTTTTATTAGAATTTTATTTATCGGGGGAGCAATATGAAACCAACACTTTTAGTTTTGGCGGCCGGAATGGGAAGCCGCTACGGCGGAGTGAAGCAGATTGACGCCGTCGGAAAGAACGGCGAGTGCCTTTTGGACTTCGCCGCTTACGACGCCAAGATGGGCGGCTTTGGAAAAGTCGTATTCATAATCAGAAAGGACATCGAAAAAGATTTTAGGGAGCGGCTTTTTGACCGCGTGGCCGCCAACTTCAACGCCGAATATGTATTCCAGTCGCGCGAGTCGCTTTTGACCGCCGACGAGGTCGCAAAGACCACAGAGCGCCAAAAGCCTTGGGGAACGGTTCACGCCGTCCTTTGCGCGCGGGAAAAAATCCACGAGCCTTTCGCCGTCATCAATTCCGACGACTACTACGGCCGCGAAGCCTTCAAGACTTTGGGCGCCTACCTTTCTTCCATTACAAACGATTCCACGGAGCACGCGATGGTGGGCTACGTCCTCGGAAAGACGATGAGCAAAAGCGGCTCGGTCTCTCGCGGCGTTTGTTCGGTAAAGGACGGCCTTTTGGATGGAATCGTAGAGAACACAAAAATTTACTACGGCGAGGGCGGAAAAATTTTCAGCGACATTGACGGCGCCACAGTTCCGCTTACAGGAAACGAATGGGTCAGCATGAACCTCTTTGGCTTCACGCCCAAGGCCTTTGAAGGCTTTGACGAATACTGGGAAAACTTCAAGAAAGAAGGCCTTTACACTCCCAAGCAAGAGGCTCTTTTGCCGGTC
>ONET01000117.1 GCA_900316905.1 uncultured Treponema sp.
CCGCGCGATCAAGGCCGAGGCCGAAATATTGAAGAAAAATTTCCGCGCGTCCGACATTGTCGGCCGTCTTGGCGGAGACGAATTTGTCATTGTAGCCGCCGGCTTGTCGGAGCCGCGCCTTTCCGTCATACGCGAAAACATAGAGGCGGCTTGCAGAGCCTGGAACATTGTCCACAACGAAGGCTTTGAGCTTTCGATAAGCTTGGGATGCGCGCCCTTTGGCAGCGCCGGCCACAACCTTGAGGACGTCATGCGCGAAGCCGATTCATTGTTGTACGAGGAAAAGCGGCTCAAGAAGAACAGCCGCCGTTGACGGCCAGGGCCTTTTGCCTTGCGCTTATTGGCGGCCGATATAGTTGTCCAAGATTTTCTTAAAGGCGCTGTTTTCTTTTTGAAGCTCGCGAGAGCCGCGCGTTATCTTGCAAAGCGACATGTTGAATTTTTTCGCTATTTCGCGCTGGGGCGTTCCGACGTAAAGCTCCTTTACGCTAAGCCAGCGCTTTGAAAAGTCTTCCCGTTCCGCCGGCGTGCAAAGGCATGAAAGGAATTCGCGCGCCTCGTTTTCGTCCGGGCAGTCGGAGAGAATTTTGCAAATTTCAGTGAAGCTTTCGGCGACGGCCGAATTCTCTGTTTCTGTCATTAGTAACATAATAGCGCGTACGGCCATTTTTGTCAAATTGGACAAGATTCCGCCGCTTCATTGATTAAATTTAAGAAATGCGCTATTGTTAAAGTATGGTGGAAGGTGAATTTGAGAGCGTTGACATAAGCGTCTTTTTTGGAGAGCGGGAAGTTCCCGCAAAAGACGACGGAATCATTGTCTTTACAAAAAAGCAGCAGGACATGTTTGACGCGGTCTTGCCGCATTTGCGCGACGCAAATCCCGACAGGTTTGAAACATTTTTGACTCGCATTGACGACTTGAACAACCTTGCAAAAAGCATCGCGCGCTTTCCGTCTTTGTTGGAGCGCCACCGCTTGGCTGGAGGCGAGCGCACGCCCACGTCCTTGATAGATTCTCTTGTGGAGCACCAGGACGAAGGCGACGCGCTCTTGCAGCTTCCGTCAAAGGCTTCGTTGGGCCGCGGCTTTTTGATTGCGAAAATCCACACGTTCTCTTCGCTTTCAAAAATAGCCAAGAGCATAGGCGAGGACGAAAAGAAAGTCGTCGACCTAAGGAACGAGGCCGTCACGATGATGTTCTCTCTTTTGGCCGAAGACGTTTACCTAAACTGCATCCGCGACAAGAGCGTTGACATTGACTTGCGCCGCGAGATGGCCATGTCCCTTCTTTTGCTTTGGGAACATAGAAACGACGAGGCCATTGAGCAAATCGCGCCAGTTTTGCAAAGCATTTGGACCGCCCGCCGAAAGCTGGCGCCCGCCTTTGGCACTATGATGGGAACAAGCGAGCTTATATTGATTTCCATGCAAATGGACGAGATGTGGACCACTTTCATCAAGGAACGGCTGAGCGATTCCATGGTGAGCCAGGCGATGGAAGAATTTTTGTTCGGAATTTCATTTGAGCAGATCAAGGCCTTGCGCGAAATATTGAAAGGGCAGGGAATCAAGGCCATCGGCCGCGACGAGGTTTCAAAGTATTTGGGCGCGCATGTCAAGACCGACGCGGGCTTGGACTACCGCGACTTTTATTCGATGTACACCCTGCGCCGCGACAACGCCCGCGCCCGCGCCAGGCTAAAAGTCGCCGGCCCGCAAAAAACATTGGAAGACTACTTCATTCAATTTGTCATGCAGTTCAACAAGGAGAAACAAAAAAATGACAGTTTCGCAAAATGACGCCGAGCGGCCGGTTAAAGAAAAAGCGCCGTATCATTTTGGCGAAAAGCTCAAAATGGCCCGCGAGCGCAAAGGCTTCACTCTAAAAATCGTGGCCCAGCGGGCCGGCGTGAGCGAAAGCTTGGTGTCGCAAATAGAGCGCAACAGGGTTTCTCCCGCGATTGACACCTTGCTGGCCTTGGCGGAAGTCTTGGACATAAACTTGGAATTCTTGTTTGAGGAATACCGCAAGAAGCATCCGGTTGAGATAATCCATTCCGACGAACGCCGCCTTGTGGAGGAGGACGGAGTGCGCTACGAGGAAATAGCCCGTCCGAACAGCGACGACGGCAGCCACATGATGGAATCTTATTTGATAACTGTTCCGCCAAAAACGCAGACGCACCGAGGCTCGTACGGCCACATAGGCAGAGAGACCGGCTTTGTCCTTGGCGGCCGCGGCGAACTCCACTACGAGAAAAATGTTTACAAGATAAAGGCCGGAGACGGAATTTCATTTAGCGCCGGCGCTCCACACGTCTTGGTCAATGACGGGGACGAGCCGCTCACCGCGATTTGGACGGTCACTCCCAGCCAACGCTTTAACAAGAAGGACTAGCCATGAAGGAACGAAGCGGCCGCCTTAAGGCGATTAGAAAACTTATCAAGGCCAATAAAATCGAAAGCCAGGAGCGCCTCTTGAACCTCTTGATTGAGGAAGGCTTTGAGGTTACCCAAGCCACGCTTTCGCGCGACCTAAAGCTTTTGAAAGTGGGAAAGATAGCGGACGGCCGCGACGGTTATGTCTACACGCTTCCGACGGAAGAAGAGCGGCAGGAAAGCGACCGCCTCTTTGCGCAGGACTTTTTGCGCGGCTACATAAGCATAGAATATTCCGGCAACATTGTCGTCATAAAAACTTTTCCAGGCCACGCAAGCCCAGTCTGCAACGCGCTTGACTGCATGTGCTTTGACGAAATTTTGGGAACGGTGGCGGGAGAAAACTGCTTGTTCGCTTGCTTGCGCGAAGGCGTTAGCGGCGAGGCCTTCCTAAAAAAGCTTAAGGAAAAAATTCCCGAAATTGAATAGCCGCTTGTCGGCCGCGTTCCGTTGACGGCCGCTAAATGATTTCAAGCGCGGCGGCGACAACTTCCGGGTCGAATTGCTTTCCCGAATGTTTTGACAATTCCTGCTTGGCTTCGCTGGCCGTCAATTTGTTCTTGTAGCTTCTTTCATGAACCATCGCGTCGTATGCGTCCGCCACGGCTATTATCCTTGCGGCCAAAGGTATGTCCTTTCCGGAAAGCCCGTCAGGGTAGCCGCTTCCGTCGTAGCGCTCGTGGTGGCTTCGGACGCTTTTGGCCATGTCGGGCATTTCCGTTATCGTAGACAAAATGCGCTCGCCGATTTCGCTGTGCTTTTTCATTTGCTCGTATTCTTCCGGATCGAGCTTTCCTTGTTTTGAGGCCACTTCCTCCGGCACGCCTATGACTCCGATGTCGTGCAATATGGCGGTGTAATAAATGTTTTGGGCCTCGTTTTTTGGAAGCGCCATTTTGTAGGCGATTTGCCTTGACATTTCCGCCACGTTTTCGGAGTGCTTCACGCGGTTGGGATCGCCCGCGTCGATTGTTTCGGCGAGCGCGTTTATGATTTGCTCCGAAAGCGCCTCTTTTTTCTTGTCGCTTCGGTGAATTTTTTCAGATTCAGCCGCGGCTTTTTCTTCCAAATGCTGCTGCAGCTCGAACAGTTCCGCCTGCTTTTTGGTAAGTTCCGCATAATCCGGCGACACAAGAGCGAACAGGCAAAGTATCATGGAAAAGAGCGAGAAGAAATTGGAAAGCAGCGTTTTATGAAAGAAGGCGA
>ONET01000116.1:0-6093 GCA_900316905.1 uncultured Treponema sp.
TTTACGCGCAAACGACACCATGCCGCGCTTGCGCGAAATCCGCTCGAAAAACCACTTACGGTCTTTCGAACGACGGCACGAGCGGCTACTTCCCCATAATATCCCGCGCAAGCACCTTGGCGATGTTGGGGCGCTTAACCAAGTCGCCCTTGAGGCCTTCTTCGCGGGCCTTGTTGACGTATGAAGGATCCTGGAAGCTGTACTTAAAGTTTGTGTGAACGTCGTAAGTTCCCTTCATCAAAGCGTAGGCGTCCTCTGTCATTACAAGCTCTTCGTCGGTGGGGATTACAAAAATCTTTGTCTTTGAATCGTCGGCGTGGATATAAGTTTCCGCGTTGCCTGTGAACGACCATTCGTTTCGCTGGGCGTCGATTTTGATTCCGTAGTTTTCAAGGCCAGAGCAAGCCTTCATGCGGGTGATCGGTCCGCGCTCGCCTACGCCGGCTGTCCAAACAATCGCGTCAACGTGGCCAAGCTCGGCCATAAAGGCGCCGATGTATTTTTTGATGCGCAAAGCTTCCATCTCGATTGAAAGCTGGCAAAGCTTGTCGCCCTTGGCCGCGTCGATCTCAATGTCGCGGCGGTCGGAATACTTTCCTGTGATTCCAAGGCAGCCGCACTTTTTGTTAAGCGCCTTGTCCATCTCGTCGGCGCTCATGCCTGTCTTTCGCATGATGTAAAAAGGAAGCGCGGGGTCAAGGTCGCCCGAACGAGTTCCCATCACAAGGCCTTCAAGCGGAGTGATTCCCATCGTCGTGTCGTAGCAAACGCCGTTCTTGACAGCGCACATTGAAGAGCCGTTTCCGATGTGGCAAATGATGAGATTTGTGTCCTTGGGGTCTTTTCCCAAAAGAACGGCGGCGCGCTTGGCCGTATACAAAAAGCTTGTTCCGTGGAAGCCGTAGCGGCGTGCGGCGTATTTTTCATACCATTCGCGTGGAATCGCGTACTGGAAAGTTTCTTCGGGCATCGTCTGGTGCCAGGCCGTGTCCATAATCGCAGAGTGCGGAACGTTGGGCATGACCTTTTGCGCGGCCTCGATTCCCATGATGTTGGCGGGCATGTGCAAGGGGCCAAGGTCAACGACCTCGCGGAAGCCGTCCAAAACTTCGGGCGTGATCAAAACGCTCTTTGTGAACTTTTCGCCGCCGTGCAAAACGCGGTGGCCCACCGCTCCGATTTCATCCATAGACTTGATGACGCCAACTTCGGGGTCGGTGATTTCTTTGATGATAAGCTCTATCGCCTCTTTGTGCGTGGGGCAAGGGCTTGTGATTTCAGTCTTCTTTCCCTTGGCCTTGTGGGTGATGCAGCTGCCTTCGATTCCGATGCGCTCAACCACGCCGTTCGCCATAACCTCTTTTTTGTCCCAGTCGTAAACCTGATACTTGGCGGAAGAAGATCCGCAGTTCAATGTAAGAATTACCATAAGTTCCCTCGGTATAATATAGAAAAATGTGTGCGTTTATTTTAGCGCCGAAAGGATTGTTGGGTCAAGAGATTTTCTTGGCATATGCGGGCGTGTCCCCGCTTGCGCGGGGCCGGGCTATTCGCGGTTCCGCTATCGCTCCATTTACAGCCCGCCGCGCCGGGCTGTAAACACTCCGTGCCGCTGCTATCCCTCACGCAAAAAAAATCTTTTTCTTGACAAACCATATAAATGTATGTATAATAATAACTGTCTATGAGACGCGCGCCGCTTTAGGCATGGCGGGCGTTGAGACGCAAAAGCAGGTTGGTTCGCCTTGCCCTAAATAGGAGAAATCCGAAAAGAAATGAACCACAATGCGCCCCTATCACGGGGCAACTTGACGGCTTCTTGAAAATCGCTGACTGCAAAATGAGCTACGAGTTTTGCAACGGCTTTCTTCTTGAATTTCAGTTCAGAAAAACTAACTTTCCTCATATGGCCGGGCTTCATAAATTAAAAGATTTGAACATAATACAAACATATTTTGGAAAGCCAGGCTTTGCCAATCAAATAATTTCAAAAATTAAAAAAGGAACTCTGACGGAAGCGGATGTAAAATCCAGCAAATATTTTCCGACAATTCAAAAGCGTTACGAGGAATTTTCAGCGGAAAATATTTTTAGCCTTTCATACACAGACGTAATCATTGACTTTGACATTACAAAACTTGCCAAATCAAAACTGACGAATACAAAATTCATATTATTCGAAAAAGACGCGACCAACGGAAACCGTCATCTTTGCATAGCAGGGAACGCAGCAAGCGGTTTTTATCCAGAAACATTCTTTTTTGAATCTTCCGATTACTACTTGAAACTTCCCTACTCCGCAAGCCACACCCAGTCGGTTTTGGCTCCGTTCAAATTGTCGTAGTAAAAATTGCTCAGGTTCCAGCGATTGCGGATTGCGTAAAAGCTGGCCGGGCGCACAAGGTAGATTATCGGGCACTCTTCCAAAATAAGGCGCTGGTATTCGTCCCAGATTTTTTGGGCGGCAAGCTTGTCGGCGGTGTAGCTTCCCTCGTTGTACAAAAAGTCGCAGCGCGCTTCCCAGGCGGTGGCAGGCTTTTGCTGGTAGGGATGCCACAAGTGCAGGTTTCCGCTTGACGGCCACACGTTGCTTCCCTGCGAAGGAAAAAGATTGGCGCCTAGTCCTATGATTATTGACTGCCAGTCAAAAGTGGCCGTCAAGGATTCCACCATTTTCTGGAAATCGGTTTGGCGAACGTTTACCTTAATGCCAAGCTTTTTTGCCTCGTCGCTTATGATTTGCGCGATGTCGTTTGAAGTGTTGGCCGAGCTTGCGATCGCAAGGTCAAATTCCACCGGCCGCTTTTTGTGGTCCAGCATCCTTCCGTCCGCGCCGCGCTCAAAGCCGATTTTGTTTAAAAGCGCTTCGGCCTTCTTTAAGTCAAACTTGTATTCAAGCTGGATGTCGGGATTGTAAAAGGGATTTCCGTCGGGGAAAAAATCGTACTTGGGATAGGCCAATCCGCGGTAGGTTTGCGCGATGATTCGGTCGCGGTTCAAGAGGCTGCTCATCGCTTGGCGGAATTCCTTTTTGCAAAACCAGTCGTAAAAGGGCTCGGCGCGGTTCTTGGGATTTTGGTTAAAGGACCACAATTGCGCCCCCACGCTTCCGTCGGCGTTAAAGACTGTGTAGCCGCCTTCCTGGCCGCGGATCACGTCGTCAAGATTTTCGGGCGTGGGAGAATAGGTTTCAAGCTTTCCTTGGGTGAACAAAAGGTATGAAGTGTTTTGGTCGCCGACGATTTGCATGACCATTTTTTGCGGATACGGAATCGCTTTTCCGGCGGAATCCTTTTGCCAGTAGTCCGCGTTCCTTGCAAAGACCAAGCGCTGGCCCGGCGAATAGCTTTCGATGAACCACATTCCCATCGACGGAATCGTCTGGACGTCCGAATCAATTCCAAAAAGGTTTTTGACGCCCTCAACGCCGCCGTCCTCTTTGGCCTTTTTGTAAATCCAAGAAGGCTTAAAGGAATCGTTTGTCGCAAGAAGCGGGTCGGCCACGATTCGCGGAAAGACAAAGTCAAAATTCTTGTCGTCAATTTTTACGGCCTTTATGCGGCGGCTTTCTCCGTCGGCCATCGTCACAAACTGGCCCGAATAGGCCGAGCTTTGGAAGCGCTCGTCTCCAGAAACCTCGTCGTACCACCAAACAATGTCGTCGCTTGTGACGGGGATTTTTTTGTCGGAATTGACGAAGGACCAATAAAGGCCGTCGCGAAGCGTCACGTGGACCGTAAGCGTGTCGCTCGCTTGGTCGCTTTCTATCATAAAATAAGCGCAGCGGGGAATCCATTCGCGCTTTTCGTAGTCGTAGTCAAAAAGCCAGTCGGTCGTCTGGCCCATGATGCCGGCGCTTTGGCCGTCGCGCTCGGCCACAAGAATGTTGAAGGTCTTGGGGTCCGACATGCAAACGTCGTTCCAAACGCCGCCGACTTGGCCTGGAACAAAGTCTTGGCCCTTGTAGGGCTTGGACTTTGTCGCGGTGAAAAATTCGCGCGAGGACTTTTCCCGAGCCTCGGCGATTTCTTCCAGCGTCATCTCGGGAACTTTTTGGCAGGAAAAAAGCGCGGCGCAAGCCAAGGCCCCGCAAAAGGCGGCGGCGATTTTAGTCAGGAAGAGCCTTTTTGTTCGCGCGGCAGCCTTGGACAGCGACAGTTTTTTGTTTTTCGCGCGGTCAGCAATAAAATTTAATTTCATCGGTCTTAAAATGCTTTTTCCATTCAGAGCAAATAAAAAAGAACTGAGCGCTTATAAATTGCGCCAATTCGTTCAAATCAGACTGCGGAATGCAAGACTTGTTGTGAGCCAAAATCAGGCCGCCACTTTTTGTGTATGTTCCGACGCTGAACAAGCTAGGCAATTTTAACCCCGCCTTGCGCCGCATATTTATAGAACAAATGCGCGTTGGCTCGCAACAACTGGTCAAAAAAGTCAATCCGTTCCTGCGTGTAGCCTTCAACCTTCAGCCACTTGTAATCGGGCAAGACCGCGCGCGCGCAGTCAAAACCGTTTTCCGTAGGGCGCTCAAAATAAACCTCAACTTTTTGAACGCCGCCCTCTTCCAAAATTTGCGAGTGCGTTATCTCGGTTTCGTCGTTCAATTTCATAAAAGGATACATCATGCTCGCCCTCCTATCACATCTTCTCAAGGAAGGGAACTAGAACCAAGTCCATCGCCTCTTTCATAACGTCAAGCGTTGACTGCGCCAAAAAGAGGCGTGCGGCCGCAAGTTCCTTTGACTCGGCGTTGATGATCGAACAATTTTGGTAGAACTTGCTGAACAATTTCGCCGTGTCGTACAAGAAGGCGGCCACAAGGCTTGGGTCCAAATTGGCGGCGGCCTTAGCCACCGTGTCGGGGAAAGAGCCCAACTGCTTTACAAGCTCCCATTCGTCGCCGCTAGTCAAAAGAGCGCACGCCGCCTCGCTTGAGTCGGGAAGCACGCCGCTTTCCTTTGCCTTTGCCAAGATCGAAGAAATGCGAGCGCCCATGTATTGCAAGTAGGGGCCTGTGTTTCCGTTGAACGAAAGCGACTCCTCCGGATTAAAGAGCATGTCCTTAATCGGAGTGGCTTGCAGCATGTAGTAGTGGACGGCGGCGAGCGCGACTTTTTCGGCGACCGCGTCCGGGTCGTCCAACTCCTTGTCGCGGCCCTTCTCCTTTATTTCCTTTAGAGCGTCGGCGTGAAGGCTGTCCAACAAATCGTCCGCGTCGACAACCGTTCCCTCGCGGCTTTTCATTCTTCCGCTTGGAAGGTTGACAAGGCCGTAGCTTAGATGGAAAAGCTTTTGCGCCCAGTCAAAGCCGAGTTTTTTCAAAATGTAGAACAAGACTTTAAAGTGAAAGTTCTGCTCGCTTGCCACGACGTAAACCATTTGGTTAAAGGGCCAGTCCTTGTGGCGGCTGATTGCCGTTCCGATGTCCTGCGTGATGTAGACGCTGGTTCCGTCGGAACGCAGCAACACCTTTTCGTGGTCCTCGCCGTCCTTTCCTTTTCCCACGGCTTCCGTCACGTCAACACGGGTGGAACCGTCGGCGGCCTTGAAAAATATTCCCATGTCAAGTCCGCGCTGAATCTCGTCCTTTCCCTTAAGGTAAGTGTCGCTTTCAAAATACAATTTGTCAAACGAAACGCCGGTGCGCTTGTAAGTTTCCTGAACTCCGTTAAGCGTCCAATCGTTCATCTTTTGCCAAAGCGCGCGGACGTCCTTGTCGCCGGCCTCCCACTGAACGAGCATTTCTTCCGCCTTTTGCGCGGCTTCGGGGTGCGCGGTCTCGGGCTTGTCCTTCTCTCCCTTTAGGTACTTGTCAAATTCCACGTAGCAGTTTCCGACAAAGTGGTCGCCCTTGATTCCCAAAGATTCGGGCGTGTCGCCTTTTTCTTGGTGGAACAATTGGTAGGCCAGCATGCTCTTGCAAATGTGCACGCCGCGGTTGTTGATGATGTTGACTTTGTAAACGTCGGCTCCGGCCTTCTTCAAAATGCGGCTTACGCTCTCTCCAAGCGCGTCGTTCCTGACATGTCCCAAGTGCAGGGGCTTGTTTGTGTTGGGGGAAGAAAATTCCACCATGACGCGGCGGCCTTCCAT
>ONET01000116.1:6126-8489 GCA_900316905.1 uncultured Treponema sp.
CCGTAATCGCTTTTTTGCTCGGCGATTTTTTTTAGGATTGAATATGTCTCGTTTCCTTTGTCGAGCTTAAAGTTGATGTAGGGGCCAAGGTTCAAAATCTCGCCAAGGCCGGCCACCTTTACGCCGCCAATCTCGTCGGCGCCTTTAAGGATTTGCGCGACGCCGGCCGAAATCTGCGGCGGGCCCATGCGGAATGTTTTTGCAAAGGCAAAGAGCGGAACGCCCACGTCGCCCATTTTTGGGTCCGGCGGATTTTCCAAAGTCAAAGAGGCGGCTTCCACGTCGGGAGCGTCGATATTTTTTTCTTTCTTAAACTGGTTCAATGCGGCCGAAAGCGCCGCGCGGATTTGTTCTTTTACGTCTGCCATAGTTCTTCTATTGTATCACACTTCGTGTGGTTTTGCTAGTAGTTCCACCAAGCGCTGCTGGCAAAACGATAATATGGCAGAAGGAAAGCGGCGCGAAGGCGCGCGTAACCATTTGACAAATCCGATGTTCTATGTCAGAATTATATCTATATAAAAAGGAGCGCGTATGAAAGCGAAATTTTTATTGTTGGCCGCGGCGGTGGCGTTAAGTTCCGCCCTAGCCTTTGGAATGGCAAAGAACGGAAAAAAGGCGCAGGTTGAAGGCGTTTTGGAAATTTACGGAAACGCGCCCTTTCCGAGGACTGGCCTAAAGACGGAAGACGGAACTCTATACTACTTGGACGCAGAAGCTGACAAAAAGGACGCTCTCGCCGCCTTGCACGGAAACAAGGTCATGGTAGAAGGAATTCTTTCCGATGAAGACGCGCCGCTTGAAATGCCGAACGCCACCGTTTTGCGCGTGAAGAACTGGAAAAAACTTTAGCTTTTATTAAGGAGAAAAACATGAATTTTAAGGCAAAAAAACTAATCGCGCCGCTTTTCGCTCTTTTGCTGGCGGGATATTTGGCAGGCTGCGACATTGGCTCAGGTTCCGGCTTCATTCCTATCACCCCCGGACAAAATCCCGGCCACTCGGCAAGCGAAATGACGCAAAAGCAAACAGAGGCCGCCTCAAGCCAGCCGATTACGGTCGCCACGACGACAAAAACGCTCGTTTTGACAGGCGCGGCCGGAAAGACAATCTACATGGCCCGCTCAAACATTTCAAACACCGCCATGAACAGCCTATACTCGCGCTTGGCAAGAATAACTTCCGGCGGCGGCTCCGCAAGCGCGGAAAAGAGCGCCCTCTCCTTCCAAGAGGAAGAAACAGAAATCCAAGCCGCCATTGTCTCGGGCTTTGAGACCGACCTGGAGAACGACCCCCACGCAAAGATTTGGAAGCTTTCGATGGACAACGTAAAGAAGGCGAAGGCTCAAGGACTGATTTCAAAAAGCCTCGCGCCCGGAGTTCAAGCCGCGGTCAAAAACTACGCCCCCGGCGCCACGGAAACTTTTAACGCTCTCAATCCAAAGACACTGTCGGATTTTACCCAAAGAACCTTCAAGCTGCTTGTGTCGGAAGCCAACTACAACGTTTGGGTTGACATAAATGACACGTATTACAAGGAAGGCGAAAGCGCCTTTGAAACCGCGGCGCGAGAGCTTGGAACAAATTTCATAAACGGCTACGGCCTTACAAGCCACCTTTACGGCCAGCCTTCCGACAAAATATACAACACGGACGACAGCGTGTACGGCCCCATGTCCACGGCCTCAAAAACCGGAGAAAAAATCAACATAATGCTTTACGACATGTTGACCGTAGGCAAAGTCTACGGCTTTGTCTATCACGGAGACATAAGGCATAATACAACCGGAAGCAACGAGGGCCGCTTTGTATACATGGACAGCCAAACAACCTTAAAAACCCCCTTGGAAGCCTACTCCACCGCCCAGCACGAATTCTCGCACACAATCTCATTCAACCAAAAGACGATGATTCACAAAAAGGAATGGACTTACTGGTACGGAGAGCTTTTGGCAATGATGTGCGAGGACATGATGCAAGCCTACTTTGGCATAAGCGACAGCGACGTTAACGACAAGCTGGGCAACACGCCAAAGGCGCGCCTTCCCACCGCCAACTGCAACCACGAATGGGGCTGCGGCCTTACAGGCCAAACGTCGGCGACATACGCCGCGACATTTCATCTTGGCGCCTGGCTGGTCAGAAAATTCGGCGGCCCCAAGTTCATAAAGGAAATCGCGACCAACGCCTATGTTGACTTTGATTCCATTTTGGCCGCCGTAAAGGCCGCAAGCGGAAAAGACGACTACACAATAGCCTCGCTCTTGCAGGAAAAGGCCGGAGACATTATGGTAAGCCAAAACAACGCGGGCTTTAACCAAGACGGCGCGACATACCCAGGAGAAGCCGCCTACACTTGCTCC
>ONET01000113.1 GCA_900316905.1 uncultured Treponema sp.
AAGAAATGAAAAAATTCTTTTTAAAAAAAACGCTTTCAAGCCCAAAAATCCGCGCGCGCCTCTTGCCCATTTTCCTTTTTTTTCTTGCAAACGCGCTTTGGTCGCTGACGCTGCCAGAAAATTTCAGTCAAGCCGTTCTTTCAAACGGCATGGCGCTTTTTATATGCGAAGATTTTTCGGCGCCGACGGTGACAATCGAGTACACGGCGCGCGCGGGCTTTTCATGCCAAACGGCGGCCACAGCCGGATTCGCGCCCCTCTACGCGCGGCTTTTTAAGACGGCGGGGCTTTATTCCGCAAAGGGCGAATGGCTTTTGGAAGACTTGCAAAGCGAATGTTTGGCCGACTGTTCCAGCCATGCGATTGACGCAAGCCCCAGCCAAACGGAAGAAATTTTTAGGGAGCTTTCATGCTGCGCCTTCGCCCCGATTTTTTCAGACGGAGAACTAGGCAAAGCGCTGGCCGAGCAAAAAGAGGCGGCGGCGCAAAACGCCTTTAGCGCGGAAGGCTTCATCAACAGCGCGATAGACTCCCGCGTTTTTTCAGCGGCGCCCTGGAAGCGCGACAGCGGAATACATCCGGCGCTTTTTAACCAGCAAAGCCTTTCGGAGGCGCGCGCCGCCTTGTCTGAAATGTCCAAGCGATTTTACTCGCCGCAAAATTCCGCCCTCTTTGTGACAGGAGCCGTCACAAAGGAAAAGGCGCTTTTTATCGCAGAAAAAACCTTTGGAAGCTTTTCGCCGGCGGCCGTTTTTCCGCAAAAGGAAAGCCTGGCGGAACAAGGCGAGGAAGGCAAAAAATTCGTCTTGTCCGACCCGGAGCTTTCGCCCGACATGGCGCAGGCGGTGGTTGAATGGACAAGTCTTTCCATGGAAGAGGCCGACATTGCCGCGGCGATCTTAAACGAGCGGTCGTCAAGGCTAAAGGCCGCGTTGACGGAGGAAGATGCGCTCAACATTCGGGGAAGCGATTACATAAACGCCGAGGCGGCCCACATAAACGCCTGCAGCCGCTTGATTGTCCAGGCGCTTTTGGAAAAGGGAGAAAAAAGCATAAATTATTTTGACAAGAGCGCCTTGTTTGAAAAAATTTTGTTGGAAGAAGCGGCGGACTTTACGCAAGAAGAATTTGAAAGGGCCAAAAGCTTTCTTTTGCTTGACTTTGAGCTGGCCGCAAAAAGCCCCCGCCGCTTTATGAAATTGCTTTCGCAATTTTGGGCCGTGGACGGAATGGCAAAAAAATCTTATGACCAAAGCGGCGCAAGCGGAGACGCTTCAAGCTTGACGCAAAGGTTTTTGGCAAGAAAAGAGCGGCTTATGGAGCAAGACATGGAAACGCTAAAATTCAGCCTTGCAAACGAAGATCCGTATTTGTTCATTTTGCTAAATTCAAAGGCGTACGCGCCGCTTTCGGCCGCCTTTGAAAAATCCGGCTGGAAAAGCGTGACGCAAAAAAACGCCTCATGGCATTCGCAAAAAATGTACGCGGCCATAAAGGAATCGATAAAAAAAAGCAAGGAAGCGCAAGGAGCCGAAACGGACAAAAGCGAGCCGCGCATTTACGACAAAAATTTTGTTGAAAAGGCCAAGCTAAGCGCGAAAAGCTTTGAACTTTCAAATTCAATGCGCGTCCACACAAAGACAAATTCTCAAAGCGCCACAAGCGCGGTGTGCCTTTACATAAAGGGCGGCGAAGCTCAAAGCGCCCAAAGCCAGCCCGGACTTGAAGCGGTTTTGACAAGCGCGCTTTTGACAAACGTTCAAAAGGCCGCCCAAAAAAAGGCGGAAGACGGCCTTATGGGGCCTGCATTCTTTGGCTCGGCGCTGACGTCGGACACAAGCGGCCTTGTGGCCCTTGAATGTCTTAAAGGCGACGAAGAGGCCGCGCTTGAATGTTTTTTTGACGCGCTTGTTTTTGGCGATTTGGTTCCGGCGGAATTTGACCGCGCGCTTATGGGACGAAAAAGCGAGCAAATAATAAAGAGCGGAGCGATGCCGCGCCAGCTTTGGAACCACGCGATAAAGGCCTTTTACAAATCGCCGCTTTACAGGGCCTTGAATTCCGGAAGCCAGGAAATCTTAAAAAACGTCCCCTACTCGCTGGCGCTTGAGTCTTACGCAAAGCTTTTGGACGCGGGAAGGCTGGAAATAATCGCGGTCGGAAACTTCAACGCCCAAGGCCTTGCCGAATCGGCGGAAAAACTTTTTGGCTCCCTTGGCGCGCGCTGGCAAGAAAAAGACATTTTTTGCGAGGCCAAAATTCCTGCGAAAAATTCCCAGCGCGTAAAAATTAACCACACGTTTTTGACGGACGTAAGCGCCGACAAGGCCGGTCCCCGTCCCGCCGTCTTGGTTCCAACGACAGACTTTGCCGACCCGGCCCAATATTGGTTTTGCGCGCCAAAAGACGAAAAAGAGGCGGCTCTTTTTGACGCGCTCATGGCGCGACTTTGCGCGATTTGCAAAAAAATCTTTGCGGAGACACCCCGCTACCAAAAGATGACGGCAAGAATAGAAGAAAAAAGCCCTCTCGTTTCATTTGGCGCGATAACAATCTTTAACGTCCAATACATTTCAGACGCCGACGCCGCCATGCAAAAGGCTTTGGAAAAATTAAAGGAAGAAATTTTTGAAGGAACTGGTCAAGGCGGCGATTTTTTGACGCAGGATCCCGCCGCGCTTGACGGAATAAAAAACCTTTGGCTAAAGAGCGCCTACGAAAACGCCGACCAAAACCTTGAGGCCGCAAAGGCAATCGCTAAAATGCTGGACACGGCCCGCGCCAAAAGCGAGGCGCTGGACTTGCAGTCGGCGCTTGTCGCAGGCTACGAGTCCGTCACGCAGGCAAGCGCGGCGGACTTTGCGGAACTTTACAAAAAGAGCTTTGAAAAGTTCTTTAAATTTTATTCCGCCGACGCAAAAAAATAACCGTCCAGCTTATTTTTTAGGAACGACAAGTCCATATTCCTTGGCAAGCTCGTCCAAGAATTTTGAGCGCTGGTTTTTCAGTTCCACCGTCCAATTGGCAATCGCCTCGTCCGTAAAGAAGTACGAAAGGTCGCCGCCGTTCACAACGACGCATTTTTCATCGTTTTCGCCCATGGAGAAAACCGGATGGGGCGCTTCAGTTTCTTTGTCAACGCAAGTAATCTTTGAAAAAACCTCTCCGCCAACGCAAGACATGGCCAAGGTGACTTTTATGTCGTCGTAGTCATTTATGGCGAAAATGGCAAAGTCTTTTCCACCCTTTCCTTTGGCTACATAATAGTTAACATCGTCGCTGGCAACTTCCATGCCGTTCTTGTTTGCGATTTTAGCAACATCTTTCCAACCGTTCACCTTGGCCGGCTTTGCAAAAACCGCGGCGGCAAGCGCGAACAACGCGACTGTGAACAATGCTATTTTCTTCATTTTTTTTACCTCCTAAAATGAATTCAATGCAAATTTACGTTTTGTGTCAAACGTTCGCCATAAAGAATACATTAAAACCAAGCAAAGCGTCAAGTTCTAAAAAACAAAATAGCTTTCGATTATTGGCTTCATGCCGGCGCCGTCAAGCTTTCGCACAGCGCTCTTTTTCTTTTTTAACGTCTTTTCAAAGTTGGCGTCATTGTCTTTTGCCGCCGCAGGAACTATAACGCCGCAAGTTTTTTCAAGCTCGCGCAAAAGCTGGCATTTTTCATTTATGCTTATAATCGCAAAATACAAGAGCATGTTTTCGCTTATTTGAACAGGTTCCCCCGTCTCTTCAAAAAAAGCGGAGCAAATTTTTTCGCCGTCGCCAAGAATGTACTTTAACTTAAGGCCCCTTTTTACGATTGTTTCCACCCTTGAGTGAACCTTCTCGTCAAGGCAAACAATCGAAACAATTATAGTGTCGTCCCTTTCGTCTTTTACCCGCCAACATGCAAAAGACTTTGAGTCTTCGGAAACGGCAAGATAATCGTCAGGCCCGCCCTTTATTTCCTTAAAATTGTTCTGGGCCGCGATTTTTTTCACCTCGTCCAGGCTGTCAATTTTTAGGGCGGCCGAAGGCTCGGCGGCTAAACTTGCGAGCGCGAAAAGCGCGGCAACTACAACAAAAACTTTTTTTACGTTCATATTTCCCCCAT
>ONET01000111.1 GCA_900316905.1 uncultured Treponema sp.
CTTTGACCACTCCGTTTTTTTGGACTGCGCGATGCTTGAAAGCAACATGCAGTTCACTTCGTTTGGGGGCTGCGTTTTTTCACACATTCTTTTTACAGGAAGCGATTTGATTCATGACAATTTTTGCGGAACGCAGGCCTACCAGTCATCTTTTGACGACTCCGACTTGTACAACTCCCGCTTCATCGCGTCCAAGTTGGTTGACACTTCGTTCCGCAATTGCAACATAAAGAACACAATGTTTTTCAACATTGAAAAGCAAAACATCCTGTTCAAGTCCTCCAATATGCGCGAAGCCATTTTTGACGACAAGGGAAGCGATTTGTTCCTAAAGGATTCGGAGTAACGGATGAAAGTTTATTTTCACTTGAACTTGGAAGGCTTTTCAAATTGCTACGTGATTGTCAACGAAGACTCGCGCGAAGCCCTGATTGTCGACCCCGGCCAAATAACGAATGAAATCATAAACCACATTGAAATCGGCGGCTACAAGCTTACCGGAGTGCTGATTTCACACAATCACGGAAGCCATGTCGCCGGACTTGAAACGCTAAGAAAAATTTACAACCCCAAAGTGTACGCCGCTGACTGGGAAGTCGCGCAAAACGACACGATTGTTCTAAAGGACGACGGACTTGTTCAAATCGCGGGCCTTGCGGTGGAATACTTTTCGCTGCCAGGCCACACAAACGATTCAATGGTCTACAAAATCGGAAATATTCTCTTTACGGGAGACTGTCTGAGCGCCGGAAAAATCGGAAGCGCAAGCTCTAAATTTTCCGAACGCAACCTGATAAAAAACATTGAGCAAAAAATTCTTTCGCAAACCGACGACACGGTAATCATGCCCGGCCACGGCCCGCCGACAACAGTGGGCACAGAGCGCGAGTTCAATCCAAAATTGTCCCATAAGAAATGACAAGCTTAAACGTCATAAAGCTTAACGCCTCGCAAGAATTGGCTCTGGTCCGCGCGCGCGACAAAGCGCTAGGACACGGCGGGCCGCTTGTCTTTGACAAAGAGCGCGGCCTAGTCAAGCAAGCCGTAAAAGCGGGAGCGCCGATTTTTTTGCAGCCGCTTTTGTGCGTCCTGCCGGAAGATTTTACAAAAGAAGAATTTTTGGCAATCACCCGCTTTGAAATTTTTTGCGCCGAATCTTTGCAAGACCTTAACGCGGACGGCTCGGAAAAAGGCGCTCTTTATCTCTTCCCCGCGCTCATAGAAAGCGGCGGCCGCCAAATCCGATCGGCAATTCCCTGCGCCTTTGACTTTACCCTCGCCCAAAACTTTGACCTGCAAAAAATTTTTGCCGCCGCGCAATCCGCCGCCCGCAACCAAGACTTTTCGAAAGACCAAGAAGGCGGCGACAAAAAAAATCAGGGCCAAGACATAGTCCTAGCCCCAACATCGTTCTACTTCGCGCGCGCGGAGATTTCCAAAAACACTTGGAGCCTCTACGACGCTGTGTGGAAAAAAATCCGCTAACGCAGAACTTGCTCTCCGCGACGCATTGCGATCAAGCCGGTCTTGGCGTATTCCAAAATGCCGAATGGCTCAAGCAAGCGGATAAGGCTGTCGATTTTTGTCTCGCTTCCAGACGCTTCGACAATGACGCTTTCGGCGCCTACGTCAACGATGTGCGCGCGGAAAATCTCGCAAGTGCTAACGATTGTCTCGCGCTTGCTTCCGTCTGCCTTGACTTTAATCAAGGCGGTTTCGCGCTGGCAAGTGTCCGCGTCGCAGCGCTCGATTGAAATCACCTCAACCAGCTTTGAAAGCTGCTTTTCGATTTGGTCAAGAATGCGGTCGTCGCCCATGACCACAATCGTCATGCGCGAAATCGCCTTGTCGCTGGTTTCGCAAACGGTAAGGCTGTCGATGTTGTAGCCTCGGCGGCTGAACAAGCCCGAAACGCGGCTCAAAACGCCCGCGTGGTTTTCCACCAAAACAGAAAGAACAAATTTTTGCATTTTATTATCCCCCTTATTTTAAGGTTATATATACCAATCCGCGAGTTTTCGCGCAAGCGAAAACTCGTTAGCTAAAAGCCGCAAGGCTTTTAGCGTGTCTCCGCGTTGTACACTCCAAGCAAGCGGACGCCCTGCGCATCTTTTCCAAGCGCTTCCAAAACGGCGCTTACATATTCAACATTGCGCTCGTCGGGGCTAAGCTCCGCGTCCGCGTAAAAGTTGTACTTCCAAGTCTCTCCGTGAACCGGCCGCGACTCCAACCTGGTAAGGTTCAGCTTGTTCTTGTCAAAAACGCCAAGGCACTTGTAAAGGCTTCCCGGCTCGTTCTTTGTACTGAACACAAATGAAACCGCGTTGGGCTTGACTCCTTCCGCCTTTTGCGCGCGGAACGCCAGCGAGGCCGCCAAGTCGCCCTTTTTGCGCGCCACAAAATGATTTGCCGCGATTACAAAAAAACGCGTGTAATTTTTTGGGTCGTCTTCGATTGACTCTTCGATTACACAAAGCTTGTAGTACTTGGCGTTTACCGCGCTCGCGATCGCGGCGTTTGCCCTTGAGTCCTTTTCGGAAACAAATTTCGCCGCGCTGGCGGTTGAGGCCGCGTCAATCTTGTTCCATCCAGAATGTTCCGCCAAAAACTTGGAGCACTGGGCAAAGCCCTGCGGATGCGAGTAAACCGATTTAATGTCGGAAAGCGTCGCGCCCTTCGCTCCCAAAAGCGCGTGCTGAATTCTTAGCGTGACGCTAGAGACAATGCTTACGTCCTCAAAGACCGCAAGATTGTCGTAGTTTTCGTAGACGCTTCCGGCCAAAGAATTTTCAATCGGAACCATGCCGTAGTCGGCGCGGCCGTCCAAGACGCTCTGGAAAATTTCGCGGAATGAATCAACGGGAAGCGCTTCTGCCTCCCCGTCAAAGTGGCGCGCGATGGCCTGCTCGGCGTAGGCGCCCCGCTTTCCGCAAAAGGCGACGGCCAATTTTTGCGCGGATGTTTTTAAAATCGCGGACTTGGCAGACTTTTTGCCCGACGCTTTTTCGCCTAAAACCGCGGACTTGGCCGTCTTTTTTCCGCCCGTAATTTTCGCGGGGCTTTCGTTTTTTCGCAAGCGCGCCACTTCCCTTCCCAAAATCGGAGCCAAGGCGTCGATGTCGCGCATAAGCTTGTCGAACTGTTCCGGGTAAAGGGATTGCGGACCGTCGCTCAAAGCCTTGTCGGGATTGCAATGCACTTCCACAATTATGCCGTCAGCGCCGGCAGCGACGGCGGCGAGCGCCATCGGGCTTACCTTGTCGCGGATTCCAAGCGCGTGGCTTGGGTCAACGATTATCGGAAGGTGGGTCAAGCCGCGCAAAATCGGAACGGCGCTCAAGTCCAACGTGTTGCGGGTGGCGCGTTCGTAGGTTCGGATTCCGCGCTCGCAAAGAATGACGTTTTCGCAGCCGCTTGACAAAAGGTATTCGGCGCTCATGAGCCATTCCTCTATCGTGGCGCTTAGTCCTCGCTTTAAGATCACCGGCTTGTTTATTTTTCCAAGGCGCTTGAGCATCTCAAAGTTTTGCATGTTGCGCGCGCCAACTTGGTAGCAGTCGATTCCGGCTTTTTGCATGGCGGGAATGTACTCCGCCGCGACGCATTCAGTGACGACGGGCAAGCCGTACTTGTCGCCGGCCTCCTTTAATATTTTGCAGCCCTCCTCTCCCAAGCCCTGGAATGAATACGGGCTTGTGCGCGGCTTGTAGGCTCCTCCGCGAAGAATAGTCGCGCCGCTTTCGGCCACGCGCTTGGCCACCGCCATCATTTGCTCGCGGCTTTCGACCGCGCAGGGGCCGGCCATCGCGACAATCCGTTGGCCGCCGACGCGAATCAACTGTCCGCTGGGAGCGGCGATTTCTACGACAGAATTCTGGGGCTTGAATTCGCGGCTTGCCATTTTGTACGGCTTTGAAATGGGAATCACGCGCTCAACGCCGGGCAATACCTCGACTTCGCGCGGATCCATTTTAAGGCGGCCCACGGCGGCGATGATTGTCTTTTCTTCGCCGGCGATTTCGTTGGTCTTGAAATTCTGGCTTCCCAAAAATTTCGCGAGCGCCTTTTTTTCGGCGGCCGAAATTCCGCTCTTTAATACAATTACCATAAAAAATTTCCTATCAATACCGCTGTCCGGCCGCTAACGCTATCGTTCCGTGTTGAAGCTTACCGTGCGCAAGATGTCGCCAAAGACGCCGGCGGCCGTGACTCCCGCTCCAGCTCCGTAGCCTCGGACCGTAAGGGGTATCGGCTGGTAGCGCGCCGTGTGGAATACAAAGGCGTTCTCGCCGCCCTTGACCGCGTACAAGGGGTCTTCCGGGCCTACCTCAAACATTCCGACAGTGCACTTTCCGTCCTGAACTGTGGCGCCCATGCGCAAAACCTTGTTTTGTTTTTTTAGAGCTTCAATCTTATCTTTAAAGTATGCGTCAACTTGCGGAAGACGCTTTAGGAATTCTTCGGTAGAGCCAGACGTGTCAAAGTCTTCAGGGAAG
>ONET01000110.1 GCA_900316905.1 uncultured Treponema sp.
CAATTACGAGGAATGGTGGCTTAACGGAAAGCAAGTTTCGCCGCAGGAGAAAGCTTAATGACAGAAAAAGAGATTTTAGCGCTAAGGGAAGAATTCTCCCAAAACGAGCTTTACAAGAAGTCTTGCTCTCCTTACAAGGATTGTCAATTCGAGCAGTTTTCCGCCAACGGCGAAATTCTTGAAGGCCGCCACGGAAAGACCGACATCGTTAACGGAAAGGAGCGATACGTCATTTTCACGTTCAAGAATGGCTTGATTCATTCAGAAGACGGCTTGGCCGCCGTGGAATGTCCAAACCATTGGGAATGGTGGAGCAACGGCCTGTTGGAGAAAGTTATCGACAACGACGCTGGCGTAGAGGAAATATGGAAAGATGGAGTTCCGACAAGCATTTCAGAAAGGACGGAAAAATGATTTTTGGCAAAAACGCAGAAGAAAAAGAAATGGAAGAAAAAAAGGCCATACAAAAATTGGACGGCGAGGAAGAACCCAAGGCGATTTCTCCGACGCAAAAGTCGCCGGACATGGTGACGATAAACCGCACCATTGCGGAAAGCTTCATGATTGCCATCGAAGAGTGCGTCGGCGACATTCAAGAGCAAAAGGCTCTTGTTGACAAGCTTATCAGCGACAGGCGGCAGGATTTGGTCGCCTTCCAATCGGAAACCATAAGAAAGTTCAACGACTTGATTTCCGCGACGAGCGGCCTAAAAGAAAAGCTTAAGACGACCGAAAGCTACGAAAGCTATCTTGAAGAGCGAGTGAAAAACGTCAATCTTGAAAAAGAAGTCAACATGCTTCAAGAGCAGCTCTACAAAGAAAAGGCGGAATTTTCACAATTCATAATCAAGGTTGACAATTTCTTGACGACGAAAATCGGCGACATGAAAGACAAAATCGACGAGCTTCATTCCGCGGACAACGTAATAAAAGAAAATGTAGAAAGCTTTAAGGAAGAAATAAAAGCCATGTTCGCGCAGCAAGCCGCAAAAACCGATAATCTTGTCAATGACTCTTCCGAACAAATTCGCAAAGTTTCCGAAAGCAATTCAATGGGATTGAAAGCGGAAGCGAACGAAATGATTAAGGCCTACACCGAAAAATGCCAGGAGAATTTGCAAAAAGTCCAACAGCAGTCCATCGAATTTTTGAAGCAATGCTCCGAACAACATAAAAAACTTATAGAAAAAGTTCCTGCGGTGGCCGCAAGCAAATTTTCGACCAAGGACATCGTTATTTTTGCCTTGGCTGCCGCGTCGATAGTCAGCGCGGCAATGCAAATTTTTCTTTAAGCGTAGGAAATCGACATTGAGTTTTTTCGCTCAACTTTGCGTTCCGACTTCATTTCGCGAAGTTGTTGTTCCTTATAGAGCGAAAGAACCGTGTCGCGCGGAAGCTTTATGTAGCTGTTTTTTTCGTCCATAAGCGTGATTGAATTTCCCTCCTTGGACGCGGAAACAACTCGCATTTGCGAAAAATGAACCGAACTATTTCCTTTTCCAAAAAGTTTATCGGATTGAACATCGATGTTTTTCAAGACAGTGCCAATCCGCAAATTTCTATCCTGTCCGTTTTTTACAAGCGCTTGGTCGTTTTCGACTTTTTGACCGTCTCCGCTTATGGTGTCGAACATTGGCCGGGCGATGTATTTGTCCGGGAAATCCTGTTTGATTTTTTCTTCGTTCAATGGAACGCATTTAACGGCCTCGTGGTAGATTCCGGCAATGACCATGTTTAAATTCTTTTCTTCTCTGGCCATTTCATTCAATAGCGCTTGCGTTTTGGCTTTTTCGGCTTTGCTCATTTGGTCGATTATCATTTTAGCGGCTCTCATCGCGTCGCAAGGGCTGTTGGCCTTTTCCCGGCAAGCTATGGAAAGGTTGTGCGTGAAATTCGCCGCCGTGTTGTCTCGCAGTTTGAAGTAGTCCTCATATTGCGACGGAACGAGTTTTTGCCAAGCGGGTGATTTTTCGTCAAACTTGTTTTCCCAGCGTTCCGGCGCGGTGACTTCGGTGAAGTCTTTGTCTTTGAGAATCAATGTTTCCTCGCCGTTTGAAAGCGTGTATGTTCCGGCGGCTTCGTCGCGGCTTTGTGGAACAAAGCCTTTGTATGTTTTCAATCCGAGTTGCGTTATCAAAGAAAATTCAGGGATTTCCGTTCCCTTTATTCCTCTTGATTCGTCGGCGAAAACTATAGTTTTCCCTTCGGCGATTCGCGCTTGGACGGCCTCGCGCTCTTTTTTGTCGGACAAAAGCGTTTCAAAGGTTTTCTTCGGAAGTTCCAATTTTTCGCCGCCGCTTTCCACCTCATAAGTTCCGTTCTTTTTGTTAAATCCGGTCGCAATAGGATTTTCGATTGAAACGAGGCCTTTCTCCGTTTTTACGGCAAAAGACGGGAGGATGGTTTTTCCGTAAACGATTGGAGCGGTCGGGTCGAACATCGCTGTTTCGGGCTTTGGCTTTTCTTCTTCGACCGCCGTGCCGCCGCCGTCCATTGGCTTCTGCGGCTCTTGCGGCTTTGCGATAACGCCGCCTTCGTCGTTGTCGCGGTCTTGGTCTTGGTCGTTCGACTTTGGCTTTTCGTTTTCCTCTTTAGCGATTTCTTCCGGCTTTGGAACTTCTATTTTTTTCGCGCCGGAGATTTCGGAAATTTCATTTATTACATTCAAAAGCTTTTTATAGTTTTCGGGAGAGAATTTGACATTTTTCAAAAGCTCTGCAGCATTTTCCAAAGAGGATTGTTCAAGATTGCTGTTATTGTATTCTCTTTTATTTTCGGAAACTATAAGATTGGAATTGCTTTGATTTCTTTCTTCGTAATCCTCGATATTAAATTTTATCTGTTTCAAAAGCTCTTCATCTTTTATCTCAACAGTCGTCTGAATGAGCGGAATGTCGTAATCGCCGCGTTTGAACTTTGAGATAAGAAACTGGTCTGGAACTTCGGGATTTGTCGATTGGCGATAAGTGATTGCGGGTATTTCGTCATCGGAAAAGCTTGTTTCCGAATACTGTTCCGGCGCAAGTTCCTTAAACAATCCTTCGTCAATTCTGATTTTGTATTCACGGGCCGCCACTTTGTCAGAATTTGCGTATAGCATTTCAGTTCTGTCAACGACTTCAAGCGGAATCTGGCCGACATCGTAATCTTCTTCTTCGTCAAACCAATGGGGATTCCCATTTTCGTCAAGGTAATCGGGCCTTGGATTTTCCTGCGCCGCAATCTCCGCTTCCATAGCGGCTTCGCTCATGCCGCCGTTGGTTTCCATTTGTTCAATGTGGTCGTCAATTTCATTTTTCATACTTTTCTCCATTTTTGGATTTTTGTTATTTATAGAATCTATGTATTTTTGAACGAATTTTTTTTCGGGTTCTCCATTTTCATTCATTGGACATGAAATTTTTATATTGACAGAAAGTGTATTTTTCAGTAAACTACTTAATGTTCCTTGATGAGCAGGCTGTTGGGCCAAATTTGTTACAAAAGCTCTATCAAGGAATTTTTTTTGTTCTGTCACTTCGTGTAAATAAAATTTAGTTTCTTTTTTATTTTGCTTAAGCACTACTTCGCAAATATAATTTTCTTTGGAAATTTTTATTGGGGCTGCAATTACAAAAGAATTATATCCTTTTTTTTTATGATTAAAATCAGAATCTATAATAACACTGTTTTTTATTACATTTGGAACCCCAGCATATGCTATAGCCTTTAACCTTCCCATTCCGTGTGAAAGGCTATCATCTGCCCCATCTCTGTCTAAAACAACTTTTCCAAAAAACGGCGATTCAACAGAGTTGTTAAATTCTTTGAAGTATTGCTCAACTTGCTCCGTCAGAGTCATTCCTTCCTTTCTCTTGAATTCATCTCCGCTAAGCACTGCAACCATTTTATTACTGAGTAAAAAATCTTGCTTTACTTTAAGCTCCCAATCACCATATTGTTTTTTAAAATCTGAACTATGCACAACATCCCATTCAGCTTTTGTTAATTCAGATATTTCTCCTTTGGGAGTTCTTAGAACTCCATTACTTTTCTCAATTTCAACATTATTCTTCTTGATTTTTTCATTTGCCATAATTAATTCTCCTTGTAAAATTTGTTAATAGCCCATGCCGGAATATCTTTTTGTTTTCTCCGGCTCTCTCTGGTCTGGCAATTCCACGATGTTTTTTGAAAACAAAGATGGGTTTATGTGCCTTTCCCATGTTGATTCAACACTGGGATTGTTTTTTGCCGTGTGAGCCGAGAAGAAATCCGCGCCAGGCTTAACGCCAGCTTTTTCCGTCACGGAATTGAAACAGCCGCAGCCTAGGGGCAGGGCCGCATCGGTAAACGCGTTAAGTCTTACAAGCTCTTCAAGGCGGCCTTCAAAAACCATTGACATGGCGCCAAGCTTTTGAGACAAAGCCTCTGTGTATACAGGGAATGCCCTCACCGCTCCGACCTCAAGACCCGCGAACTGCAATTCCGTTCTAATTTCAAAAGCATCCTTCTTGAAGAACGACACATCGTAAAATTTCAATCCCTTTATTTCCCCACCGTCG
>ONET01000108.1 GCA_900316905.1 uncultured Treponema sp.
CGACCTCATTTGACAAGGAGACGACAGTCGGAACAGGGACGGAGGCAAAGACCTATCCGGAAGGTACCGTACTGTTCGAGAAGGTGCCGTCCGGTATGTGGTATATCATGGAGAAAAAAGCGGACGGCACTTCGGGCGTCCCGACTGTTGGAACGGGAGGTTCAGGCGGCTCAGGCGATCCGGGTGATCCTGAAGCTCCGGTCAATCCAGACGATCCGGGCAATCCTGGCAATCCGAATGATCCGATAAGCGCCGCAGTGTCCAAGTATACCGCGAACGGCAAGAAGTACGTCGTGCTTGTAGGAGATGAGGCATTGACCATCAAGAAGGACGGAGATATCAGAACCGGCGTTTGGGCGGAAGATGGGATACTGGCCGGAATCAACCAGGAAGACATCGATGCCCAGACGGGAACCGGACCTGATGCCAAGAAATACGCTATCTTCATGATCGATGACGATGAATTAAGTCCGACAAAGGGCAAGGCCTTTCCGGAAAGCTCGGCGTTCTCGCTCATGGCTCCCATGGCGGCGCTTCCGATTTTTCCTACGGCCATTCCGCCAGCGATGCAAGAAAGTCCTACGGCAAGACCGGCGGCGACATATTTAATCGCCTGCGAGCTGCCGGCGGCCGCTTCCACAGTCTGTCCTTCATTTTTCGCGGAAGAAGTATCCTCGGCGAAAAGTCCTACAGCCATCGCGCAAAAAAGGATGGCAGCCAAAGCGATGATTTTTTTGTTCATAATGAACCTCCTATGCTCTTGTATTCAAATTTATAAGGCTCGAACTCGCGTCCGGTCTCATTAAAAAATTTGCTGAAAAACTCGTAGTACTGCAAGCGAATCGCCTGAATGGCCACAATCATTCCTTCAAGAACGACCACAATCGCGTTGCCCAAAACGGTCACCGCAATTCCTCCGGCGCCGCCCACCATCTCGCTCATCGTAAGAATGATGAAGCCCAAAACCGCGTGCGCGAGCGCGAACGCTCCGACGCGCAAAAAGCTGATGGAATTGGAAAGATACGTTATTATCGTTTCCAAAAGTTCCACCACAGCCTCAATCACCATCGCGAAAATTCCGTTTTCAATGACAGGCCGCTCGCCGTCGGCAAGGCGGATAAAAGGCTCGCCAAAGGCGCAAAAGAAAAGCGACGCGCCAATCGCAAGCCAGTCAAAAATTTGCGGGCTTTGCTTTAGCGCGGCGATTCTAATCGCAAGAATCACGACGTACCAAAAGAAAATCGCGCCAGCCAAACCGCCTTTTCCAAAAAGCGCCTTGCCCCACTTTCTTCGCAAAAAGTTGTTGACGATGTTTATGATGATTCCGGTGGAATTTATCACAAAGCCCACCGCGATTGAAAAGCCAAAGAACATGAACATTCGCTTTATGGATTCCGGATTTGACTGCGGCATCATCGGAAGAATTTGGTCGCGCGGCTCGCCAAAAAGGCCGGTCACAAAGCGCTCAAAAGGCTCCAATATTTTTTCGTTGGCAAAAAACTCTCCGGTCAACAAGCCCATGACCATGCTGGCCGAGCCGATTCCGATGAATATCGGAGCGAACTTGTTCCAGCCGCCAAGCTTGACCACGTTCCGCGCCAGCAAAATTCCCAAGAGCAAAAAGACTAAGCCCTGTCCCGCGTCGCCGAACATTATGCCAAAAAGAATCGTGAAGAAAACGGCCACAAAGGGCGTGGGGTCTATCGTTCCGTAAAGGGGCGACCCGTATGAAAAAATCATGCGCTGGAAGGCGCTGACAAATTTTCCGCGCGACAATTTGACGGGAACCTTTTCATGGCCGGCCAAAACGCCGGGAACTTCTTCCGGCTTGTACTCGCGTATGCTTATGCGGTCTTCGGTAAGCGCGCCCAAATTTTTCATCATCTCCATGCAAGCCGCGCTAGGAACCCAACCAGTCAAGCGGTAGACCAACTGCGTGGACTCCAAAAGGCTTTCTGTCCGGCGCAACTGCGAGCCAAGGCTGAACGAAGCCAAGAGGCGCAAAATTTTTTCCTTGTGGCTTTCCGTAAAATTCGCGCGCTCGGCGGCAAGGCCTTCAAGCCGCTTTTCGGCCTCGGCCCTTTGCGCCTTTAGGGTGTCAAGAATGTCGTCGGGAATTCCCTTGAAGTCTTTTGGTATTTCCATCGGAACAAAGCCGTAGCGGCCAAGCTCGGTGTCCAGCGCGAAGCGGCCTTTTTTGCTGGAGGCCGCCAAAATGCGGGTTTTGTCGTCGCCAAGCGGAACGATTATCGCTCGGCTTCCAAGCGCGAATTTAAGCTCGTCCAAGACGGACGGATCGATTTTTCCGACGCGCAAATTTAAGAAGGACAAATGCTCCAACTCGCTGTACGAATGTTTTAGGTTGCTAAAGGAGGCGGCCTCGCTGTAAGCGTCCTGAGCGCGCTTGCATTCTTCGCGGGCCTTGGCGTCGCGGCCGTTCAAGTCCTCCAGGCTTTGCAAAATGCTTTGCGCGGCGTTAAAGTCTTCTTGTTCAGGAAGGTTCGCGCCGTCCAATGTCACGGCGGAATCGTCTATTCCCAAAAAGGAGCGCGCGTTTTCAAGGCGCTTGTACATTTCGTCTTCGGCGCTGTCGCTTTTGGCGGCGTCGGAGCCGTTCCCCAAAGAAGACTGAAACTGAAAATTTCCGCTCTTGCCCAAATACAAGAGAACGTTGGAAATGTCTTCTTTTAGAACCATAAGTTCCATCAAACTCATTTGAGCGGTCTTTGCCATTTCAAAGCTCCTTTACCTTTACGTTCAAGCGCAAAGCTTCCGTGGCCATGCGAATATAGTCCAATTCCTTTGACTTAAGAAAAAACCAGCAAAAAAGCGCGGTCTGGGCGCCAGGCTCAGAGTGGAATTTTTGGCCGGCTTTTTTTATGAATTCTTTTTCGGAACTTTCCTCAACCCAGCGCGGGTCAACCCTCCAAAGGGAGCCTTCCTCGCGCGGATTCAAAAAGCGGGCGAACTTCCAATTTTTCCAGTCGTCCCAATCGTCGACGCTCTTGTCAATTATTTCCAAGGCCGCGCCGCCAAGCTCGTCGCCCCTGCCGTTTTTGGGGTCCAAGAACGCAAGGCGCTGGACGATTTGGTTCCTGTCCATTTTATAGTATGTCTTTAGCCGCAAGACCCAAACGATGTTGCGCATCGAATAGCGGGCCTTGAGCAAGTCCTGGACGGTCTTTTTTTCCTGGCCGCCAAGCTCCAAGCTGGAAGCCCAAAGCTTTTCTATGAATTGCAAGTCCAGCTCGTTGTCCAATTGCTGCTGCTCGTAAACTTGCGGCTCCTTGTCGTACCAAGAAAGCTCCGAGCCTTGCGTGATTTTTTGAATCGAAGGCCAGGCCGCGTAATTCAAAAGATTGTAGGGGCTTATGTCAAGCAAGCTAGGCGGCTCCTTTTGGCCCATGGCGGCGGCCGCGCCCAGCGACTTTAAGTTTTCGTAGTCAAAATACTGCAAGATGTCGACCAAAATTTGCGCGGGCGCGTCGTAGGCCGACAAAAGCTTTTTGTATTCGCCGATGAATTTTTCCGCGGCCTTTTGCTCGATTGTTCTTGCAAGCAGGATTTCGGGAACGGCGGGGGCTTCTTCCGTAAAAACCAACGGCCACAATTCCGTCAGTTTTGAAACGCCAAAAAGCGCGGAGGCTCGGCTTCCGACATAAGAGCGCGCCAAAATTCCGCTTGCCTTTGCGTAAACATAAGAAGAAGCGCTAGAGACATCCATGCGCCCGCCCCCGCTAGAAGATTTTTTCCAAAAGCGCGTCGAACGCTTGCGCGTCCTTTGGCGTTTTCTCTATTTGCGACTTGTATTCCTGAATTTGCGTTTTGTGATTTTGCTCCACGCCTTGAGACTTTTCGTTGAAATCCGCTTCCATTTGGGAAGCCATAGTTTCGTACAGCTCGGCGTATTCTTTTTGAGCCTTGGCCTTTGCGTCTGAAATTTCCTTGTCGCTTTGCTCTTGGGCTTCGCGAATAAGTTCCGCCGCCTCTTCCTCAACTTTTAAGAGATGGGCGATTGTATCCTGTTCTTGACTGGGCATTAGGCCAAAGCCTCCTCAAGGGCGCAAAGCTCTTCGTAAAGATCTTGCGCGGTCTTTTTTTCGGCAAGGCGGGAAACGGCTTCCGGATTTTTTAGAATCAAAGCCAGCTGCTGCATGACCTTAAGGTGCAGGGCCGTTCCGTCGCTTCCGAACAAAAGCATGAAGACGACGTGAACAGGCTTTCCGTCAAGGGAACCGTATTCAATTCCCTTGCGGCTGATTCCAATCGCGCCAAAACCGTTCTTGACGGAAGGGCATGACGCGTGAGGAATCGCAACTGACGGAACTATGCCCGTGGTCATTTTTTCCTCGCGGGCAATCAACGCGTCCAAGGCTTCTGCGCGGTCAAGCTCGCATCCGCCTCGGGCAAAGAGCTCCACCATTTCTTCAAAGAGCTCGTCTTTGTCGGAACTTTCGAGATCGACATTTATAAGCGCGGGCTTAAAGAAAGTTTCCAACATAAAATGCGCCTTGTTATTGAGCGTTGTCCACGCTCTGCTCGGGAGAATCCTTGGAAGATCCGTCAAGGTTCTTCCACCATTCAAATTCTTCGGCAGCTTCGCCGCTAGTTGTGTCCACGGCTTCCTGAACTTCGGGAGAAAGGGTCTGCTTTACGGCAGGCTTTTTGTTCAAGCGCGCGATGAAAAAAGCGTCCAATATAAAAAGAACAACCAAGACAAAAGTAGTCTTGCTGATTACGCTGGCGGAATGAGAGCCAAAGGCCGCGCTGCCTGAACCGCTCAAAAGGCCGCCAAGTCCGCCGCCCTCG
>ONET01000126.1 GCA_900316905.1 uncultured Treponema sp.
ATTACTTGGCTCAAAGAGCTTCCTGGAACGTCGATTCCCTGCCAAAATGAGTCGGTGGCGAAAAGCGCGCTCGCTTCGTCGTTCTTGAACTTGTCCAAGAGCCTAAAGCGGTCGTCGTCGCCCTGCTTGAAGACGTTTATTCCCATCTTGGAAAGCTCGTATTGGCAAGTGCTGTAGGCGCTTTTTAGGGAATCGTAGGAAGTGAACAAGACGAGCGCGCGGCCTTTGGAAGCCTTTATTAGCTTTATCAAGGCCAACTCGACGTATTGCTGGAATTCTATGCTGTCGGGAAAGGGAATGTCGCTTGGACAGGCAAAAAGGACGTTCTTGTCGTAGGGAAAGGGAGAGTCGAAGGACGCGCTTTTTAGGCGCTTTTCTTCCACCAATGAAAGCCCCGCCCTTCTTGTCCAAAACGAAAAGCTTCCGGCGATTTTAAGCGTGGCGCTCGCGCACACGACGCTTTCCATAGGCTCAAAAACGCCGGTGTTCATCAGCGGCGCGATGTCAAGCGGCGTCCTTGTGAAAGTGACGAAAAAGGGATTGGCGCCGTCCTTGACAAATTCTTCGTTGAGCCGCTGCTTTTGCATCCAAAAAACCTCGCCGGGCTTTTCGTTCCAGTAGAAAAAGTCCTTGCAGACAGCCGCCGCGTCGTCCAAACGGCGCAATATGGCCTTGCTTTCCCAATAGGCGTTTTCTGTCTTGTCTTCATCGCTGATGTTGTCGCAAAGCTCGCGGACAAGGGCGACAAGTCGGCTTAAGTCCGAGCCTAGGCTAGTCAAAAGTGAAAGGACGGGCGAAAAAGCGGCGGCGGTCTTTTGGCAAAGGCGGCTCGTCCATTCGTTGTCCATAAGGTCGAGCGCCGCGGTTTCAAGGCTTGCGATAGTTTCCTTTATCCTTGCAACGGCCTCCCCGATTTTTTCGCTGTTGTCAGGCCCGGCGCTAAGCGCGGTCAAGGTAAAGACATAGCCGGCAAGGCTGTTCCTGCGTTCCCTGTACAAAAGGTTAAGCTGCTTTATGATTTTAAAGCGCGTGACTTGCTCGCTAAAAAAGCTTGTGGCCGCGCTTTCTATTCCGTGCGCTTCGTCAAAGACGATGCGCTTGTAAGGAGGCAAGACGGCCGCGTCGTCGTAGCCCACGGCGTTCATGCGGCTTTCTATGTCGGCGAACAACAGGTGGTGGTTCACGACCAAAATCTGCGCGTCGCTGGCTTCCCTGCGCGCGGCCATCACAAAGCATTTATCGCGATAGGGACAATGCAGGCCCATGCAGGCGTCGCTTTCCGAGCACACGCGGCCCCAAAGGTTTTCGCTGGGATTGAACGACAGGTCAGACCTGCTTCCGTTGGAAGTGGACGCGGCCCATTCAGAAAGCCTTTCGAGCGCTTCGACTTCAGTAGAAAAAAGGTCCCGCTCCTTTTTGAGCTCCTCCAAGCGGCGAAGGCAAACGTAATTGTTCCTGCCCTTAAGCAAAACGGCTTTTAGGTCAAGGCCAAGAATTTTCTTGGCGGCCGGAATGTCCTTTTCGCTAAGCTGCTGCTGCAAGTTTATCGTTCCGGTGGAAACGACGACGCGTTCCTTGTTTTTTTTGGCCCACAAGATGGCCGGAATCAAGTACGCGTAGCTCTTTCCTACTCCGGTTCCGGCTTCAAAGGCGGCGATGGAATTTTCATTAAAGGCCCTGGCGATCTCTTTTAAAAGAGACATTTGGACGGGCCGCTCCTCAAAGTTTTCCGACATTTTGGCAAGCGGTCCGCCGGAAGCGACAAAGGCCGCCGCCTCGTCCAAGTCCAGCATTTCCATTTTTTTTGGCGGAACAGCTTCCATGACCACGTAAACGTTTTCAACTTCGTTGTCCACTATGAAAAAACCGCAGGAATTGTCGTTGGCCCGGCTTGCGGCCGAAAGGTCGGCGGCGCTTGGAGTGAGGTCTCCGCCTGGATGGTTGTGAATGAAGACGCAAGGCTCGCGCGTTTCAGAAAGGTTCACAAGCGCGCTATGCTCGTTTCCCCTGGCCGAAGCCTTTATGGAAGTGACGATGCAATTTTCGTTTATTTGGCCGACAAAAAAAACTTCGTTTCCGCCGGCATCTTGAATCTCGCGCCGCATCTTGATGATCTCCCCGCCCAAAAAAAAAGCGCCAAAGCAAATGCTTTGCGCGCTGTTCACATCTCCTACGGGAATTGAACCCATGTTGTCGGGATGAAAACCCGATGTCCTAACCACTAGACGAAGGAGACATATCGACTTTCGTCAACGAAATTGATATTATCATAAAATAAAAACAGTGTCAAGGGCTTTGAAAAGATTCACGCAATTTTTTTGCTCTTGACAAAATTACACAATTTGTCATAATACTAAGAAACGCCAATGCAAACGGTCAAAAGGCCCAAATTGCATGATTGGCGCATAAGCGGCAACATTCGCGCTTGCAAAGCTCGCGCGAACAGCCGTACTTTTTGAGAGGTTTTTTATGGAATACAATGTCGAAAAGCAACACGCAAAAGGAAAGCTTCACGCGATAGAGCGCATCGCCGCCCTTTGCGACAAGGACTCGTTCAAGGAAATTTATTCAGGAGTCCGCCACAATTGCTCCAGCTTTGGCATGGACAAAAAGGACATTCCATACGACGGAGTCATCACCGGCTTTGGAAAAATCAACGGAAAAAAAGTCGCGGTCTACGCCCAAGACTTCACGGTTCAGGGCGGCTCTCTTGGCCTTATGCACGGAGAGAAAATCGCGGAGATAATCGACTTGGCCATAAAGGCCCGCTGCCCGGTAATCGGAATCAACGATTCGGGCGGAGCGAGAATTCAGGAAGGAGTCGAAGCCTTGCGCGGCTACGGCGACCTTTTCTACCAGAACGTCCGCGCCTCTGGAAGCGTTCCGCAAATTTCAATCGTGGCCGGCCCCTGCGCGGGCGGTGCGGTCTACTCGCCGGGACTCACCGACTTTATCTTTGCCGTTGACAAAATAAGCCAGCTTTTCATAACCGGCCCCAAGGTAGTAAAGAGCGTAATGTTCATGGACATCAGCGCCGAGGACTTGGGCGGAGCGGCCATCCACTCGCAAAAATCCGGCGTGGCCCACTTTAGGGCGGCCGACGAAAAGTCTTGCTACGAGCAAGTCAGAAAGCTCTTGGACTACATTCCCCACTACTATGGCGAGGAAATTGTCCAGGCCGCCAAATTCCACTTTGACGAGCGCAAAAAGGAAAAGGACATCGAGACAATCCTTCCCGAAAACCCGCGCGCCGGCTACGACATCCGCCGCGTGATTGAAGACGTGACCGACGACGACAGTTTCTTTGAGGTTTCAAAAGAGTTCGCGATCAACTGCGTCGTGGGCTTTGCCAAAGTGGAAGGCCGCACTGTCGGAATCATCGCCAACA
>ONET01000106.1 GCA_900316905.1 uncultured Treponema sp.
ATAATTCCGATAAAAAAATAGGGGCTGAAAAATGAAAGTGCTTTTTATTGATGACCACAATATGTTGCGTGAAAGTCTTTCTCTTGCCTTGCAAAACCAAATCATGGATTTTGAGTTTTTGCAGGCCTCCAGCGGAAAAGAGGCAGAAGCCGCGCTTCTAAAAAACGCTGACTGTTCTGTTCTTCTTTTGGACTTGCGGATTGGAAACGAAAACGGACTTTCGCTTTTGGCGGGTTTGCGGAAAATTCGGGGCGACATACGGACTCTTGTTTGCACGGCGTTTTGCGAGCCGCTGGTTGTTGAAAATGCCATGAAAATGAATATTCAAGGGTTCATTTCAAAAACTTCCGATCTTTCTGAAATTGCAACAGCCTTAAGAACGGTCGCGCAAGGCAAGGAGTATTTTTGCGCGGAAGCTGTTTCTGTGATGAAGGCAAATTATGCTAAAATAGCGACCGGACTGGCCGACAGTTCCGACCGCACGACAGAACTGTTCGCAAAGTATAAAACGCTTTCAAAAAAAGAGCGCGAAATTTTTGAACTGCTTTCAAAAAAAGTTGATCCGGCTGATATTGCCGCTAAGTTAGGAAAAACCATAAAAACTGTGGAAAACCAGCGAACGGCAATTTATGCAAAGATGAATGTTCATGACAGACTTGAAATCGTTGAAGCCGGGAAGATTTTGGGCGTTTCAGAAATCTAACCCGGCTTTTTAAGAGTTACTTTAACTTGTCAAATTTCTTTTGGAAGAAGTCTGCTTCCGCGCTTGCTCCGCTTGAATTTAACTTCATGATTCCAAATTCCAGTTTTTCTTTGATCGCATTGTATAAGGCTTTTTGATCCGGAGTCTTAAATCTTGGCAGTGAAGAAATTTGCGTAAAAAGATTTTGAATCTGGTTTTGCAAGCCTTCGCTTGTAGTTTCAAATTTAAGGTTTACAATTTCTTCTGTTTTCGCTTTGTTTTCTTTTTTCTGATTCAGCACAGACTTCATTTCGTCGCCAGCGGAAGAAAAGACAGAGCCAAACATGCTTCCTAATCCGCCCATTCCGCCTCCAGATTCTTGAACGCTTGAATTTCCGTCGGAGCTTTCTGGATTGGAAGATCCGCCTCCATTTTTAGAATTTTCATATGCCAATTTGCATGCTTTGCTGCAAAAGTTGCGCTTTCCGGCAAGCCTTGCGATGCCTCCGATTGCTTTTATGCCGATTCCAAGTCCCATTGCGTCCGCAAAAGCGTTTCCAGCGTCTCTATCCGCTGAAAACATCGGTTTATAGCTTCTTCCGCACCAATCACAAGTTTTGTAAGCCATATTAAAGAGCCTCCTTATATTATGTATTTGCATTTTACTGTTTTGTCTTTTTTATGTATTGAACTTTGTAACTCAAAATTTTTGGGAATTTTTCTTAAAAATTGATGAGGCCAATTTGACAATAAAGAGGACGCGATATTGCTTTGCATACCGCGCCTTTAGTTGAAAAAAAATCCCTTTTGCTTTATCATCGTTCAGAATGAATTACAACGACTCATCGATAAAAATATTTTTCAGCTACTACAAGCCGCACATCGCGATTTTCGCGGCGGACATGGTTTGCGCGTTTTTCATCGCGGCCATAAACGTAAGCTTTCCGATTTTGACCCGCTATCTTTTAAACACCTTGATTCCGCAAGGCGCCTTTAAGCTTTTTTATTGCTTCATGGCCGCCGCCCTTGGAATGTATGTCTTGCGCTGGGTCTTTGTTTGGTTCGTAAACTATTGGGGCCATTACTTTGGCGTCAAGGTTGAGACTGACATGAGGCGCGACGTTTTTGCAAAGCTGCAGGAGCAGAGCTTTTCTTTTTTTGACACGCATCTTACCGGCCACCTTATGAGCCGCGCCACAAGCGACCTTTTTGAAATCACCGAGCTCGCGCACCACGGGCCAGAGGACGTGATGGTTTCGCTCCTCACTCTTGTCGGAAGCTTTGTCCTGCTTTTGAGAATTCGCTGGGAACTTGCGATTGTAGTCTTTGTCTTTTTGCTCGCGACGATTTTCATCACGGCGGTCAACCGCAGGCGCCTTTCCGACTCTTCGCGTGTCGTAAAAGAAAAGACGTCGTCGATAAACGCGGCCCTGGAAAATTCGCTTACAGGAATCAGGGTGACGCAGAGCTTTACGGCGGAAGATTTGGAAATCCAAAAATTCAAGCAAAGCAACGAGCGCTACAAGGAAAGCAAAAAAGTTTTTTACAAGGCCATGTCAACCTTTCACGCCAACGTTGAATTTTTAATCGCGCTTCTTTCTGTCTTGGTCATAGCGCTTGGCGGATATTTTATAATGAAAGGCAAGATGACGCTTCCTGACTTGATCGCGGCCAATCTTTTTGTCGCGGCCTTTAGCGCTCCGATTGGAAAGCTGATTTTCTTTGTGGAACAGTACACTACCGGCATGGCGGGCTTTAAGCGCTTTTTGGAAATCATGCGGATGGACACTTCTATAAAAGAAGATTCTTGCGCGGTGGAACTTTTGAGCGCCCGCGGAAACATTTCGTTTAAAGACGTATGCTTTTCCTACAATAAAAACGTCAGCGTTTTGGAAAACGTCAATTTGGAAATCAAGGCCGGAGAGCATTTCGCTCTTGTAGGCGAAAGCGGCGGCGGAAAGACTACGATTTGCAATTTGCTTCCGCGCTTTTACGAGGCCACAAGCGGAAGCGTTTTGCTTGACGGAATCGACATAAAAAAAATAAAGCTTCAAAGCTTGCGAAAGCAAATCGGCCTTGTGCAGCAGGACGTATTTTTGTTCGCCGGAACTGTCCGCGAAAACATCGCCTACGGAAACCCCAACGCAAGCGAGGATGAAATAATCCTTGCCGCAAAGCGCGCGGAAATCCACGACGACATTATAAAAATGCCAGACGGCTACGACACGCTTGTAGGCGAGCGCGGCCTTAAGCTTTCTGGCGGACAAAAACAGCGAGTCTCAATCGCGCGCTGCTTCCTAAAAAATCCGCCGATACTGATTCTTGACGAGGCGACAAGCGCGCTTGACTCCGCGACCGAAATGAAAATCCAAAAGGCCTTTGACGAGCTTTCAAAAGGCCGCACCACGCTTGTAATCGCGCACAGGCTTTCGACAATAAAAAACGCGGACAGCATCGCCGTAGTCGACGGAAAGGGCATCGTAGAATGCGGAAGCCACGACGAGCTTTTGGCGCTTGGCAAAAAGTACGCCGCGCTATGGAAGAACCAGGCGGCCGTTAGATGACGCTATGCAATATGAAAAACTTGTGTTAAAATAAATATGATGATTGATATAGAAAACTTGCGGCTCGTAGGAACTGGCTTTACGGCGAAAGTTTATTTGTACGAAAATGACAAAGTCATAAAACTCTTCAACAAAGACTATGATGTCGGCGCGGTTGAATATGAGGCTAAAATCGCGCGCGCGATTGACGGCGCTGGCGTCGCCGCTCCAAAGTTTTATCAAACGATTGAAGTCAACGGCCAATACGGCATAGTTTATGAACGCGTTCAAGGCGAGCCTTTGGTTTCGCTGCTTATAAAAAGTTCATTTTTGCAAGGCGTTAGGCTCATAAAAAAAATGGCGCGGGCTCAAATAGAAATAAATCAAAAAGTCTGCAATGGCCTTCCAGGCCAAATCGAACGCTTGTCTTATTTAATTGGAAAAGCGGACGGCATAGAATTTTACAAAGACGATTTGCTCAAGGGGCTAAAGTCCATAAATCAAGAAGCTTTTATTTGTCACGGAGATTTTCACGCAGGCAACATAATTGCGCGCGACGGCCGTTTTGTGGCGATTGACTGGATGAATTGTTACGCAGGAAACAAAGAAGGCGACTTGGCGCGAACTTATTTAATGCTAGTCACGCCGGACCTTCCCTCCGGGCTTGGAAAAATTCAAAAAGCGCTTTTGACGCTTTACAAAAAGGCGCTTGGCCGCGTTTACTTGAATGAGTATTTAAAATTGAGCGGCCTAAAAAAGCGCGGCCTAAAAAAATGGCTTCCAATAATCGCCGCGGCGCGTTTGACTGACAATATCCAATCTGAAAGAAAGTGGCTTTTAAAAATCATAAAGAAGAACATTAAATTCTTAAAAACAAAATAGGAATAAAATTATGCCGCGCCTTGACACTCTTTCCAACGGATACAAAATTTACCAAGACCCAAAAGCCTTTTGCTTTGGCGTGGACGCGATTTTGCTCTGCGCCTTCGCCAAGCTAAAAAAGGGCGACGCGGCCATCGACCTTGGAACGGGGAACGGAATCATTCCCCTTGTCCTGCAAAAAAAATCTTTGTCTTTGAGGAGCAGCCACGCAAAAAGCCCTTGCCGCTTTGTCGGCTTGGAAGTCCAAAAGGCTGCGGCGGAGTTGGCGCGAAAGAGCGTTTTGGAAAACGGCTTGCAAGACTCTATAGAAATAATTTGCGGCGACATTCGTAAGGTCGGAAAATTGTTTGAGCCGCAAGCCTTTGACGTTGTTTTGTCAAATCCGCCTTACATGAAAGTCCAGGGCTCAAAGGAAAGCGAGTCGGAAGCCAAGCGAATCGCGCGCAACGAAATTTTGTGCGGCTTGGACGACATAGTTGCCGCCGCCTCTTATCTTCTAAAGCCCAACGGAACTTTTTTTATGGTCCACCGCCCTTATCGTTTGCAAGAAATTTTTTGCGCGTTGGAAAAACATAAAATGGCCGCCCGCCGCGCGCGATTTGTTTTTCCCGCCAGCGACAAGGCGCCCGAAATGGTTTTGATTGAAGCGCGCAAAAATATGGAAAAAGATTTAAAGGTTGAAGCGCCGCTTGTGATGTATGAGGGCGGCGGGTACACCAAGGAATTTTTGGAGTACACGGCGCTGTGAGGCAATAATATAATAATTTATTGTTACCGATATGATTTTTTTATTGCAATAAAATGTGTTGCGTGATAAAATAATTGGTATTATGAGTGTTCAAAACGCGGGAAAATTTTCTAAAAATTTCTTCAAAAAAATGCCGAAAGCTCTTGACATAAAAGTTTGCCACGCGCAAAATCACTCAATCACTCAATCACTCAATCACTCAATCACTCAATCACTCAATCACTCAATCACTCAATCACTCAATCACTCAATCACTCAAT
>ONET01000104.1 GCA_900316905.1 uncultured Treponema sp.
TTTAACGACGACGAAGATGAAAAGAAAAAGGCCGCGCCCAAGCCGGACGCCTTGGCTGAAAAATTCTTGAAAACAAGGCAGATTTTGCTTTCCGGCGAAATCAACAAGGAATTGGCGCAGGCCGTGAACAAGCAGCTTTTGCTTTTGGAAGCGGACGGAACTAAGCCAATATACATTTACATAGACTCGCCCGGCGGCGACGTGAGCGCGGGCTTCGCGATTTTTGACATGATCCGCTTTGTGAACGCGCCGGTCGTTTTGATAGGAAACGGCCTTATAGCCAGCGCGGCCGCCTTGATTTTGCTTGCCGTTCCCAAGGAGCGCCGCCTGGGATTGCCCCACAGTTCCTACTTGATCCACCAGCCGCTTTCAGAAATGCGCGGCGTGGCCACGGACTTGCAAATTCAGGCTGTGGAAATGGCCAAGACCCGCGCCCTCTTGAACAAGATTATCGCCGAGCAGACTGGCAAGGACGAAAAGCAAGTCAAAAAGGACACAGAGCGCGACTATTGGCTTACCGCTGACGAGGCCTTGGAATACGGCCTTATAAGCAAAGTCATTTCAAGCCGCAAAGAACTTGCAGGAATGAAGATTAAATAGTATAATCTATCTTATGGTTTTTGAGCTGACAGACGCTTTGGCCGAGGCTATTTCAAAAGCTTTGGAGAACCAAGAAAAAAGATTCTTGGTTGACGCGCAAAATTCCGTTTTGCAGGAAGAAGGCGCGGGCGCTTTGGCGGACGACGACCGATATTACGAACTGCCGTCTTGGGACAGCGCCGACGGCTTTTCGTTGATGGAAGAATTTGTAAACGGACTTCATTCGCCGCTTGCCTACACAGACTTGCAGGCGGTTTTGCATTCCGGCAAGGGGGTGTTTAGAGGATTTAAAGACGTTTTAAAGCGCTATCCGTTGATAGAGCGCAGGTGGCATTTTTTTAAAAGCCGCGCCCTTTTAACTTATGTCAACGGCTGGTACAATTCGCTTAGGGAATCGTGGGGCTTGGAAAAACTGGATTCCGAACCGGAAGAGACGGAAGACTTGCTCCAAGACGATTTTACTTTTAGCGAATGGAATTTTAACGAGGACAGGCAAGACGCGCTTGAGTTGCTTGACCAAGCCGTCCAAGAGATTGGAGCCCAGTTTGCGGGCGACGCCGCCTTGGCGATAGGGCAACTTTGGAAGATGCAGTTTGACTGGAACGTCCAAGAGCAAAAAGGTTTTGTTTGCAAAACATTTGCCGGAACTTGCGCAGGCTGCGTTGTTTGGTCGCCGTGTCCTCAAAAATCAAGCAAGGCTGTTTTGATTGAAGGCCTGTTTGTTGAAAAAAATTGCCGGGGCTTAGGCATAGCAAGCGCGCTTTTTGAACGCGCGGTCAGCTCTTTAAAGGCTTCCGGCGCGCAATGGATTATAATTGCGAACACTTTTATTCCGGACTTGATGCAGGGAATGTTGAACCGTTCAGGATTCAAGCAAGTCGGTTCAACCTGGATCGCGGATTTGTTAGGAGATTTAAATGCGTTACAATAACAGAAAAGAAACAGAGATTGATTTTGATCGGATCGCGGAATTCCTAAAGGCTTCCGTTCAGCAGGTAAAAACACAAGAAGACGTTGACACTTTGATTCAACTAAAAAAAGTTTTTAAGAAAAACGTGCCCTTCACATTGCGCGGATATCTTGCCGCCTACTTGCTTAAAATCGCCAGCGGCAACGCCCGCCGCCCCTTTGTTCCTAGACCGGGAAGGGAAGGCTTTTCGCGCGACGGCTTTTCAAAAGAAAATTATCATTCGCGCCGCGAAGACAGCCATAGGGAATTCAATTCTTCCGCCGAAGGAGAAGCCCGCCATGAGCCTCGTCCGCGCGTGGAAATAGATCCGGCTTTGGCCACTACGATTTTTATCGGAATCGGCCGCAACCGCCGCGTGTTCCCCCGCGACTTGGTGGGACTTTTGATAAGCGTGGCCGGCCTTGACCGCGACCGCATCGGCGACATCCGCGTTTTGGCCAACTACTCTTTTGTCCAGCTTTTCACCGAAGACGCGGACAAGGCCATCAACGCCCTTAACGGCTATGACTATCGCGGCCGAAAGCTTTCAGTAAGCTATTCGCGCCAAAAGGACGACGCTGACGACGCCTCCGTCGCCGACAGCGCGGCCGCTTTGAGCGAAAGCGATTTGGGCCAGCAGGCTTCGCAGGAAATTTCGGAGCAAGAGCGCGAGGACGCGGAAGCTTACGCCGCCGCCGAAAAGGCCTCTGAAAACCAGGGCTTCGGCTCGCCGCTTGTTTGAGGCTGTTTGGCGCAATGGAAATACATTCGACGCAAACCGGTCCGCTTGAAGTAAACTCATACATATTGCCGCTTGCGGGGCGGGCCGTTTTGTTGGTTGACCCGGCGGCTTGCGAGTTTTCGGGCGACGAAAAGGCGCTCGCTCAAATCCTTGACGAGCATGACTGCGTTCCCGTCGGCGTTTTGCTTACGCACGGCCACTTTGACCATGTTTGCGGAATCAAAGCCTTGCGCCAGTCTTTTCCCAACATTCCAATAGCGATTCATCAAGCCGACCAAAAGTATTTGGGAGCCGCCTCGCGCGACGCCCACAAGACGCTTTTGGACGGCATGGGCTTTGACGGCGAAGACGCTTTTTTGGAAGAGCTTTCCGGCTTGCCGGAGGCGGATTTTTTGCTTAATGACGGAGAGCTTTTAGATTCAGTCTTTAAGACGGAATGTGTTGCCGGCGCCTTTACTGGCGACGAAGCTCCTGACTTTGAGGCTGTTTCAAACGCGCTGAGCCATTGGCGCGTCATTCACACTCCCGGCCACACGCAAGGCTCGGTTTGCTTTTACAACGAAAGCGAAGGGCTGTTGATTTCCGGCGACACTGTCTTTTACCAATCTTACGGCCGCACTGATTTGCCCGGCGGCGACGACGGACAAATGCAAAAAAGCCTTTCTAAAATTTTTACGGAGCTTCCCAAAAGCGTTTTGGTTTATCCAGGCCACGGCGCCGGCGGCTTTGAGCTTGGCGCCAACGAGTGACAAAGGCCTTCGCCAAAACCCGGCGGCCTAGTCTTTTTCTTTCATGTCAAAGTCTTTGTCTTCGTCAATCATCGCGAGCATGATTTTCGCAAAGTCGGGGTCGAACTGCGTTCCGATTCCCTTTCCGATTTCAAAGCGCGCGGTTTCTTGCGGAAGCAGATTCCTGTAGCTGCGGTTTGATGTCATGGCGTCGTAGGCGTCGGCCACCGCGATTATTCTTCCGATTTCCGGTATTTTTTTTCCAGACAAGCCTGTCGGGTAGCCCCTGCCGTCATAGCGCTCGTGGTGGTAGTAGGCGCCGTCGGCTACGTGAGGAATTTGCGTTATGTTGGAAAGAATTTGCGCGCCGATTACCGGGTGCTCCTTTACAGCGTCGTATTCTTCCTTTGTAAGAGGGCCTTTTTTGTTTATTATGCTGTTGGGAATTCCAATTTTGCCGACGTCGTGCAAGAGCGCGGCAAGGTATACGTTCCGACAGGCGGTTTCGGGCTTTCCAAGGCGGCGCGCGATTTCACGGGCGTATTCAGCCACGCGCGTTGAGTGTCCGTGCGTGTAAGCGTCCTTCGCGTCAATCGCGCTTGCAAGAGCTTCCGCGGTCTCGGTCGTCATGCGGGTTAGCGCCGTGATGTTGTCGTTGACGACGCTTTCCATTTTGTAGACCGAGCGCGAAAGCGTTTCCAGCTCGTCGCGGTTTTTTATTTCAAGAAGCTCGTTGTTGGCTTGGCCGCCCGCCGTGGCGAAGCGGTTGGTTTCGTTTGTGATTTGCAAAATAGGCTTTATGAAGCGGAAGTTGAAGTAAAATGCGAATGAAATTACAAAGGCCACGCCTATAATCAAGACCATTATTATTACCGTCTTCACAAAGGAGCGGCGGGCGTCTACAAATTCCTGGATGTTTTTTTGCGTGCCGATGAGCGCGACGATTTTTCCGTTGGAGTCGTAGACGGGAAGCTGCGCCGTTATATGGGAGCCGCTTCTGGATTTTATCGTGTGGCGGGCAAGCTCGGCGCCTTCTTCGTAGACGCGCTTTGTGGTCTTGTGGTAGCCTTCTTCGTAATAGTCTTCCTCGTAGCCAAGGGGGTAGGGCGACCATTTTGTCGCCTTGCCGACAGGGTCGTAGTAATAGAAGATATGGCGGTATTCCGGAGCTTCCACCTCGGAAACGTAAATCACGTTGAGGTCAAATTCGTCCACAAGCCTTTGCAAGTTTTTTAGGACGGCCTTGTGCGCGTCGTCGCTTACCGGGTTTTTTCGGTAGCGGGCAAAGTCGTCTGGGTTTAGGCAGGCGCGGGCGGCTCGGGCGATTTCTTTTATTGTGACGTCATATTGCTTTGTGAACTGGCGGTTAAAGGCCCAATAGCTGGTGGCGAAGATGAGCGCGCAAATCGCGAATCCCATCGCGCTGATGAATATAAGAACCCTTTTTGTGATTACTGGAAAAGTTCCATTCTGCATAAAGTTAATTATAACATGTTTTTAATTTTTTTGCAAACAAAAATGTCGCGCCGGCTCAATGTTCCGCAAAAATATGTAAAAAATCCTACTAATTGTGCTAAAAATCGATTAAAATACGCCAAAAATATAACTAAAGTATGATTTTAGGCGAAAATCGTGAAAATTCTTTTTGACAATATCCAATTCCTGTTGTATGATTTTATCAATGCCGACGGTCAACGTGACTTTCCCGAGGCAAAATAAAATGTGTTTTTCATTAGGAGGATTTATGAAAAAGACTGTAATCGCGGCGCTTTCGGCCGCTTTGTTGGCGCTCTCTTTTGCCGGCTGCTCAAAGGGCGCTTCGGGCAAAAAGGAGATCCGCGTTTTCAACATCAAGGTTGAAATTGACTCCCAGCTCAAGGACTTTGCCAAGGCTTACGAAGCCAAGACCGGCGTTCACGTTGAGATTGAGTCTTCAGGCGGCGGCGCGGACAACCAGGGAATTTTGAAGGGCTACAAGGCTTCCGACAACATGCCCGACATTTTTGTTTTTGAAGGACCGGGACACTTTGCCGTTTGGCAGAACGACATGGAAATCCTTGACGGCGAGGATTGGTCAAAGGACACAGCCGCCGCTTACACGGACGGCGGACACATTTACGGCTTCCCTTACGCGGTAGAAGGATACGGCTTGGCTTACAACGCCGACCTTTTGGCCAAGGCCGGAGTCGATCCCGCTAGCCTCACTTCTTACGAAGGCTACAAGGCCGCTTTTGAAAAGATTGACTCGCAGAAAGCCGCGCTTGGAATCGACAGCGTGGTTTCATTGACAGCCAGCGTGGCCGCCGGAATGACATGGGTAACGGGAATCCACAACTTTGGCGTTTACCTTTCGGCCGGACTTAACAAGGGCGACCAGCATGTAATCAACGACGTCCTTAACGGAAAGGTTGACCAAGCCCGCTTGGCCGACTTTGCCGACTACGTAAAGCTTTTGATGGACTATTCAGACCAGAACATCCTTCTTACAGGAAACTACGACCAGCAGCTCCAGGCCTTCACGGACCAAAAGGCCGTTTTCTTGCACCAGGGCAACTGGGTTGACCCGTCAATCTCGGCCGCCGGAGCCAGCTTTAAAATGGCCTTCGCTCCGCACGCCTTCCTCAAGGGAAAGACAATCGACGGAATCCAGGTCGGCGCTCCTTCTTGGTGGGCCGTCTACAAGCACGGAAACATC
>ONET01000103.1 GCA_900316905.1 uncultured Treponema sp.
GAGCAAATCCGCCTTGACCAAGAGAAAATCCAGCGCTACGAGTCCGTGCTGGGCATTGACGGCGAGGAACAAGCCGCGATGGCCGAACAAGAGCAGATTGATGCTGAAGCCGAATGGGAAAAAGAAAACACTCTCACGGAAGAAGAAGAGCGGGCCGTCGTAGAAAAAAACATAGAGCCTCAAATCGAGCGCAAAGCCCAAACGGAAGACGCTCTCGCGCTGTCCCCGGAAGAGTTGGCCGCCGCTAGAAGCGTAATGCCGGACGCACAATATAGAACCACGCTCAACTTGGCGCAAGGAGAGGAACGCGAATTCTTCATTGGAAAGCTCAAAAGCCTTGCCGCCGCTGTGAACAACGCTCCCAAAATCGGTGACGGCGACGGAGCGAAAGAGCACCCGATTGTTTTCCGCTATTTCCACCCGACAGGAACGGAAACGCTCGTTACAGAAATCGGAGCTGACGGCGAGGCATACGGTTTCCAATGCTTTAACGGCGACTACGAGATGGCCGAGTGGGGCTACCTTGACTTGAACGAAATCAAAGGCGTTCGCATGATGAAAATCGACTACCATGTTCCAGAGGGAATGACGGTCGAAAAATGGCTTTACAAGAACCACCCCGAAGAATTCCCGCAATACGCAGAAAGCACGGACAGCCAAGAGATTGAAGCTGCGGAGAAAACTCCGTTCGACATCGCGCAAGAAACCGGCAACGACGTTGAGGCGATTGCTCGTTCGCTTCAAAAAGGCGGAACCGTTGAAAAGGAAGTTTTTACACCCCGACCTGTCGCCCTTGAAAACATTCTGGCGCGAATGGACTTCCAACTTGAAGTATCCGAAAATGGAAAGCTTATGGTCTACGACACGCAAAGAGGCGAGTATTTGGACAATGAAAACGACGTTGATGTTGACAACGCAATGCGTGAATTCAATAGCGCAAAAGAAGTCTTTGACCGCATGGATAGCTTTATCCGCGACTACTATTTCGCGGACATGCAAGAAGAGCTTGATAAAATCGGAGTGGACACCAGCAGCGCGGCTTCGCTTGCGGATATATGCGAGCTTTACCGTGCGGAATTTGAAAAAGGCCAAACCCGACTTTCAGAGACGACAAGCAAGAAATTGAAGCAACGGAACAGGCAGAGCTTGTAAAACAAGAAGAAAAACAACTTGCTTCCAAAAAAGACATTAAGAAAATTCGCGAACAATGCCGCGAAATCTTAAAAAAGCCCGACGCAGAAATCACCGAAGCGGACAAAGCTATACTTGCGCAATACGAAGGAGCGGGCGGCCTTAACGAAGCGAACCGCTCCAACGCCGGAATCCTCAATGAGTTCTACACGCCGAACAATCTTGTCGAAAAAGTTTGGCAAATCGTTGACCACTACGCGCCCAACGCCAAGACAGTTCTTGAGCCTACCGCCGGTGTCGGAAAATTCGCCAACAACCGCCCAAACAACGAATTCACAATGCACGAACTTGACGAAACCTCGGCCCGCATTAATAAAATCTTGCACCCGGACGCGAACATAGTTCAAGGCGCGTATCAAAAGCAATTCTTTGACGAAAGCGAGCGTTTTCATGTAGGAGGCGGCTATAAACAGCCTAAATATGACATTGTAATCGGCAACCCGCCTTACGGCGAATACAGCGACAAATGGAAAGGCTTGGGAGAAGGAAAGTTGTTTGACCGCTACGAAGAATACTTCATAGCAAAAGGCCTTGACGCTCTTAAAGACGAAAATTCTTTGCTGGCTTTTGTCGTCCCAAGCGGATTCTTAAATACTGAAAGCGACAAGCAAAAAGAATTCCTTGCGACCAACGGAAAGCTAGTTGACGCTTACCGCTTGCCGGAAGGCGCGTTTCCGACAACAGAAGTCGGGACGGACATTGTTGTTTTCAAAAAATGGGAATCTCCTAAAGAATTCAACGCGGAATATCTTGAAAACAAGAATTTGCTTAGCAATGGCGAATGGTTCAATCAGCACCCGGAAAAAGTTCTTGGCGAAGTGAAAACCCGCACAAACCGCTTTGGCCGCGAAGAAGAGTATGTCACCGCTCACGAAGGCCTTACTGTCCAAGACGAACTGAACAAAATCGATAGTTTGCTGCCGTCTTTCAACGAAGTTCCCGCAAAACCGCAAAGGCCGCAAAAATGGGGCGTGTCAAAGAAACAAGGCGAGCTGATGACATCGGAAGAATTCGCGCGCCTTTATGGACGTGAATTTGACCCTCGCGTGTTCCCAATTTGGAAAGCGACCGACTGGCAGGGCAACATCGACCTTGAAAAACTTTCCGCCGCCGACATACGCTACATGAGCGAAAGCGGCGAATACGTTCAAAAGGCCGCTGGCGTTTGGACTCACAAAGAGCTTTTTTGTTCCGGCGACATTTACGCCAAAATCGAAGAGCAAAAGTCGCTTAAAGAGGCCTTTGTCCAAAGATACGGAGAAAGTGCGGTCAAGGACATGGACTTTGACAAGAACATCGCGTTGCTTGAATCCGTAAAGAAGCCGCCGCTCGCAATGGACAACATTCACTTTGGACTGAAAACGCCGCTCGCCGAATCGTTCAAGACGACGCACATTGACGAGGACGGAAACGCCGTTGAATTGAATTTGCAGGAATCGTTCATTTTGTGGGCGCAAAACTCGACGCTTGCGATGGGAATGTGGAGAAAGGACATTGACTTCGCGAGCGCGAACATTTCCCGCGAAGAGCTTGGCGAAACCGTTTCGTTCATGGACATTGTTGAATACATCGACGGTGAGCCGGTTAAGGCAAACGCCCTTCGCGGCTGGCGCGCGAGTAAGATGACAGAGGACGAAAAGAAAGCCGAAAAAGCGGAGCGAAAGAAAGAGGCGGACTTGAAGCGGCAGACAAGAAGCGACGTGGCCAACCGCCTTTTTGACCGCTACTTGCACGAAGGCATAACAGGCGAAACCAAAGCCCGCCTTGAAGCCGAATACAACCGAAGGTTCAACTCATACATCGCGCCGGATTATTCCAAGCTTCCTCTTTTCGTAGATGGAATGAGCGCTTGGAAGGGCAATAGCAAATTCAAGCTTTACGACCAGCAGATAAAAGGCATTTCCTTCCTTTGCAACAAAGGAAACGGCTTGCTCGCGTATGACGTTGGCGTTGGAAAAACCGCCGCCGGAATCACCGCGACAGAAAACCAAATGCAGCTAGGAAGAAGCAAAAAGCCGCTTATCGTCGTTCCGAACCAAGTTTACTCAAAGTGGTATACGGACATTAAGCAACTGTTCCCCAAGACAAAGATTAACGACCTTTACAACTTTGGCCGCGATTCAATCGCCAAATTCGTTGACCCGAACGACCCGCACAAGCTGAATTTGCCGGAAAATTCAATCTCCCTTTGCACATACGAAGCGCTCAAGAACATAACGTTCAAGGACGAGTCTTGCGTCGGCCCGCTTTTCGAGGACTTCAAGGACTTGTTGAGCGCCGATTTTGACGGAAGCGAATCCGAGAACGCCGCCGCGAAAGAAAAAATCGCCGGTGTGATAGGCGTTTCAAGCCAAGTCAAGAATCCCAACTACGTATTCTTTGAGGACTGCGGCTTTGACCACATCACAGTTGACGAGGCTCACAACTTCAAAAACCTTTGGGTGGTTCCGCGTCCAAAAAAGAAAGGACAGTCCAACGAATACGCTGGAATCCCCAGCGGAAAGCCGAGCAACCGAGCCTTAAAGATGTTCGCGATGACGCAGCTTGTCCAAAGGAACAACAACGACAGAAACGTGTTCATGCTTACGGCCACGCCGTTTACAAACAGCCCTACGGAAGTTTATTCAATGCTTTCATACATTGGCCGCGAGCGTTTGAAGCAATCTGGAATCGACAGCTTGCGCTCGTTCTTTGAAGAATTTGCGCAAACAAAGCAAGAGCTTGGCGTTACTTCCAGCGGCGAAATCGACACAAAGCAAGTCATGAAAAACTGGAAAGAGCTTCCCGCCTTGCAAAGCATCTTGACGGAATTCATCGACAAGGTTGACGGCGAGGAAGCGGGAATCATTCGACCCAACAAATACACCCATGTAAAGCCGCTTGATATGAGCGAGCTTCAAAAAGAAATGCGCGAGATAGACGAAGCCCGCATGGCCGGAGCCTTGGGCGTGGAATCCACGAGCGCAGACACAATCGTCGCAATGAACAACATGCGCCTTTCTTGCGTCGCGCCGGCTTTGGCCAATCCCGCGATGTATCCGGGCGTGAAGCTTCCGTCAATGAAAGAGCTTGTCGAAACATCGCCGAAATTAAAATTCGTTTGCGACGCGATTATCGACATGTATAAAGAAAACCCCGAAAAGGGACAGTTTATGTATGTTCCGCTCGGAAAAGACTCGCACGGAATCATCAAGGACTATCTTGTTCAACACGGAATCCCAAAAGAAGCCGTCGAAATAATCAACGGTGAAATAAACAATTCCGTCGAAAAGAAAGAGAAAATCACCGCAAGTTTTAATGACGAAAAGAGCAAGCTCAAAATACTCATCGGAGGCCGCAACACCGCTGAAGGCATTGATCTTAACGGAAACAGCTTTGTGATGTATAACTGTTCCCTCGGCTGGAATCCAAGCGAAACCGTCCAAGCGGAAGGCCGCATTTGGCGGCAAGGCAATTTGCAGGGGAACGTCCACATCGTCTACCCGGTCATGAACGACAGCATTGACTCCGTTCTTTACCAAAAGCACGACGAGAAGATAAGCAGAATCGGCGAGCTTTGGAGCTACAAGGGCGACGCTCTGAACGTCGAGGACATCAACCCCGAAGATTTGAAGCTAGACCTTATCAAAGACCCGCGCAAAAAGGCGAACCTCATTCTTAAAGAGGAAACTAAAGGAATCAAGGCAGAGCTGTCAAGCGTCGAGCTTAAAATCAAGGACTTTGACGACATTGTTGAAAGGCGGCAGCAAATGTCGCTTGACTTTAACGGAGCGAGAGACGCGCTTGAATACCACGAAGGAATCGCAAAAAAAGAAAAGGAAATCGGAAACGAAATTCCCGATTGGCTAAAGCAAGAAATCAAGCGCGACAGGCAAGCCGTAGCAAGGTATGAAAGCGGAAAAAGCCGTATGGACGAAAGGCTCGCCGCTTTGAATCTTGTCACCGACGACGACATAACGGAATACGTTCACGGCCTCAACAACCAAAAGCACAAGCTTGAAAAGCAAATCAAGGACGTTGAGAAGAAATTGCCGGAAATCTTGGCAAAGCTTGAAACGGAGCGCTTGGAGCAAAAGCTCATGGAATACCCGGTTAAAAAGCAGCGCGAAATTCTTGAAGCGGACATTTTGAACAATCTTCGCCCGATGAAGGAAGTTGAATGGGAAGTGAGAACCGCCCGCCACGAGGCCATGCTTTCTGAAATGCTAAAGGCCGGAGACATCACGCAAGAAGAGCACGACCTTTACAAAGTCGCCGGTTGGGAAAAATACCAAAAGTGGCTTGACGGCGAAATCGACTCGTTGAACGAAACAACACAAACTGTCGAAGTCGCAACGAAAGAAGAGAAGCCGACGGCAGAGCCGGTTGAGCAAGGTGAATCTGTTGAAATCAAAACAGCTTCTGGCTTGCCCACAAAAGAGCAGCTCGCCGAACTTAAAACGCCGGAGATGTCGTCCGCCGCGAAAGAGCTTGCGTCGGACGAAGGAGGCTTGTTCTTTGGTTGCGATACGGAAGATATGTTCGTCAAGTCGCCAGAAACTGAATACGGCGTTCAAGAAACTGTTGACACCGTTCACGCGCGGCTTATGTCAAACAAAGAAAAGCTTGAAAAAATCGGCTTCAAATACAACGAAGAAAAAAGAAGCTTTGAAAAAGAATTCAATCTTTACAATCAAGAGGCAGGAAAATTTGACAAGGCTTTGTATGAAATTTATGTGGCCGGAGAATGGAAACCATTATGGGAAAACGGCGCATTCAAGTATGTCAGAAACGACATGCCTCATCTTTGGACTAAAACCACAAACCTGTCAAACGGCACGTATTTTGACGACGGCAACCCGAATGTTAAAGAAGGCCTCTTTGACGCTTCTTTGGGCGACGCTGTGTTGAGCGGCTACAGGCGCGGCGTTGTGGAGCTTGGCGACGCGACAAAGTTCTGGATGGAGCAAGCTGAATACCACAATTACAACCACGCGGCTGTCATTTTCGGGAAAAGAATGGCCAACAGCATGGCAAAAACATTGAAAAATGACGAGGCGGCTTATTCAAAATTCATGTATCCGTATCGCGTTTCCGACTCAATGCGCTTCAACTACGGAAAGAGCGACCCCTGGCTCACGCCTGACCAGTTGAAGAAGTCGGAGATGAGGCGCGACGAAATTGTTTTGCCGATTCTCAACGGAAAGGAAAGCGGAATGTATAAGGCCTTCAACGATTTCGCCAAGCGGGGAGTGTTCGACATTGTTGGCCAAAAGCTTGACTTGCAGAGCGAAGGAAAAATCAGCGACGAAGGCTGGGCGCAGCTGCGAGCCGCTATGGACATTTACCGCGACAAACGCTTTGAGACAATGCGCTATGTTTTGGTTGACAAAAGCACAGGCGAAATTCGCGACCAGCTTGCCGTTTCAAGCAAAATGCCCAACGTATCTTTGGCGATTACCGGCGCGGACATGTTAAAGAACTTGGTGACGCGCGCGGAAGAAACAAACTGCATGATTTGCGCCGTCCACAACCACCCAAGCGGAAGAACGGATCCGAGCGTCGAGGATATGGAAACAACGGTCGAATTGAACAAAATGTTCACAAATCAACTGACAGGCAAATCCCTTTTTGCCGGACAC
>ONET01000102.1 GCA_900316905.1 uncultured Treponema sp.
CAATCGAGCTTCTCTTGCTTTTGGCGATAGCCGTTTCCGCGTTTTTTTTGGCGGCTCCCTTTGTGGCCTTTTCAAACGAAGGCCGTGAAAGCTCAGTTCCGGCGGAAAGGCAAAAGAACATTTTAATCGTCGGAAAAAGCGACCGCAAGGCCTACCTTGGCCAAGTCCTTTTGGGCGCGGAAAAAGTCTCAAAAAGGAACGAGGCCGCCGTCACCGTCTACACGGGAAAGTCCAACGCGGAGGAAATTTCCATGCAGGCGCTCTTCAACTACGCCTCATACCTCAACGCCGACGGAATCATCGCCTGCATAGAAGACGACGACGAGCGCCTTGAGATTCCACGCAAAACAAACGGCGAGCCTATTCCCCTTGTGACAATCGGAAGCTACGCCCCCAACCTGCCCCAACTTTCATACATAGGCGCCAATTATTCCGAGCTTGGAAAAATCACTGCGCGGGAAATAATCGAGCAAATCGGACCAAGCGGAAAAGTTATTTTGCTTGAGTCCGACGCCGCAAGCGACACCAACCATTCCAACTTGATGTCTGGGCTTTTGGGAGTCCTTTCCTCCCATCCTGAAATTTCTGTCAAGACGCTGCAATTTGAGCGCGAGTCAAGCTTTTCAAAAGAAGACAACTTGCGCCAGCAGCTTGCAAGCCAGGAAGGCCTTGAGCTGATCGTTTCGCTTGCCGAGCAAACCACGATTCTGGCCGCCCAAAGCGTCCGCGACCTTAACCTTTCGGGCAAAGTCAAAATAATAGGCTTTGGAGACAGCGACGACTGCCGCGCGGACTTTGAGAAAAAAATCGTGACGGAGCTTATTTCCGTAAAGACCCAGGACATTGGCCGCAGGGCGATGACGGAGCTTTTTGAGTTTTTGCAAAACGGCTACGCAAACTCATTTGTTTCGGCGGAAGTCGAGGTTTTAAAGGGGAGCGGCGAATGAAGAACCCATTAAAAAACCTTGGAATACGCGCGCAACTTATGGCCGGAGTCTTGGCCAGCTTTTTGCTTTCGCTCACAATCATCGTCTGCCTGACCACGCTGCTTTCGCGCGTCATGCGTCAAACCGGAAACGCCTTCCAGACAAACGCCGACCTGGACATTTTCTTGAACAACATCGAGAACACGGAAAGGGCGATGGAAACTTACATGAGCTACCGCACTTTTGAAAGCATAGACAAGTACTACCATTTTGAGGCGGCGGCGGAAAGCGGAGCCGAGCGCATGAACGACAAGCCTTCGGTTCTTGAGGTAAAGCAAAAGGAATACGTAATAAAAATGCTTTCGCTTTCTTTCTTTGACCTTAGCAACAAGGCCATCGCCGCGCGCAGGGCCAACAACACTTACGACGCGGACCTTTATTACTACAAGGCCTTGGACTGCTACTCCTTCCTGCGCGACGAGATAAGCAGCTTGAACATGCTCTTTTTTAACATGAACGCGTCGAATTACACGGAAAGCAAGGCCCGCGCGGAAAGCGTCATTTCCAGGGCGGTTTTGTGCCTTATAATAATCTTTGTTTGCTTCGCTCTTTTGATGTACATAAATATAGTGGGAATCACAAGGCCGCTTTCCGAGATTTCAAACGTCGCGCTAAAAATCGCGGGCCGGGATTTTGACGTTCCGCTTTTTAAAAGCCAAGAAAAAAACGAAATTGGAAACATTTGCCGCGCCTTTGACTCGATGATAATTTCCATAAAGGAATACATCGGCGCCATTTGGGAAAAGGCCCTAAAGGAAAACGAGCTTCGCGAAAAGGAAATCGAAATGCGCGCGCTTTACACCGACGCCCGCCTTAAGGCCTTGCAAGACCAAATACACCCGCACTTTTTGTTCAACACGCTGAACACTGGCGCGCAGCTTGCGATGATTGAAGGCGCCGACAAAACTTGCTACTTTTTGGAGCAAGTGGCCGATTTCTTGCGCTACAACATCCAGCACCCCGGAAGCGACGCGACGATCGGCGAAGAGCTGGGAATGTTGGACAACTACCTTTACATAATGAAGACGCGCTTTGGCGAGCGCTACCAGTTTGTCAAGGACATCGACGAAAGCTGCCTGGGCGTAAAGATTCCCAACACGATTTTACAGCCGCTCGTGGAGAACTGCATAAAGCACGGCCTAAAGGACGCCACCGAAAACGGAAAAATCTCAATAAAGGTCGCGCGCGCCCAACGCGTGATAACGATAGAAATTTCCGACAACGGAAAAGGCTTTGCGCCTGAAATCAAAAAAGAGATAATGAAGCAGGCGGCGGCCGGAAGCGAGGGCGTCTTGATTAGCGACAAGGGCCACGTTTCAAGCGGCTTGATAAACGTAATATCGCGCCTTCAAATATACTTCAAGGACAACAACGTCTTTGACATTCAAGACAATCCTGGCGGCGGAACAAAATTCCGCATAAGAATTGAGGACGGAAATGTATAACATTCTTTTGACCGACGACGAGCAAATAGTAATTGACTCTTTGACGATGATTTTAAACAAAAACTTTGAGGGGCAAATCACAATCTTTTCAGCCTCAAGCGGAACAAAGGCGCTTGAAATAGCGCGCTCGACGGCCATCGACATAATATTCATGGACATCCACATGCCGGGCATGAACGGGCTTGAAACGATAAGCCTTATAAAGCGCATAAAGCCCAACATCGTCATCATAATACTTTCCGCCTACGACCAGTTCCAATACGCGCAGGAGGCGCTTAACTTGGGCGCCTTCAAGTATTTGACCAAGCCCGTAAACCGCAACTTGATAGCGCAAACCGCGCGCGAGGCGATGAACCAAGTGGATTCCGAAAGGGGAAAGCTTACCGACAGCATAGAGCTTCGCCAAAAGCTAAGCGTCGTCTCCACGATGGTAGAAAGCGACTTCATCTATTCCTGCATATTCAACAACAAGGGAACTGATTTTTCAGAATACTTGAACTACTTTGGAATTGAAGGCCTTCCCTACTTTTTCGCCTGCCTTGAAATTTCCGACATTCCAAACGAAAAGCGCTACGACGTTTACGTAAAGATTCGCGACGCGCTTGGCGGAAAATGCCGCTGCGTCACCGGCTCCTTTATGGGTGACAGAATCGGAGTCTTCTTTCCGCTGGCCAAGAACGAAAACCCGGAGGAGCTCACAAGGGAAATCTACACGCTGCTTGCGACAAAAATCTCGGGCAAAGTAAAAATCGGCGCCAGCGAAATCGAGCGCGACATAATGAAGGCGCAAAACGCCTACAACGCCGCCGCCGCCTGCCTTTCAAAAATCGAGGACGAAGGCGTGGCTTTTAGCGGCAAAGGCTCCGCGCAAGAAAGCGGCAAGGGTTCCGGCGCCTCCTTGGCCGAAAAGGCGGCTTCAAGGCTTGTTGCCGCGATACGGGGCGGAAACTCAAGCGCGGCGGCGGGGCTGGCCAAGGAATACTGCGCTCTCCTTTACCAAGCCTTTGAAGGGCAAAACGACAAAATCAAGGGAAGCCTTTTTGAAACTTTGGTAAAGGAGCGCGGCGCCGCGAGCCAGGCCAACCCAGACTACAAGGACGAGGACTCCGCCGGCGACTTTTCGTTTTTCGCAAAGACAAACGAGCGCGAGCAATTGGAAAAATATTTTTTGGAGCGCAGTTCGGAATGCGCCGCCTCGGCCGCCATGTCAAAGGGAAGCCAAGAAAATCCCATCGCGCTAAAGGCGCGCCAGTACATCGACAGCCATTTAGCCGAACCGCAAAGCTTGGAAAGTCTGGCCGAAATTCTTGGCGTGAGCCCCTTCTACCTAAGCAAGCTCTTTAAGGAACAAACCGGCGAAACTTACATCAACTACGTCACGTCGGCCAGGCTGGAAAAGGCCAAGCGCCTTTTGTCCGACGGCGCCTTGATAATAAAGGAAATATCGGCGGACGTAGGCTACAACGACCAAAACTACTTCAGCAAACTGTTCAGGCAAAAATACGGAGAGACGCCCAGCGAATACAGGCAAAAAATGTTGGGGAGCGGAGACGGAGAATGAAAAAACTTTTATTGACGGCGCTTCTTTTGGCGCTGGCGGCGGCGCTTGTTTCTTGCAAAAAAAGCAAGGCGGTCCATTCTAATCCGAGCGTTGAGGCGGAAAGCGCCTCGCGGCTTTCGATAGGCTTTTCAATCGACACGCTGGCCATCGAGCGCTGGCGGCGCGACTGCGACGTGTTCCTGAACACTGCAAAAGATTTGGGCGCCGACGTGATTGTCCAAAATTCCGGCAACAGCGTGGAAGTCCAAAACCAGCAAATTGAATACTTGGTCAAGCGCGGGGTCAAGGCCGTGGTCATCGTTCCCAAAGACGCGGAAAGCCTTGGCGAAAGCGTGCGTCTGGCTAAAAGCAAGGGCATTCCAGTCATCTCCTATGACAGGCTTTTGCGGAACTCTCCCATCGACCTTTACGTTACGATTGACAGCCACGCCGTCGGAACCTTGATGGCGCAGGAACTCTTGCGCAAAAAGCCGCGCGGCGCCTTCTTTTGCATTTACGGCCCCGAAGAGGACTTTAACATGACATTGATTCGACAGGGCGTTGAGTCCGCCATAAAGGACAGCCGCGCGAAAATCGTCTACAATTATTGGACCGACGGTTGGAACTACGACTTGTCCTACAGAAAGATGGCCGAGCTTTTGAAGGCCGGAAACTGCCCCGACGCCGTCATCGCCGGAAACGACGCCGTGGCCGACTCGATAATCCGCGCCATAGGCGAATTCGCGCCCGCAAGGGACATCGCGGTGGGCGGCCAGGACGCGGACATCGCCGGCTGCCAAAACGTAGTCAACGGAAAGCAGGCCGTGACGATTTACAAGCCCATCACCGAGCTGGCCGCCAAAAGCGCTGAAATCGCCGTGGCGCTGGCGCGGGGAAAAAGCGTCAAGGAATGCGGCTCGATAAACGGCAGCATAGACAACGGCGCGGGCCAGATTCCTGTCCTTTGGCTGCACCCGATGGCCGTCACCGCCGAAAACATGGACGAAATCGTCATAAAAAGCGGCTTCCACACCCGTCAGGAAGTGTACAGACAATAGGAACTGTATGTCGCTTCGCTAATTTTGCCTTAGGAAGCGATTCAACTGCCCGCTCACGCGGGCTGGCAATCAAGACACGCTTCGCTTAAAGTCTTGACTCGTTCCTTTTGCGGCGCGAACGGAATTTTCGCGCCGCAATAGCAATTTTTTGACCACAAAAAATTACTAGTCCAAAAGGCAAAAAATTCCTAAAAAATCCCAAGAATTTCCCAAATTCCGCAAAAAAATCAAGAAAACGGTCGTTTTTAAAGGCCTATTATGCCTTATATTATAGTCGTGCCGCGAAAAAGCGGCAAAAAAAAAACAAATGGAGGATTTTTTATGAAAAAAATCATTTCTGTTGCCGTAGCGGCAATGATGTGCACAGGCGCGGTTTTCGCCGCTCCTAAAGTAAAGGTTGGCGTTTCTATGCCCACAAAGAGCTTGCAGCGCTGGAACCAGGACGGATCCAACATGGCCAAAGAGCTTAAGAAAGCCGGATACGCCGTTGACCTTCAGTACGCCAACAACGACATCGCCATGCAGACTCAGCAGATTGAGAACATGCTCACAAAGGGCGACAAGATTTTGGTAATCGCCGCCATCGACGGAAGCGCGCTTAAAGGCGTTCTTGACACAGCCAAAAAGCAGGGCGTAAAAGTAATCGCTTACGACCGCTTGATCATGAACTCAGACGCCGTTTCTTACTACGCCACATTCGACAACTACAAAGTAGGAACAATCCAGGGCAACTACTTGGTTGAAAAGCTTGGACTCAACAGCCGCACATCAAAGGATCCCGCCTACATCGAGTTCTTCACAGGATCTCCCGACGACAACAACATCAACTTCTTCTTTGGCGGAGCCATGGACGTTTTGACCCCCTACCTCAAGTCAGGCGTTTTGGTTTGCCGCTCAGGACAGACTTCAAAGGCCCAGTGCGCCACTCTCAACTGGTCTACAGAAGCCGCCCAGAAGCGCATGGAGAACTTGGTAACATCACAGAAGTACGGCCCCAACGGAACAAAGCTTGACGCCGTTTACTCTTCAAACGACTCTTGCGCCCAGGGAATCACAAACGCCTTGGTAGGCGCCGGCTACACAGCCAAGAACTTCCCGAT
>ONET01000100.1 GCA_900316905.1 uncultured Treponema sp.
AAAAGATTGAGGAACTATCCCCACCAATTTTCGGGCGGACAATTGCAAAGAATCGGAATCGCGCTTGCCTTGGCGCAAAACGCAGAGCTTTTGATCGCCGACGAGCCGACGACCGCGCTTGACGTTACAATCCAAGCGCAAATCGTAAGCCTTCTTTTGGACTTAAAAAAGAAGCGGGGACTTTCAATTATTTTTATTTCGCACAACATCGATTTGGTTTCGCAAATTTCGGACAGAATGATTGTCATGTACGGCGGAAAAATAATGGAGCAGGGAAGCGCGGCGGACGTTAGCCAGCGGCCAAAGAATCCCTACACGCAGGCCTTGCTTGAAGCGCTTCCAAAATTTGGAACAAGCTACATCGAGCGAAAATTGCTTTCGATTCCGGGAAGCGTCGTAGATCCAAAAAATCCGCCGCCGGGCTGTCCCTTTGAGCCGCGCTGCTCTTTTGCAAAAGAGGAATGCAAGGCGGCCGATTATTCTTGCTGGAAAGAAGCGGAGGCCGCAAAATGAGCGAACTGTTGCAAGAGCAAGAGCGCGACTGTCATTCCCGCGCTTTGACGCGGGGATCTGTCGCTGGCCAAGAAAGCCGCCCGCTTATCTTGAGCGCGCAAAACTTGTTCAAAAGCTTTGACTTGGAGGCCGGCTTCTTTGCCAAAAAAGACCAGCTGGTTTACGCTGTGAACGACGTTTCGTTTGACTTGCGCCGAGGCGAAACCCTGGGAATCGTCGGCGAGTCCGGCTGCGGAAAAAGCACTACCGCGCGCATGCTTGTCCGCATGTACGAACCCACCGCCGGCCGCGTTTTGTATTTTCCCGGCCAGGAAAACGGTTCCGCCCAAAACATATTCGACTACAAAAAAAAGGCGCTCTCGGAATACAGGCGGCGCGTAAAATACATTTTTCAGGACCCCGCGCGTTCCCTTAATCCCAGAATGACAGCGCTTTTTGTCCTTACCGACGCCTTTAAGTTTGCGCCCAAAAAAATCGGCGCGGAAGAGTTGCGCGAGCGCGCCAAAAAAGTTTTTTTAGAAGTGGGGCTTACAGAGCGGCACTTGGAAAAACGCCCCTCGGAATTTTCCGGCGGCCAAAGGCAACGCGTCTCAATCGCCCGCGCCCTGATAATGGACCCCGAGCTTTTGATTTGCGACGAAGTCGTGAGCGCTCTTGACGTTTCGATACAAGGACAAATATTGAACTTGCTTCAAGACCTGCGCGCTAAAAAGAACCTTTCGTTTGTCTTTATCACGCACGACCTAAAAGTGGCCGGCTGGTTTTGCGACCGCATCGCCGTCATGTACCGCGGCGCGATTGTTGAAGAAGCTCCCGCCGCCACCTTGTTCCAAAATGCCCGCCACCCCTACACAAAGCTTTTGTTTGACGGCGCGCAAGGCAAGGCGCAGGCCTCCAGCGTGGAAGTGACCAGCGTTTTGTCCAAAGAAAACGGCTGCCCCTTTGCCCACCGCTGCCCTTACGCCAAGGCGGAGTGCTCCGCCGCGCTCCCGCCGTTAAGGGAAGTGGCCGACGGGCACAGGGTTAGGTGCGTGATGGAAAAATGTTGATTTTATTTGTTTTTGATATTATAATTTAGTATAGTCTTGTTAGAAAGGAGGATTTTATATGTCTGATGCCGCTTTTTTTGAACTGATGTCTCAAATAGACAGTTTTTCTGATATTCAAAAACGGTCATTGATTAGAGCGCTAAAAAATTCATTAAATCCTTTTTTTGCTAAGAAAAAAACAAGAGACTTACGCCTTGTCGAAAGCTTAGTTGGAGCGGCGGGAAACGGCGATTATACTATTTCGCAAGTTAAAGATGAGCGGCTTTCTTCACTATGAAAGTTTTTTATGATTCAAATGTAATTCTTGATGTTCTCTTAAATAGAACTGAGTTTTTGGCGGACTCATTAGACGCTCTAAAGTTGTCTGAGAATAAAAAGGTAAAAGGTTATATTTCTGTTGTGTCAATTACTGATATTTTTTACCTTGTAAAGAAGAATCTGAAAAATACAGAAGCGACAATTGAAAAAATCAAGATTCTCTTAAAGATTGTTTCTGTTTCAAAAGCGAATGAAAAGATTGCAAAAAGAGCCTTGAGTTATAATTGGGATGATTTTGAGGATGCTGTTCAATATTCAGTTGCAAAGAATTCTAGGTGCAATTGCATAGTAACAAGAAATAAAAAGGATTTTAAAATGTCTGACATCCCGGTATATACTCCGACTGAGTTTCTTGGACTTTTTCACTGACATTCTAATTTTCTTATACCTTCACTTCGTTCACGCGCTTGCGTCTTTCCTTCCAGTCGTTCACAAGTTCCTTGGGCTCTAAGGGCCAAGCCTCGCCGGCCCATTTCCAAACCCAGCTTTGGATTGCAAAAAGCTGGTTGCTTGTAAAAGACAAAATTATTCCGTCGCCGTCGGGGCCTGGATTTTTTTTGTCGGGAGTGATAGTTTGATTTTCGCCCCAGACGCGGTTTTTTGAGACGCGCGCCGCGTAGCCGTGCAAGTGAATTTTGTAGTCAAGCTTTGTGTCGTGGCACATGCAGCCAAAGGAGCCCATCGTCATTTTTCTAAAGTCGTAGTCCTTTGGCAGCCTAAAGACTTCTTTTGTAAGCTGAATGTTTTTCATTTCGCTGAGCGAATAGCGGCGCCTTCCGTTTTTTATCACGTCAAGCGCGTGCAAGTTCCAGTTGCCGTTGTCGTAAATCAGCTGCCAGGGTTGGACGCGGCGCTTTTTGGGCTTTGTGTCTGTGAGCGACTTGTAGTCAAAGGTGATGACAAGGTTTTCTTGCAAGGCCTTGTCGATAAGGCGCCAAGTTTCCGCCGGAATGTCCTTGTTTGGCGCGCCCACAAAAATTATTCTGTCGTTGTCGGATTTTTTGTTTATCTTGATGTTTTCAATGGAAAGGTCGCGGCTTTCTGTGGCAAGCGATTCAAAAACTTCTTGCGCTTCCTTGTAAAGCGGATTTCCCTTTACCCTGTCCATCAAAGTCTTTATCAGGCGCGCGGCTTTGGCTGCGTTTTCATCCGTGTAAAAGCGGGGCAGGCGGTATTTGGGATCTGTGTAAAAGTATCCGCTTGTCTCAAAGTCGGTGTCTATCGGCGCTTGGTATTTTTCTTGCAGGTCCTCTATGTCGCGGAAAAAAGTGGTACTGCTTGTTTTTATGCCGTAGTTTTGCCTAAGTTCCGAAATGATTTGATTCCATTTTAGCTTGCGGCCGGAAGCGATTATCTGGTCAATCGCCTGGTATCGCTTGGCTTTTTCAGTAAAGTCTATTGCCATAGAGTCTCCCTTTCGTTCTGCCGCTTCGCAGCATTACGGCATGGAAATTATCCACTGGCTCGCTCACGCGCGCTGTCGTTCTGCCGCTTCGCAACATTACGGCATGGAAATTATCCACTGGCTTGCTCACGCAAGCTGCCATTCTGCCGCTTCGCGGCATTACGGCTAGGAAATTATCCACTGGTCCGCTCGCGCGGACTGTCGTTCCCGTGACTTGGGAATGAACTTGAATTATATTATACGGTATAAGGCTGAATTGTCAAGGAGGTGTTTATGGAAGAAATACTTGAGATTCTTTGTTATGTGGTTGTGGGTGGGATTCTTCTATTTTTGCTTTTTTTCATTTCTTGTTGTTTGCTGAATCCATGCTTTTGGCAAGGATATAGGAACAGCAAGTTTATTGACGAGCTAAAGAATACAGATCCAACAGATTTGATAGAACCGTAGTTGCAAAGGAGGCTGATTTATGGGAAAGGAAAACGAAATGCGTTTGGTGACGCGGCAAGAAACTTTTAACGACTTTGCCGTCAGGGAATTGGCCAAGGGGCGTTCGGCTTGTATTTGCTGCATTCAGTTTGGCCGCTGCAAGAAAAGCGAGTGCGCAAGCTGCCAGATACACGCGGAATACGAGAATTGCTACAATCAAATGAACGACTATGACAGGGCTCGGTTGGCAAACTATGTTTCGGAGTATTGGCGGGAAGATTCTCTTTGGCCGGATAAATGGACGTCGCACAAAGGCTATGTTTGGCGTATAGTTAAGTTCACTATGGGAAGCACTGCGCTGGTGGTGGTTTTTGCTTTGGTGGTGTTTGCGCTGATTCTTCTTGTAGCTGAAGGACTTCCTTTTGACCAGCCGACATCGCGCGTCGCGCCTTATTCGGTTCTGTCAGCGCCAAGCGGCTACCGAATGACGACGGACGATAGAATAAAGGAAACGCTCGTGGTTTCGCAACGGAATGTCCGCGACTTTAACAAAGACGGACGGGTTAATTGCATCGACTATTCCTGTTCCTTTAAGCATGAATGGGATTTGATGTGGCCGGAATTAAAAAAGAGCTGCCAGCTTGTCCGCAACCAGAACCCTGATAACGGAATGCACCATTTGTTCGCTCGCGTTTACGGCTCGGATTTGCGCGGCGGCGAGGTGGACGTGGAGCCTTGGGCACGATCTCCTTATCTCTATGAAATGCGGTGGAATTGGAATGCCGGCTACTATAATCCCAAACGCAACATCTACGGCGAAACAAACTTGTGGATGCGCCGCTGCGGGTTCTAGCGGCGGCAAGAAAATTTCTGGCTAGACAAAGGGGGAACCTATGGAACAAAAATCATGGTCTAATTACGAAGAGTTGCAGGAACAGTTGCGCGGCGTTTTGTCCGCGCTCGCGCCACTGGAGCAGGATGTTCTAAAAATGCGCTTTGGCCTTGACGACGGAAAAAGCCATACGATAAAGGACGTGTGCGAGCGCTTTGGTATGACGCGTTTGGATGTCCGTACCGTGGAAGCCAAGGCCTTGCGGCGGTTGAGGAGAAAGGTGGAGTAAGGGGGATGGGCGACGCATGCGAGGACATTTTTCTTATATAAATGAAATTTCAATCTCAGATTTTGGCATAAAAATAGCGGGACGCGGCTTTGAACCATTTTTTAAACTTGAACAATTGATTGAGGTTGTAGGCGAGCCTGACGAAAGAGCGTATGTGATTCCGAGTGAAAATCTTATGGAGGCTTGTTCTTGGAACGAGCTCGGACTTAGGACTTTGGCGCGATGCCATGACAAAGAGAGCGTTCAGTGCCTTTATGTTTGCAAAAAAGAAATTCCAAATAAAAAAATCAAACCCTTTTTGGGAAGACTCCTTGTTGACGGAAAGCCCATTTGTAAAAAGCCTAAGGCCGGAGTCTATGAAAGCTTCTTAATTGGAAAAAACATAATTCTTGTGGAAGCGAGGAACAGTCTTGAGATATGTGACGACGACGACGCAAATTACCTAGCCATTGAGTTCCGCGAATTTATTTTGTTCGCCGTTCATGGCAATTGGACTAAGCGCTTGAAGCAGCTTGTTGACGATGGCCACGACATAAATTGCGTGTCAGGCCGCCTTGAAGACCCTTTGTTGACTGTAGCCATTATTAAAGGGTTCTACGACATTGCAAAAATTCTCGTTGAGGCCGGCGCTGACGTGAACAAGAAGAACAATGTTGGCACCACTCCGCTTATGGAAGCCGCGATTAGAGGAGAAACAGAATGCGCTAAACTTTTGATAGACGCGGGCGCCGACTTGTCTTTGCGCGACAATAAAGGTTTTACCGCGTTGGAATTTGCAAAAATGCATGGGGCCGGAGAAGAGATGGTGAGGCTGTTGGAAGGGTGAGGAGTTGGACAAAGTGTTTTGCTTGAAAAGTTGTGGGTGATGGGGTATAATTGAAAATGCATTTAACACAGATTTGAGATAACGTGAACTCCAGAGGGCGATTATGAAAAAGCAAGCTGAATTTGATGAGCTTATGAAAAAAGCCGAAAGTGGTGATGCTGAGGCTCAGTTTAAACTTGGAGTAATATATAATACTGGTGATGGAGTTGTTCAAGATTGTGTAAAGGCCTTTGAATGGTGTCAAAAGTCTGCTAAGCAAGGAAATGTCGATGCTCAATTTATGTTGGGTGTTATGTATTGTTTTGATCAAGCTGGAGAGCCCGATTATGAAAAAGGTCGTGAATGGATTGCGAAATCTGCTGCGCAAGGTAGTGTCAAAGCACAAAATTTCATGGGGCTTGCATATTATTCTAACGGTCGTCTGGAGCAAAATGATAAGGAGGCCTTTGAATGGTATGGAAAATCCGCCGAGCAAGGAAATGCGAACGCACAATACATGTTGGGCAGAATGTACTATTATGGTCACGGTGTAGAGCAAAGTTACGAACAAGCTTTTGAATGGCATAAAAAATCCGCCGAGCAAGGAAATGCGAACGCAC
>ONET01000099.1 GCA_900316905.1 uncultured Treponema sp.
CGACGGCGGTGAAGACCGCGGAGGAGACGAGGATATCGCCGATCGCGGAGAACGGAATCGCCGCGATCCCGAAAGCGGCGAGCGCAGGCTCTTTCCGACAATGTCCAAGACGTTCAGAAGCGAATGGCGCGAAGACGCGGCCATGCGGAGCAAAAGATGGACGGACAGCGTGTTGAGGCGCGGCGGCATTCCCCTGTCGATATCCACCAGCGAGGACGCGCTTTCCGCTTTGATGGCGTTCTTTTCACAGAGAGAAATCGCATGAAAAAAAGATTGAAGAATTTCTACTGTTTCCTCGCCTTGACGGCAGCCGCGCTTTTGGCCGCGCCCTGCTTTGGCCAAACTTTTTCGGAAAACATTTCGGACAACGCCTCGGAGCTTTCGCAAAGCCTGCTTCCGTTGGAAGTTTTTGTAGGCGACGAGGCGGAACTGCGCTACTCCTTTAGAAGCGCGGTTGATTTCTTTCCAAACGCCGACTTGGTGATGGAAGAAAAAATCGACGTAGCAAAGTTCCCCTTTAGAAACTTGTACGATTCGCTAACGATAAAAAGCGCCTTCTTTAGCCGCAACGACATGGAATATGTCATAAGCCTGCGCATAGTGCCTTGGCGGCCCGGCGTGATTGAATTTCCGCCCTTTGACTTGTTCTCAATACTCAACCTCAGCGACAAGGACAAGAACAAGAACATTTCATACTCGATTTTGTTCGATCCGATTGAAATAAAGTCAATCGTGGAAAAGACAAACTTGCGCGAAATGCAGCCGCCGTCGCCGCCTTTTATAATCCCCGGAACGACCTACGTGATTTTCGCCATCGTCCTGGCGGCCGTTTTGCTCTTTGCCCTGCTCCTGCGCGCGCTGATAAAATTTGGCGACATAAGGCGCTGGTTCAACCACATGAAAATCATGCGCGCCTACAGGCGCAATTCGGCGGTGGCCATAAAAAAAATAAAGAAGCTGCTCAAAAACAAAAAGGCGGGCGACATAGAATTTTGCGCCAGCCTGCAAAACATCACGCGAACATACTTGGCCTTTAGGTTTGACTATCCGTTTGAATCCGCGTCCGCGCGGGGCGTGCGCGACGCCTTCCAAAAAATTTGCATTGGCGAAATTCCGCCTGCGATTGAAAACAGCGTGGAAGACCTTACTTCGATGTTCATACGCACGGACTACATTCGATACGCGCACGACTCGATTGAATCCCAACTTTATCCGCCGGCCGAGCACCAGGCCAAGCTGGCCGCCAACGAGCGCAAGTCGCTTACCGACATGACGCTAAAAGCGATAAACTTGTTTGAAAGCGACGGCGAGTCGGAGGAGGAATTAAGTGTCCTTTAGTTTCATGAACCCTTCGGCATTTTTCCTTTTGCTCGCCATTCCGCTTTTCTTTGTGTTCAGGAAAGTGGGGCTTCTAAAGCAAGTCAGCTTTCCAATCACGTTCGCGGACTGGAAGGGCTACGCTTTTTCTTGGAACGACAAGCTTTTGAAATTTTCGTCGGGCCTTTCCACCGCGCTGACCGTCGCCGCCTTTTTGCTGACCGTCATTTCTTTGGCCGATCCCGTGGCGCACACGCAGGAACGGGTCTACACCACAAGAGGCTGCGACATTGTTTTTGTAGTTGACACAAGCCCTTCAATGGCGGCGCGCGACATTGGCGGAATGTTGCGCATTGACGCGGCAAAGCAGGCGGCGGACATGCTGGCCCAAAACAATTCAGGCGCCCAATACGGCCTTGTGGCGATGGGAAACGAAGCCGCCCTTTTGGTTCCGCCCACTTCGGACTTGGAAACTTTCAGGAGCCGCCTAACGTCCCTTAATTTGGGCGAGATGGGAGAAGGAACCGCGATCGGCGCCGGACTCAGTTCCGCCATATTCCACCTTGCCGCGTCAAAGGCCCCCAGCAAATGCGTCATACTTATAACCGACGGCGAAAACAACGCCGGAGAGATTCACCCAGAAACCGCGGCCAGGCTTGCCACCGAAAACAAAATCACGATTTACGCCGTGGGAATAGGAACGCGAGGCTCAGTTCCGCTTGACTACAAGGACCCCTACACCGGAAAAGAATACACAGGCTACTTGGACTCGGCCTTTGACTCGCGGCCATTGGAAAAAATAGCGCTAAGTTCCGGCGGCCGCTATTACGGCGTGGAAAACTTGCAGGCGCTTTCGTTGGCGCTCAACGCGATCACCAAAAGGCAAACAGTGGCGCAAAACTATTACTTGCGGAACGTGAACACCCAGTATTACGACGAATTCATTTTGGCGGCGGTTTTGACGTTCGCGCTTTCTTGGATTATACGAAGGTTCTTGCTTAAGGAGTTTGTATGAATTTTGGCATTGAGCGGCCTTGGGCTTTATACGGACTTCCGCTTTTGATACCGGCTATTTTGCACAATTTCTTTGTCTGCAAAAAAGCCCTCATGTCGCTGTCCAAGTCAAGCAAAAAAAGAAATTCCTTGGAATTTAGGAACATACGGCGCAGAATCATTTGGCGCTTCTCATTGCGCGCGGCGGCTTGGTGCATGCTTGTCTTTGCCTTGGCGGGCTTTTCTTGGGAAACCATCTCAACGCCGACCCAAAAGAACGGAAGCGCCGTGGCCTACGTTTTTGACGTGTCATACAGCATGACCGCCCGCGACTGCCCCAACAACTTGACGCGCCTGCAAGCGGCCGCCGCCTACGCCCAAGAGCTTTTGGACAACACGGCGGGAATCCCTTCAAGCGCCATAATCGCGAAGGGCAACGGCGCCATAGCGGTTCCGCTTACGGAAGACACGGAAGCGATACGCTCGCTTTTGGCAAACCTTTCGCCAAAAATGATGAGCTCGGCGGGAAGCAGCTTGGGCGACGGAATATACGCCGCGCTAAAATCATTTCCAAAAACAATTTCAAAGGCGCCTGTCATTTGGCTTTTCACTGACGGAGAGGAAAGCGACAACGCGCTGCAAAGCGCCTTGGCCGCGGCCTTAAAAAAAGGAGCCAGCGTCGTAATAATCGGCTTTGGCGAGGAGCGCGAGGCCGAAATTTACGCGGGCGACGGAAAGACATTGGTAAAGACCGCGCTAAGAAGCGAAAAAATCAAAGAGGCCGTCAAGGAGGCCAACGCCAAAAATTTCGGCGGCCAAGGATTTAGATTCATAAAAGGCGCCTCGGCAAAATTTGTCGACGCCACGGAAATAGGTTCGGCAAGAAAAATCTTGGCGTCGATAAGCGGCGGCTCCGACAGCGAAAATTCCGCGACGCTAGCATACGAGCTTCAAAGCGTGGACAGGCACAAGCTGTTCATAATGTTGGGAATTCTTTTGTTCGCGCTAAGCTTTGTAGCCAGCGAATTTTCATTGCGCGGCTTTAAGGAAGCGGCGGCGATATCGATTGTCGCGCTGACGTTCGCCTCATGTTCCAGCGAATTCAAGGAATCCAAAAAAATTTTGGACGGCGTTTGGAGCTGGAACCAAAAAAAGTACACGGAAGCGATCGCGGACTTTACGCAAAGCCTTGCCGAGGCGGAAGAAAACGACGATGAAACAATCAAGCAATACGCGCTTTACGGACTGTCGGTCACATACTTGATGCAAAACGAAAACAAAGCCGCGATGGAAAAAATCAACTCGCTGTCAGGAAACGCGCCGGACAAAATAAAGTTCGCGGCCTTTTACAATTCAGGAATAATCGCGCAGCGCGAAGGCGACTACCAAAAGGCGGCGGAACTTTTTAAGAACGCGCTTTTGGTTGACCCCAGCAACGTCCGCGCCAAAGTCAACTTGGAGCTGTCAAGGAACCAACAGGCCCAGCGCGCCCACGAAAGCGAGCGGCAAATGATTGGCGCCGACGAAATTTCGGAAGAAGAATCTGACTTGCAAAAATCAGTGTTTAATAGAATACGGGAGAAAGACCAACAACAATGGAAAAACGTTCAAAAAGAACAAAAGCCTTCATCCGCGCTGGACTACTAGCCGCGCTCGCTTTTTTTTGCTCAGGAACATTGTCTTCGCAGGAAGCGCGCCGCTCGTGGTTTTCCAGGGAGGACGCGCAAAAGCTGCAAGTCGTTCCCAAAGACGATATTTTCTTCACAAACAAAGAGGCGCAGTTCATCCTGCAAATTCCGCAAATTTTGCCCAGCGACGTTCAGACGGAACTGCCCAACTTTCCAGACGGAGTCATATTCAACTCGTCCAAGCGCGGCGAATATTTTTCCAGCGAAGGAATCATGGGAGCGGAGATTGACCTTTGGTTCACCTTTAGGAAAACAGGAAGCATAACCTTGCCGCCGTTAATCATCTATGTCCAAGGCCGCCGCTTTGCCATAGACTTTAAAACGGTCGAAGTATACGAAAACCCGCGCACGATTTTGCCAAAAATGACATTGGTGTTTGAAGGCGGCCAAGTTTTGGGCGAGGAAACAAAAGGCGTTCCTACAATAACGCTGCGGGCGAACGAAAAGACAAGCTTTACGATTTATTTGCAATACGCGATTCAAGCGCAGCAGTTCGCGTGGAGCATTCCCAAAGACTCGCTCTTTAGGGAAACAAAGCGCTACGAAACGACAACGAAAAACGAAAAGGCGACCGAATTTTCAACAAAGAAAATTCCTGTCGCGGACTTTGAATGGATTCCTTTTGTAGCCGGAACAACATCGCTTCCTGACATAAGAATGATGGCGACCGCCTACTCAGGCCGCTCGATTTACCTTTCAGTCCCAGAATGTGTGGTGAACATCACAAGCTCCAAGAAAGACGCGATTGACAAAAAGGATGAGCCGGACGAGGCCGGATCGGTTTACGCCTACGCATGGGCGCCTGCCGCGGCGGACAACAAGGAAGACGAAAGAAAAATCGCCTCGCCTTTTGACTGCGGAGAAATAGCCCGCCTGCGCTCGTTGGAGCGCCACGCCTTTTTGTCAATCGCAAAACGCCGCGCCGAGCGTGTGGCCGCCGAAAAAGCGATAGGCTTGCAAAGCGCCGAAAACGAGCCGCCTCTATGCCTTTTGTACATCATCTTGGGCGCGGACGCGATTTTGTTGCTTTTGTCCATAATATTTTTGGCGCTCAAAAAACGCTTCGAGGCGGCTCTAATTGGAATCGCCTTTATCGGCTTGTCTTTTATTTGCGCGATAGACGCAAACATTCTTCTAAAAAGGCGCGGCGTGATTGTCGGCGGAGAAATCAGTCCCGTTCCGGAAGAGTCGGCCATGACAAAGACGGCGGTAAGCGGCGGAAGCCGGGTCTTGATTGAGCAAGAAATTCAAGGCTGGTATTACATCGTCTACAATGAAAGCGGCGGCTGGATTAAAAAAGAAAACCTCGCGGTGATAAAATGAACTTTGGCGACATCTTGGACAAGTGGGAAGCCGGCGGGCACAAGGCGATAGTCGACAAGGACGCCGCCGCGCAAAAGAGCGCCGACAAAAAAAAGATGAGCAGCGCGTCGTATGTTCAAAAGCTTCCGCCGCAGGACAGCTTGGACTTGCACGGCATGACGCAAGAGCAGGCATGGAAGGCGCTGAACGATTTTGTGGCCGCCGCGAAATTTAGGGGCTTGAAAAAAATCCTGATAATTCACGGAAAGGGAATACATTCCCAAGACAGCAAGGGCGCGTTGACGGAACTTGTAAAAAGGTTCATCGAAGGCGACCAACGATTGGGCGCTTATGGATTTTCCGACAAGGAGCATGGCGGAAGCGGAGCCACATGGGTTGCCGTTCGCCAGTGAATTTATTATATTATAACTATGGAAGATTACTACGCGCTGCTTGGCGTTTCAAAAACGGCCGCGCAAGATGAAATAAAAAAAGCTTACAGAAACATGGCCTTCAAGTGGCACCCGGACAGAAATCCGGGCGACAAAGCCACGGAAGAAAAATTCAAGAAAATAAACGAAGCTTATTCAGTCTTAAGCGATCCAGAAAAGAGAGCGCGCTATGACGCGGGCGGCTTTGACCCCTTCGCAAACAGCGGCCGAAGCCAAACTTCATGGGGCGGCTATTCCAACGAAAGCTACGACCCCTTCCGCGAATGGGCAAACTACACAAACACGCGCCGCTACTATACATATTCCAGCGATGAACGCCAAGAGCCGCTTGGACGCGGCGACGCCTTTGCAAAATTGGCGTGGAAGTTTTTGCAAATCTGCATTGGGCTTTGGTCGCTCAAATTTTCTTGGCTATTGTTCCCGATAGGCCCAATCTTAAGCCTTAGCGCCATTGTGAACGGATTTACGGGAGCAAGCGCGGCCTTGAAAGTCTTGTTCAGTTCCAAAAAATAAAAAAGCCAAGGCAAGGGCCGCTTCCATTTTTGGAAAAGAGGCTCCTAAGGCTTGGCGGACTTTTATCTTTGTCTAAAAATGAAGAGGATGATGCTCTTAAAAGAAAGGGAACAAATATAAATAATTTAAATAAATATTTATATGAATTTGATGATTATTGCAACAAGGAAAAGAAATTTATAAATAAAATATCATTTAGAATTGAAGAAAAAAAAGATATGGATATAACAAACAAATCATTAATATCTAATGATAGTGCGGAAGAAAATAACAAAAATAAAGATACAAAAAGAATAAAAAAAGTAAAATTAGATGATAAAGATGATATATATTCAACAGTAGCTTTCGGGAAACCTTCTTCTGTTTTATCACCTGTAATAAAATTAATGAGGGAAAATGAAGTACAAGAAAAATTGAAAAAAATGAGAGAAAATTTTAATCTGAAAAAATTTTTAAAAAAAGAAAAAGAAGAAGGACTTAATATTGATTATTTAGGAAGAAGAAAAT
>ONET01000097.1 GCA_900316905.1 uncultured Treponema sp.
TTTATCGTGGCCAAAGCCTGGTCCTTTTTTGTTTCCAAATCAACGGCGGCCACGCGCAAGGACTGGAAACGTTCCGTCATGAACTTTTCCATGTCGGCCTGCCGCTTGTCGGCGTAACGGCGAACTTTGTCCATAGAATTGCTGTCGCGGTCCATCGCGCGAACGGCAAAAATCACGACCGTAGAAACGATTACCGAGATAAGAACTACAACTATTTCCATATTTCCCCACCCAAAAACATTTTCTATTCTAGCGCATATTTTTGAAACTGTCGATAATTTCCAAACGAAATGTCTGCTTCCTTTAAGTGCAAGCCAAGAAGACGGCGCCAAAGCGGCTCCAAGTAAGCGGTCTTCATTCCGGCGTTTTTGGCTCCCAGCACGTCATACTTGGCGCTGTTTCCCACGTAAAGAATTTCTTCTGGAGCCACTCCAAGTTCCATCGACAAAACGCCGAAGGGATATTTTGAAGGCTTTAGCGCGCCTATTTTTTCAGTCGAAAGAATTTTGTCGCAATAAGGCTTCAGCCCCCACAAGTCGCCTTTTTGTTCCGGCGGAAAGTCAGAAAGAAGCGCGATTCTGTAGCCGGCCTCCTTTAGCTTCGCGAACGTTTCAGGAACATCCTTGTAAGGCTTGATGTCCTTAAAATATTTGGCAAGCCCGTTATACGCCATGTCGTCAAGAATTTTGTGGGCTTCTTGCGACGAAACTTTCAAGCGCTCGCCCAAAAGCCGCGCCTGGTATTCAAACAAGTCGCCAAGCGGCGCGGTTCTTCTAAGCTGGCGGCGAATCAAGCCAAAGTGCAAAAATTGAAGCGCGTTTGCAAAAAAATGCCCGATGATTCTGACGTTCAACCTGTAAGCGGGATAGAGAGTTCCGTCAATGTCAAAGGCTACAACTTTTATTCCGTCAATCATCTTTTGAATCCTTGGCCGCTTCCTGCGGATAAAATTTCGCGCTTGTTTTTACGCGAACCAAATGCGCGAAAGAGTCGCCGCTTCTTTGCGAGTCGAAAGCGCCGCAAAACTGCTGCAAGGAATATTCCGCGCCGTCATAGAAAACCACGGCCTTAAATTTTCCGTCCGCGTCAAAGTATGGAAAAATCGCCGCCGCGTCGTTAAAGACTTTCACTTCTTCGCCCTTGGGCCCCTTGCCTGTTTGTCGAATCGCGGCCAAGTAAAAATACTGCGGGTTCACTGTGGCCAAAACATACAAGAGCGGCTTTAAATATTGAATCTTGTAGCCGGTGTTGCTTATGTAGCCGACGGCGCTTTGAACGCCGCGGTCGGTCCAACGGGCCGCGAAAGGCTCAATGGAAACGTCAACGCCGGAATCCTTGTAAAGAATCGTATTGTTTTTTCTTACGCTCAAGACGGCGGCGGCCAAATTGCGAGTCCAATCAAGGCTTAGGTTGGAATTGTAGTTGGCCTCCAAAATTCCTTGCGAGCCGGAAGGATTGACTTGAACCGTCTTTTGGACAAGCGGCGAAAGCTTTAGGTAGCTTCCGGCCAAAGGCTCCACAAGGCCGTCGCAAATCCATTTTACAAAACCGGCCGACGACACGGAAATTTTTGAGCGCAAGTTAAATGGAACAAAGCGGGGTTGGCCGTTTTGAATCGAAACCGGCTTTCCTTCCTCGTTGTAGGCGGCGTCGTCCGCGTAGGCGATGTTCTTTAAATTTTCCCTTATAGTCTGAACCATCACAAGCGTGTCGTCGTATTGGCCGATTCTAGGCTGGACATAATCCCACGGAATGTTGTTCTTGGTCAGCGCCTGGACTTCCGCGAATGAAGCGGTGTAAAATTTTTCAAACGGAACTCCAATCGGAACTCCGCGCGCCGCGAAGTTTTCAAAAATCACCAAATCGGCAAAGGACGTTTTTTCGCTCGGGCGGAACTGTATGTACACGCCGGAATTTTGCGAGAAAAAGTAACGCGCCAAAATCGGCGAGCCGTCTTTTTTTGACCTGACCAAAAGCCACGAGCCGGGGCTTTCCATATTGTAGGAATCTTCAACGGCGGTTCTCATTCCCGCCGCCTCGTAAACGTCAACCTTCATTTGGCTTTTGGGCGCGACGACAATCAAAAAAGCGTCCTGCTGCTCTTCCAAGCGGACTTGAAATTGCGTTCCAATTTGGTTGCTTCTTATTTCTGAATTGACGGAGCGCAAAAAGTCAAGGGAGCCTTCAAACCATTCGCGCGAAATTTGGCGGCGGACTTCGGCGGAATCGGGAATCTTGTATGAATTCCATTCAGCAAAAAGAGGCCTTCCAAAAATTCCGCAAGCAAGAAAAAGCGTGAAAGCAGAGAAAAGTTTTTTGCCCTTCGAATACATTTTTCGCTCCACCCTAGCCTTCTCCTTTACCTTGCGTCCAATACCGGCGGAACGTCGCTTTCGGCGACCGGCTCCGGATCCACAAAGACCGCGCCCTCCGCCAAACGCACTTGCGGCTCTATCTCGCCGTCGGGAGTCCAAATCTTTCCCTTGGGCGTTTCGTCAGGATGCTTTCCGGCGGGCGCGTTTGAAAGCAAGAGCTTCAAACGGTTCAACTGGTTGACCTCGCTGGAGCCGGGATCATAGTCTATCGCGCTGATGTTGGTTCCCGGATAGCGGCGGCGCAATTCTTTTATCATACCCTTTCCGGTTACGTGGTTGGGCAAACACGCGAAGGGCTGGACGCAGGCGATGCTGGGAACGCCCGAATGAATCAGCTCCACCATTTCCGCCGTCAAGAACCAGCCTTCGCCGGTGATGTTTCCAAGCTGCACGATGTCGTCAACGCCCTTCATCAAGTCGTAAATCGACGACGGAGCGTCAAAGCGGCGCGAATTCTTTAAGAAGCGCTTCATGTCGCGGCGGTAAAGTTCCATGAACCAAACAAAGAGCTTTGCGTTTCGCTCCGTCTTTTTTGGGAAGGCCAACTGCTCGTGGCGGAAAATGCCCGTGCTGAACGAGTAGAAGAAAAAGTCCGCCAAGTCGGGCATGACGCACTCGGCGCCTTCCTTTTCTATTGTCTCGACGATGTTGTTGTTGGCCGTCGGATGGAACTTGACCAAGATTTCGCCTACAACTCCGACGCGCGGCTTTTTTACAGGCAGCAAGGGAAGCGCGTCAAATTCCTTTATGATGTTCTTAAGCAATTTATGGTAGCCGTGAATCGACGTTGACTCCAACTGCTTTTCGGCGCGGGCGTTCCACTTTTCGTAAAGCGCGTTGGCGCTTCCCGGAACTTTTTCGTAGGGTCTGGTGCGGTAAAGGACGCGCATCAAAACGTCGCCCACCATTACCGCCATCAAGGCGCGGTGCAAAAGCGGAATCGTGATTTTAAAGCCAGGGTTCTTTTCAAAGCCCTGCGCGCTCAAAGACAAGACGGGAATGTTTCCCCAGCCCGCGTCGTTAAGCGCGCGGCGGATAAAGCCGATGTAGTTTGTGGCGCGGCAACCGCCTCCGGTCTGGCTAATGATAAGCGACGTGTTGTTAAGGTCGAACTTTCCGGACTCAAGCGCGGCGATCATTTGGCCCGCGACCAAAATCGAAGGATAGCAAGCGTCGTTGTTGACAAACTTCAATCCCGTCTCAACGGCCTTGGGGTCGACAGCGTCAAGCACTTCAAATTTATAGCCCGAACAGTTGAAAGCCTTTTGTATGAGCCTAAAGTGAATCGGAGACATTTGCGGCGCGATGATCGTGTGCTTGTAGCGCATGTCCTTGGTAAAGACTTGCCTTTTATAGGCCGAAGACTTGTATTCAGGGCGGGTGTGGTTTCGTTCGTGCGCCTTTACCGCCGCGATAAGGCTGCGGATGCGGATGCGGACAGCGCCGAGGTTTGAGCCTTCGTCAATCTTTATAAGGGTGTACATGCGGCCCTTGCTCTTGAGTATTTCGTCAACTTGGTCGGCGGTGACGGCGTCCAAGCCGCAGCCGAAGCTTGTGATTTGAACCAACTCCAAGTTGGGCATTTCGCTGACAAAGGCGGCCGCGCGGTAAAGGCGGTTGTGGTAAACCCATTGGTCGATGATGCGCAAGGGGCGTTCTATCGAGCCAAGGTGCGCCACGGAGTCTTCGGTAAAGACCGCCAAGCCCAAGCCGTGAATCATCTCTGGAATTCCGTGGTTGATTTCAGGGTCAAGGTGGTAGGGGCGGCCTGACAAAACAATGCCGTGGACGCCAAGCGTGATTATGCGCTCCAAGGCCTCCTCGCCTTTTTGCTGCGTTTCCTTGCGGAACTTTTCCTGTTCCGCCCAAGCCTCGTCAACAGCGCGCATGACTTTTTCAAAAGTGATTTGCGCAAAGTGCGGATGAAGTTCCTCAAAGAGACGGTAGGCCAAGCGGTTCTTGTCGTAAATCGGCAAGAAGGGGTCCATGTATAAAATTGAAGAATCTTGGCGCAGCGCGTCGATGTTGTTGCGCAAGACTTCGGGATAGCTTGTGACAATCGGACAATTGTAGTGGTTGCCCGCGCCCGCGTCCTCCTGCTTTTCGTAGGGAGCGCAGGGATAAAAGATGAACTTGACTCCGGCCTTTAAAAGGCTTTCGACGTGTCCGTGCGATATTTTTCCGGGATAGCAAACTGATTCCGACGGAATTGACTCCAAGCCCTTTTCGTAAACGCTTCTTGTAGAGCGCGGGCTTAGGCGGACCCTAAAGCCAAGCTTGGTGAAGAAGGTGAACCACAAGGGATAGTTTTCGTACATGTTGAGGACGCGCGGGATTCCGACTTCGCCCATCGGAGCGTCTTGCAAGGAAAGCGGCGTGTAGTCAAAGACGCGCTTGTATTTCCAAGCGAAGAGGTTTGGAATCTCGGCCTCGTCGGAGCCGTCCAACTTTGAGGCGGCCTTGTTGGACGCGTCGATGACAGAAACCTTGTCGCCAAGCTCGGCGCCGCGCTCGCAGCGGTTTCCCGTGACAAAGGCGCGGGAAATTTCCTTTCCGTCCTTGTCCTTTGTGGTGAAGGTGTTTATCGTTAGCAAGCAGTTGTTCTGGCACTTTCCGCAGCGGCGGAGATCCAAGTCAACGTGGAAATTTTCCAGCGCCTCGGGCGTGGCGAGCGTCGTGCGAACGTCGTGGACGGTTCCTTCCGGCTCGCCAGGCTTTGGAGCCATCAAGTCGCGCCACTGGTCGCAGGCGATCAAGGCGGAACCGTAGGCTCCCATAAGGCCGGCCACGTCAGGGCGGAACACGTTGACGCCTGAAATTTTTTCAAAGGCGCGCAAAACCGCGTCGTTGTTAAAGGTTCCGCCTTGAACGACAACCTTGGTTCCGATGTCGCTCGCGCGGCGCAATTTTATTACTTTAAAGAGAGCGTTCTTGATTACAGAATAAGAAAGGCCGGCCGAAATGTCGGCGACCGTGGCGCCTTCCTTTTGCGCCTGCTTCACGCGGCTGTTCATGAAGACCGTGCAGCGGCTTCCTAGGTCAACCGGCTGCTGGGCGGTCAAGGCCTTTTGGCTGAACTCGCGCACGTCCATTCCCATCGTGCGGGCAAAGTTGTCCAAGAAGCTTCCGCAGCCCGACGAGCAGGCTTCGTTAAGCTGGATGGAAGAAATCGCGCCGTCCTTCATGCGAAGGCACTTCATGTCCTGGCCGCCGATGTCCAAAAGGAATTCCACGCCGGGAACAAAAAAGTCGGCCGCCCTAAAGTGCGTGATTGTCTCAACCTCGCCGGCGTCAACGCCAAGCGCCGCTTGGAACAAGGCCTCGCCGTAACCGGTGGAGACGGCGCGCGCGATGTAAACGTCTTTGGGCAGGCGTTTGTACAAGTCCTTTAAGGTCTGCACGGCGATGTCGACGGGGTTTCCCGCGTTGGCCGTGTAAAAGTTCCACAAGATGCGGCCGTCGATGTCTGTAAGGACAGCCTTTGTCGTCGTGGAGCCGGAATCCAATCCAAGGAAAACCGGGCCTTTGGTGGAATCCAAGTCGCCGCGCAAAGCCTTTTCGCTTGCGTGCCTCTCGCGGAATTCCTTAAGCTCTTCTTCGCTCTTAAAAAGCGGCTCCAAGCGCTGGACTTCGTGAAGCTCGGCGCCGACAAGATTTTTGAGCGACTCGCGGAAAGCCGCGATTGTCGGAAAGTTGAACTTTTCTTCGCCGGGGCCGCAAACAAATTTGCGCTCGGCCGAATACGCCGCGCCCTGCGCCACGAACAATTGCGAATTTTCAGGGACGATAATCTCGTCGTCCTTTAACTTTAGCGTTTCGATAAAGCGGCGGCGCAGCTGCTCCATAAAGTGCAAGGGGCCGCCCAAAAAGGCCACCTTTCCGCGAATCGGCTTTCCGCACGCAAGGCCCGAAATCGTTTGCGTGACGACGGCTTGGTAAATCGAGGCCGCGATGTCTTCGCGGCGGGCGCCTTCGTTGATAAGCGGCTGAACGTCTGTCTTTGCGAAAACTCCGCAGCGCGCGGCGATCGGATAAATCGTAGTGGCGCCGGCCGCAAGTTGGTTAAGGCCGCCCGCGTCGGTTTCCAAGAGCGCGGCCATTTGGTCGATGAAGGCTCCGGTTCCGCCGGCGCAAGTTCCGTTCATGCGCTGCTCCACGCCGCCTTTAAAGTAAGTGATTTTGGCGTCCTCGCCGCCAAGCTCGATGACGACGTCGGTTTGCGGGATTATCTTTCGGACGGCGGTGGTGGCCGCGATGACTTCCTGGATAAAGGGAACGTTGAGCCACTGGCTTACGGCTAGTCCGCCTGAACCGGTCACCTTTACGCTAAGGGTTTGCTCCGCGCCTTCCGGGCACTGTTTTTCCAAAGAGTCAAGGGCGTTGTTGACAACCGAAATTATTGTCGAGCGTATGTCGGCGCGGTGGCGCTCGTACGCGCTGTATAAAAGTTCGTCGTTTTGGCCAAGGGCGGCCACCTTTACGGTGGTGCTTCCTACGTCAATGCCAAAACGAATGGGATCTATGATTTTCTTAAATGTAGCGCTTTCTGCAAATTCCATATCTTACTATTGTAGCG
>ONET01000046.1 GCA_900316905.1 uncultured Treponema sp.
CGCGTCGATGGTGGCCGACATTATCACGACAAACAAGTCGTCGCGGAGCTGCATCGCTTCCTTTAAAAACGCAAGCGCCAAGTCGGCGTTTATCGACCTCTCGTGAAACTCGTCCAGCACAACGACGCTCGCGTCCTCAAGGCTTGGATCGGCCTGGAGCCGCCGCGTCAAAATCGCTTCGGTCATAACTTCTAGGCGCGTGGACTCGCTTGTCTTATTTTCCAAAAACACTTTGTAGCCAGCCGTTTGCCCGACCCGCTCTCCAAGCAATTCCGCCACGCGGCTGGCCACGTTCACGGCGGCAAGGCGGCGCGGCTGCAGCATCAATATTTTTTTGGGGAATTTTTCCAAAAGCGCGAGCGGAACGGCGGTAGACTTTCCCGCTCCTGTTTCCGCCGTCAAAATCAAAAAGCGCGAAGGAGACGATTTTAGCTCCGCGCAAATTTCCCCTAAATGGGGAAAAATTGGGAGCGATTTTATTTGCGGCGACTCAATCATTTTTGACGTAATTTTTTACGCCTTGAATTGATCGATTTCTTGGCCAATCTTTTCGATGGAATCCTTGACCTTTGAAGAAATGTCGGAAAGGCTCGCGCTGGTTTCGTTCATGTTCTTGGCGCCTGCGGACATTTCCTCCATGCTCTGCTTGATTACAAGCGTTGTGTCCTGCAAGTTATGAACCTCGTTGAGAATCATCTCGTTTCCTTCCTTCATTTCTTTGGAAGCCGTGCGCACTTCCACAGTGCTGTCGTTCATAACTTTGATAGAGTCAAGAATTTGTCTAGAGCCTTCGTTCTGTTCTTCCATCGCGGAACGAATGTTTTGAACAAGCTGGTCTGTGTCGCTGATGAGGTCTGAAACAGTGTTGAAGTTTTCCTTGCTCTTTGCGGAGGCGCTGACAACTTGCGAAATAGTTTCGATAATCTTGTTAAGCTCGGCGCCGATTTTCTTTGACTCGCTTGACGAAGTTTCCGAAAGCTTTCTGATTTCATCGGCGACGACCGCAAAGCCTTTTCCCGCCTCGCCGGCGTGCGCGGCCTCAATCGCGGCGTTCATGGCCAAAAGGTTTGTCTGCTCGGCGATGTTGGCGATGGCGTGGTTGGCGTCCTGCAAGCTGTTGGACTGCTCGGACACTTCCATAATTTGCTGGTCAACAAAATGCTGCTGCTCGATTCCGGTCTTTGAGCTTTGCTCCAGGCGTTCAAAAGATTCCGCCATTTTTTCAACGGACTGGTTGACCGACTTGATGTTTCCTATCATTTCTTCCACGGCGGAACTTGCGCTTGAAACTCCGTCAGATTGCTTTTGAATCATGTTTTCCAAGCTGTTGATGTTTTCGGCAATCTCGGCCACGGCGGCGGAAGTTTGCGACACCGCGTTGACTTGGTTTGACACCTGGTTTCCTACGCTCTCTATGTTGGAAAGAATTTCTTCGATGGAACTTGACGCTTCGTGAACGCTTGTGGACAATTCGTCTTCCGCGTCGATAAGGCCGTTCTTTGAGAATTGAATTTGCGAAACTATGTTCTGCAGCTTTTCGATGAACTTATTGAAGCCGTTCTCCAAGTGGCCGATTTCATCCTTGCTGTCAACCTTAAGCCTTTGCGTAAGGTCGGCGCTGCCCGAAGCGATTTGGTTGACCGTAGAGTCCACGGTCTTTATCGGGTTCACTATTTTTATCGCAAGAATCAACGATATAGCGATGGAGACAACCACTCCCAAAACGGCCATGGCTAAAACCATAATCACGCTGCGCTGCACCGCGGCGAACAGTTCCGCCGACTTTCCGACCGTAACAAAAACCCAGCCGCTGTTTTCGCTGATCAGCGTGGTCGCAAAGTAGTGGCCGCTTCCCGCGTTCAAGTCAACATAAGCGTCTTGTCCGATTCGGGCTTTTTCCGCCGACAGCTCAGGATAGTCGTCAAAGAAATTCCTGTTAAGAATTTTTTCCGGCTCGCTGTTTGTAAGATAGTTTCCGTTTTTGTCCAATATGAACGAGTAGCCGCTGTTGGAAAGCTTTATGTTTTGTATTATTTCCGTCAAGGCTGAAAGCATGATGTCAATTCCGGCCACGCCGTCGGGATGGATTCCGTTCCTGTAGCAGTATGAAATCGTTGTGACAAGCGCTCCCGTGTCCTCGTCGACATAAGGCTCGGTTATGATCGCGTCGTTGCTGGCAATCGCTTCTGTATACCATTCGCGGATTGTTTGGTCGTAGTCAGGGTCAGGAACCCATTCGTCGCTTGAAATGAAATAGCCGCCGTCTTTGACCGGAAGAGTTCCCGTGTAGAAGGCGCAGTAAAAAGATGGGGTGCTTTTTATCAAGGAATTCAAGTCGACTTGTTTTTGGTGAAGGGTAGCGTCGGCGCGGCGCGCGTAAATTCCTATGTCCCGCACGATTTGAGCGGGCGTGTTAAGGAAGTTGTTTATTGAAACTTTCGCTTCGGAAAGCTGGCCGCTGGCAATTTGGGAAACATTCTTTTCCAATTCTGAAACTTGGCTTGCAATCGTAGGAACTGCGACAAGGACGATTGACAAAAGGGCGATAAGCGCGTAGCTCAATACAAGTTTATGCTGAATTTTCTTCATTAAAAAGCTCCTAAAAGTTACTATCTTTCTATTTTATATCTGAATTCTGCATTTTGCAAGAAAAAAAACTGTTATTATTGCTTATTTAATGGGAAATAAATAAAAATTCGCGCCTGTTTTTCTCTTGTCTTGATTTGAGATTCGCGCTAGAATGGCCAAAGAGGTTAATATAATGAAAAAAATATTTGCTGTTTTGTCAACATTAATAGTTTTGTCTTGCTTTTCTTGCGCAAAAAAGAATGACGTGGTGAAGATGGGCACAAACGCCGCGTTTCCGCCGTTTGAATGGATAGAGGGTTCTGAAGTTGTCGGCTTTGACATCGCCGTCAGCCATTTGATCGCGCGCGATTACGGCCGCCCGCTCAAGGTCGTGGACATGAATTTTGACGGCCTCATCGCCGCCCTCCAGTCCGGCTCAATTGATTTCATCGCCGCCGGAATGACCGCCACGGACGAGCGCCGCAAGTATGTCGATTTTTCCGAGCCGTATTATTCTTCACGACAAACAATCATCGCGCGCGCCGACACAAATGACATCGCTTCCATCGCGGACTTGAAGGGACGTGTCGTCGGCGTTCAGGCCGGAACGACAGGCGAAGGCTATGTCAACGAGGAAATTGACGGCGCCACCGTCAAGTCTTTTAGAACCGTTATCGACGCGGCGCTCGCTTTGAAAAACGGAGCGATTGATTCAATCGTAATTGACGAGCTTCCGGCAAAGGAAATTGTAAAGCGCAACGCCGAACTCAAAATCATCGACGACGATTTTTTGACCGACGAATACGCTATAGCCGTCAGAAAAGGCAATTCCGACTTGCTTGATTCAATAAACAAGACAATCAAGACAATAAAGGAAAACGGAGTTTATCAAAAGCTTTCCGACGCGTATATGCCCTTGGACGGAAACGTAAAGATTCTTTCCGCTGACGAGCTATAATATTTTATGCCGAACGCTTTTTTCGACGTTATGATTGCCCATGGCCGCTGGAAGTTGATTCCAGCCGGTTTGGGCGTCACTCTCTTCATTGCCATTTGCGCCATTCTTATCGGCTCTGTCTTGGGCTGCGTTTTTGCCATATTCAAAATTTCCGAAAAAAGATTTTTGCGCGGCGTTTCTGAAACCTACACAACGATTATTCGCGGAATTCCCATGGCCACGCAGCTTATGATTTTTTATTTTGTCGTTTTTTCTCCGCTTGGGGTGAGCAACGCCGTTTTAGTGGCCGTCATCGCTTTTGGAATAAATTCAGGCGCGTATTGCACGGAAATTTTCAGGGCCGGAATTCAGGGCGTGGACAGAGGCCAGATGGAAGCCGGGCGCTCGCTTGGCCTTTCTTGGTGGCAAACCTTGGTGAAGATAATTTTGCCGCAAGCGTTTAAGACAGCCCTTCCAACCTACACAAGCGAATTCATCACGCTTATAAAAGAAACTTCGGTAGCCAGTTTTATCGCCGTCGTGGACTTGCAAAAGACTTGCGACAACATTCGCAACGCCACCTACAACGCGTGGATTCCTTTGCTGTCCTGCGCCCTTATTTACTTGTGCCTTACCGTTGGCCTTACAAAACTTTTCGCCGTTTGCGAGCGCCGAATGTCAAAGAGCGCCGCGTGAGCGGACAGCCAATATTTCCACTAGCAAAACCACGCGAAGCGTGGTATAATAAAAGTTATGAAAATCGTAATCGTAGGCGCGGGCTTTACAGGCCGCCAATTGGCGCGAAGGCTTATCAACGAGCGCAACGAAGTCACTTTGATTGACAACTCTGAAGAAGTCGTCCGCCACGCTTCAAATTCGCTGGATTGCGAAGTCAAGGAAATGGACGGAAACAATCTTGAAAATTTGGAAGAGGTTGGAATCGGAAAGGCCGACGCTTTGGTTTGCGTGACTTCCAACGACGAAGTGAACATGATCACTTGCTCGCTCGTCGATTCGGTTTACCCAGACATTTTGAAAATCGCGCGCGTCCGCAATTTTTCCTATTACATGAACACGGCGGCCGCCGTAAAAAAGCACGCCGAAACTTTTAGCGGAAAGCACCGTCCCCTTTACGGAATCGACTTTATGGTCAACCCCGACATAGAGGCCGCCGACGCGGTTGTTCACGCCGTTGAAAGCGGCGCCGTAAGCGACGTGGTGACCTTTGAAAATTCCGAATACGAAATAAGCCGAATAACAATCGCGCAAGGCTCGCCGCTCGCAGGCCAGCAGCTAAAGAACGCGCGCAAGTTGACGGACAAGCCTTTCTTGATTGCCTACGTAGAAAGCGCCGAAAAGACTTCCTTGCCAAGCGGCTCGACCATTTTAAATGCCGGCGACAGCATTGGCGTCCTTTCGCGCAAGGAAGACATCGGCGACTTGCTTGTTCTTTGCGGCGCCTCTGTGGAGTCCTTGGACAAAATTGCTTTGGTGGGAGCCGGCCGAATCGGAACGCTCATCGCCGACAAATTGATGGCGAAGCAAAAAAATTCATTGCTGTCAAAATTTTTCGGCAAGCGCGTGAAGGTTGGAAAAGACTTTGCGATTGTGGACCAAGACGACGTGTTTACAAAAGAGGCCAGCGAGCGCTATCCAAACGCGCGCGTATTTAAAGGCGACATCACAGACGAAAGTTTTTTGCGCGAGGAAGGCCTTACCGAATACGACTTGGTCATTTGCGCCACGCACAACCGCGAGCTTAACATGGTTGTGGCCGCGTACTTGGAATCCCTTGGCGTGGGCCGCTCCGTAAGCTTGGTAGAAAGTTCCACTTTCGCGCAAATCGCGCGCAAGCTTGGCGTTGACGTTCCTGTTCCCTTGCGCGACACGGTTGTTGACTCGATTCTAAGCCACTTGCGCGGAAAAAGCGTCACTGGCATTCACACCGTTTCCGAAGGCCAGCTTGAAATCGTCGAATGCGCTTTGCCGCCCAGCTCTAAGTTTGTCGGAAAAACTTTGCTTGACATAGCCAATCCCGGTGCCTTCCTTGTAATGCTTGAGAAAAAAGCCGGCGCGCAAAATTATGTCATTCCGGTTGGAAGCACAATTTTGGACGCCAACGACCAGCTTATCATAATTGCGCGCGCCGAAGAGACGCAAAAAATTCTAAAGCTGTTTGGAGCGCAAGCCTAATGACGCTGTTTTCTTTTTTTAGGATAGAATTTTCAATTTTGGGAATTGTGGCCGTAACCTATGTTTTTCCTGTCATTGCCGCGCTCTGCTACAAGGAATACAGCGTTCTTCCTTCTTTTTTGGTTCCGATGGCGGCCGCGATTTTTTTCGCGCTTGTTTTTTTTGTCGCTGGAAGGAAAAAGAAAATAGCGCTTTCCACTCGCGGCGCTTTTGTTGTCGTGGCCTTCGCTTGGATTTTTGCCAGTTCTTTTGGAGCGCTCCCGCTTTATTTTAGCCGGGCCATTCCGCGCTTCATCGACGCTTTGTGGGAAAGCGTTTCTGGCTTTACTACGACCGGCGCCACGATTTTGGGCGATGTCGAATCGCTTCCAAATTCCATAAATCTTTGGCGAGCCGAAACCCACTGGCTTGGCGGCATGGGAATTGTGGCGCTTACCGTGGCGCTTTTTCCGCTCTTGGGCGTGGGCGGCTTCCAGCTTATCAAGGCCGAAACAACCGGCCCCGAAAAAGGAAAGTTCACTCCAAAAATCACAAATACCGCCAAGGCGCTTTGGACGATTTACATTTTGTTCACTTGCTTGGAGCTTGTTCTTTTAAAAATCGCTGGAATGAGTTTTTTTGACGCGGCCTTACATTCTTTTTCCACTGTCGGAACGGGCGGCTTTAGCAACAAGAACGCCAGCGTGGGAGCCTACAATTCCGCCGCCATCGACGCGATTTGCACTGTCTTTATGTTTTTGGCCGGAGTGAACTTTACCCTTTACTTTTATTTGCTTTCTGGAAAAATTCAAGAGATTCGCGACAACACGGAATTCAAGGTTTACATAGCCTTGATTTTTGTTTTTGTCTTGGGAATCACTTTCGCCAACTTGCGGCATTACGGCGATTTTTTTCATTCGCTTAGGTTCTCCTCATTCCAAGCGGCGGCGATAATCAGCACCACGGGCTTTGCCACGGCGGACTACACATTTTGGGCGCCGCTTGCCCAAGCCTTTATTTTCTTCTTGTTTTTTCTCGGCGGCTGCTCGGGCTCGACAAGCGGCGGCGTAAAAATAATCCGTTGGGTGATTTTTGCCAAGCAAGCCAACAACGAGTTTTTAAAGACCTTGCATCCGCATGGAGTCTTTAGCATCCGATTGAACAACCGGGCCGGCCGCAAGGACATCGTCTTTAACGTGGCCGCCTTTATGACCTTGTATTTGCTTTTGCTTGTCGTCACGACCCTTTTTGGAGCCGCCGCGAATTTGGATTTGGGAACGGCCTTTACCGGCGCCTTAAGCATGGTGGGAAACGTGGGCCCGGCCTACGGTTTGCTTGGTCCGTCCTGCAACTACGGCTTCTTGCCCGCCGCGCTCAAGGGCTGGTACATGTTCGCCATGCTGGCCGGCCGCCTGGAATTGTACACGATGATTATTTTCTTCTTCCCGGAGTTCTACAAAAAGTAGCTAAGAAGGAAATAGGAAGGTCAGCCTCAAACGGCGGACCTTTTTTATTTTTCTAAACTGTCTATGTATTCGTCTAGTTTTTTAAGTGTAAAATCACTGTAGACCGCGACGGCTGTGACTACGCCAGCGGCGCTTGCAAGGTCGTCCCCATAACCGATTACCGGTGTGAAGTCCGGAATCAAATCTAGCGGCAAAACGATGTATCCGACCGCTCCAATGATTAAGGCTTTCATATGAGTCGGAGTTGAGGGATTGTCCAAGGCTGAAAGAAGTTTTCCTAAAGTTGAAACGATTGCGCCTGTTGAACCTGATATGACTTTTGGTTTGTCACGAGTGGCTTTTCTGAGTTTTACCAAAAGTTTCATAGCAAGATTTTTATCAAAGTGCTTTTGGTATTTGTCTACCAATTCTTCATCGCTTACTTTTTTGTTGCTGTCTATTGAATCTTCGTCAAAGTCTATATCGTCGCTCATTTTAGTTTTTTCTCCATATTTTCTCTTTTTCACTGCGAGTGCCAATCTTTAGGAAGATAATATTAAAAATCATCCATAAGATTGTCAATTTTTTCCATATCTTCTTTTATTTTTTCATTTCTTTCCTTTCTTTTTCGTTTTTCTTCCTCTTCCTTTTTCCTTTGCTCTTCTTCTCTTTTTAGTTGTTGTTCTTCTTCACTTTTTCTTCGCTCTTCTTCTAGTTGTCTTTGCTTTTTCTCTTTTTCTTCTTCTTTAGCGCGCATCAATTCAGAATATAAGCTTTCAATTTTCCGCTTAAAAATTTGTAAACTTTCATAGACATCTTCATGTCCTATATTCTTTAAAAGCGCTTTTATTGGTTCTGCAAATACGCCAGACCAACCTGACATTTCTATAATACGGATTTCTGAATGTCTAAAGAATTTTTCATCGCTAAAGTCCATATTAAAATAACCGGCAAACTTAGCGTCTGGTCCATATTCTTGTTGTTCTGGAGAAAACATCTCATGAGGCATTGTATAGTTCGTTTTTTGCTCAAATTTACGCTGTGTAGCTTCTCTCTTTTTTAGACAAAGATGATTATCATCCAGTAGGGAAAATTCAAAAGTAAGTTCTTTGTTTGTTTCAGGCTTATATTTGATATAGTACTCGTTATCGTTATTATAATAGCAAGAAATATTTTTTACTTCATTGCTTAAAAGCAGTGTTTTGCCGCCTTTGCCTTTGGCAAAGTATTCTGGAATTTCTTTCTCTGAATTTGACGTTTGCTCGATTTTAAATGAGTCAATGCTTTTGAAAATTTCATCCCATTTTTGAAGCAGTCTGCCAGCTAATTCCCAGCTTTCAGGTTTGTAAACTAAGTGGTATTGACTCTTTAGCGAAGAGCCTGTTGTTGCTTTAAATGTGGCGTCAAGAAGCCCCCCCATTATTTCTTTAGCGATAGATTTGTCTTTTTCGTTTACATGTTTTCCTTGAAGCGTTTCTTTTTCTATATTAGTTTTTACTAATTCTCCGCGTTCATTAGATATGATTTTGCTGAATAAATCGGCATTTTTTTCTGTCGCAAGCTGACTATTGCGTGTAAAAAGAATTGGATTGTTTTTATTGTCATAAACATATAGCGTTATGTCAGTTGTAATTTCTTCAGATGAATTCTTTGAATCTTTTTCTTCGTAAGTTACACTTGACAGATCGTTGTATTTTACATTTTGCCATTTTGAGGACGAGTCGGGTGACGATTTTGTCTTTATATAAATTTTTTCATTAAAGAAAAATAAGTCACAATCTTTGTCATGATAATGAGCTGAGCAAGAAGATTTTTGTTCATCGCTGGCATTATGAATAATGAGTGAATTGAGGTCGTTATGTGAAATGTCTGGCTTAAATCTCCATCCTGACAAATTGTCCCCAAGAACCTCCTTTATTGTGTTTGCTATTTTATCTGCATGAGAATGATCTTTTTGAGGTAACGGAGATGGTGGATTGTTTCTAAATTCATCAGTTGCTTTGTTAAGAAATTCCACGATATCTTTTGTAGCGTAATTACCGATAAAATCTTCTTTATCGCCATTTGCTGTTTTTAAGATAAGATGGCCTTCTTTTTTTGTTTTTCCAAACAAACCTTTTTTTTCTATTTCTTCGTATGAAATCTCAGAGATATCAGAATATTTTATTCCTTTTTCTCTTTTTTCCAAATAAAATTGCTCTCGAGTAAATAAAAAATAGCCTACTGACAAAAGGCTAAGCATTCCTTTTGCCTCGGCGGAACCAACGCAAAGAATGGACAAAGGTTCTTCTTCCTTTGCAAGCAAATTTAGTATTGTTTCTAATTTCTTTTTATCAAACTCCGGGGTAAACTGGCAAAATTCTAAGTGCGGTGCCGTTTCGTTGTAAATTTCTTTTAACGCTTCTACAGTTTCCATAACTTTCCCTTCAATTTATCCAGAAATCTTAACGCAGGCGATGATTTTGCATGTGGGATTTCCCATTTTGAATTTGTTTTTAGCTTCTATAATTGAGTTTGCGTTGATAGGGCTGGAATAGTGAATTGTTTCACTTCCTGGCCTTTTGTAGGTGATTTTAAATTTCTTTGTCGGGAACACTGCCATAATTTTTTCCTCACTAAAAATACTATTACCGAAATATCGGTAATAGTATGATATACCTATATATCGGGAATTGTCAAGGGAATGATGCCGAGATTTCGGTATCATAAAAGCATGTTCAGGGACAATCTAAAAGAGCAAATTGAATATAAAGGAATGATTATAAAGGAGCTTGCCGCAAAGACTGGAATAAGCAAGCGGACGATTGACACTTATGTAGACAATCGCGCTGTTGTTCCCAACGCGGAGATTGCGGTTAAACTGGCGGAGGCTTTGGACACTAGCGTTGAATTCTTGGTAAAAGGCGTTGAAGGCAAGCCTAAAATCGATGTTCCCGAAAAGACAAAGCAACATTACGAAAAATACAAAAAAATTTTAGATGATCTGGAATTAGTTCCGCCTGATTATATTCCGATTATAGAGACAATGATTCATGCTGTGGCAAAGAAGCGAACAAAGAAATCTTCGGCCAATCTTAGATAGGAAGTTACATCACTGCGCTATTTAAAAGCGCCAATAATTTGGGATGGCGCTGCATTTTTTTCTTTTTATAAATTCTTCAACACCATCGGAATAAAACTGGAATCAAGTACACTAAATCCAAAGCACTTCTTTCCCAGGTCAAGCGCTTTTTTATACTTGGCATATTTTATCAACCTCCCCAATGTCCAGCACAACTACGCTGAAGACCGCAATACAATCCGCTATTTCAATCTTTCAAATGCTTTTGCAATGCTTTCAGAAATAACTTCTTGTAATTGTTTTTCTATTGTTTGAATTTCTATTGTTCTAATTTCGGATCTTTTTATTTTACTAGATGAAAACTGCTCAATAAATAAACTGGCAACAGGAATTTCAAAAAGTTCTGCGACTGAATCAATAAGTTCTAAAGACATGCCTCTTTTACCTGCTTCTATTTGCGCTAAAAATGGAGCCGTTATCTGCAATCTGTCAGCAAGATAAACTTGAGTCCATCCTTTTCCTGTCCTTAGAGAACGTATGTTATCGCCTAATATTGCTTTTATTTTTGCCATATTTTCATAATATAGCTTATTGTTAATGACAACTTGAACTTTTAGTTAAGAAGTATTAAACTATTAGCTAATTCTTAATAACTGAAAATTATACTCTATCGTGTTGTTTTGGAGAGCAATATGAAACATAAAACTATGTTAACTGCAATACTGGTATTTTCAGTAATTGTGGCTCTTATTTCTTCTTGTGCAAATAGTAGTGAAGTAAAAAAATCAAACAAAGAGATTCAAATAGAAATGACTGATAAACTTTGGCAAAAAGTTAATTCAGGCAATACATATAAAGTTGTTTTTCTTGGAGATTCAATTACTTATGCCGGGGATTTTGAACAAGTGTTTAGTGAATACAATTGCGTCAATCTTGGAGTTGCAGGAGATTTTATAGAAGATGTTCGCAACAGAAAAAGTATGGCTTGCAAAGTTAGACCTCAAAAACTATTTCTTATGGTTGGCATAAATTCATTGCATTGCATTGATACAGATGTCTGCGCGCGTCAATACGAGGCGCTAATAAAAGACTTAAAATTAGATCTTCCAACTACCAAGATCTATATAGAAAGTGTTCTTCCGACAGCAAATATTTATGGAGAATATGTTTCAAATGATGCGATAAATATGTTTAATCAAAAGCTAATAGTTCTTGCAGAAAAATACAATCTAGAGTATATCGATTTAAATTCTCTCTATAAGGATGGTCAAGAGTTAAACATTCTATACACATTCGATGGCATCCACCTTACTCCATCAGGGTATTTTTTGTGGTATGAAAAAATAAGAGAATACTTATAGAGATGCTAAAGCCTTATATTGACATTAACAATACGTAAAAAATTATAAATTCTTCAACACCGTCGGAATAAAACTGGAATCAAGTACACTAAATCCAAAGCACTTCTTTCCCAGGTCTTTAAGGCTTGCTCCAATGTGGTAAATCGTTGCCTTGTCAATAATCAGAAATCTGTCGTGGGTTTTTGTTGTATGATTCACGGTGAGAGTCGGATATTGGGCATTAAAAATCTGAACATCCTGCGCCGTCAGTTTTGTTTTAGGGTCGGTGTAAATGGTCACATTAATGCCTTTCTTCTTTTTTGCAAGCCGCTGCAGGATAGATAAATCTACATAATTATCTATGAGGATAATTTCTTTTTTAGCGGCGGCAAGGAAGCTTTCGAACTTTGCGTAGGCGTCAAAAATCTGCCCCTGGAAGAAAATACCTTGAGTTTCATTTATGTTGTATTTGTCCATGAGGGAAAAGAGTTCTTTTATCTTTTTATCGGTTTCTTTGTGGTGTAAGTCAGATTCTAAAAGATGATTCTTTATATTATCCAGTTCAGCAAAAATATGAGAATTATTCTTAATAAAATGCTTCATTTCTTTAAAGGTTCTGATAAGCATTTTACTTTGAGTGACGGCAAGGTCGCCTTTGAGGACGGTCATTAACATATAGATTCCCTGCTCGGTGAAGGCATAGGGAGCATATTTTATATTGCTTCCACGACCTTTGTTCAAGGTGAAAATTTTGCGCCTTGAAAGTTCTTCTACTTCCGTATCTGATAGTTGAAACATAAAATCTGAATCAAATCTTTCAATATTGTTTTTTACCTGACGATTAAAATTCTTTGTTTCATAACCATAAATCTGCGCTAAATCAAAATCCAGCATCACCTGCTGACCGCGAATAACATGAATCTTTGAACGGATAGAATTTTCTTCTAAAATTGAAATTTGTTTTTCCATACCACATGCCTCGTGAGAAAGAATATTTTTTCAGCGCCTATCCAACCCTCGGCCTGAATTGTGGTAAAGAAAAAAGAAAGATATAAAAAGATGTGTCAACCGCGCATGCAAAAACGATTAATTGTTGGATCATGTTCTTTGCGCGGCAAACTTTACATCTTTATTATAAGGGCATTTTAAATTTAAAGCAACTATTTTCCCTTACAGCTCGCTTTGCTCCAGCAACTTGACGCCGGCGGACTTAAGGATGGAAACTGTTTTGTCCAAGTCGTCGGTTTTCATCACGATGTTGGCGCCGTCGTTTTGGACGGAAAGGCCGTAGATGTAGCTGATGTTGAGGCCCGCGTCAAGAATCAATTGGACCACTTTGGAAAAGCCGCCGGTTTCGTTGGGAACGCAAACGCCTACAACATCGCTGGCTTTGGAAGTGATTCCTTTTTCCTTAAGAACGTTGTAGGCCCTGTCGGTGTCGCTGACCAAGACGCGGAGCACGCCAAAGTCGTTTGTGTCGGCAAGGCTGGCCGAAAATATGTTGATCTTTTGGCCGCTCAAAATCTTAAGGACGCTAGCCAGCGAGCCGCCCTTGTTTTCCAAAAATATTGAAAGCTGTTTAATGAACATAATTACCTCCTGTGTTTTTTCGCTTGCCAAAACGGCGGCGGCTTTTTAGGGCTTGCAGCCGTTCCGCTTGGCGTTTACTGGTACAACTTGCGCCTGTCTTCAACGTGCTTGGTCTTTCCGTCGGAATGAACCAGCGCGTTTGGCTGGACCAGGCTGACCTTTGCGTTAAGGCCCAAGGCCTCGCGCAGCTTTGCGTTGATTTGTTTTGAAAGGTTTTCCAATTTGGAAACTTCGTCGCTAAAGAAGCGCTCGTCAACTTCAACCTGAACCTCAAATGTGTCGGCGTTGTCAACGCGGTCAACGATAATCATGTAGTGGGGCGTCGTTCCGTCAATCGTCAAAAGCGCCGCCTCAACTTGCGACGGGAAGACGTTCACGCCGCGAATGATAAGCATGTCGTCTGTGCGGCCCTTAAAGCGCTGGATGCGCGCCATCGTTCTTCCGCAAGAGCATTTTGAAGTTTCAAGGCTGGTCAAATCTTTTGTGCGGTAGCGGATCATCGGCATGCCTTCTTTGGTCAGCGTCGTGATTACAAGCTCGCCGCTTTGTCCTTCGGGAACGGCCTTGAGCGTGGCCGGGTCAAGAATCTCCGGCAAGAAGTGGTCTTCCCAAATGTGAAGGCCTGCGTGGGCGTCGCAGTCGGCGGCGACTCCAGGGCCCAAAATTTCGGTCAAGCCGTAAATGTCGTAGGCCTTGATTCCCAGCTGCTTTTCTATCGACGCGCGCATTTCGTTTGTCCAAGGCTCGGCGCCGCAAATGGCTGTCTTTAATTTTATCTTGTCAACCAAGCCGGCCTTTTGCAAGTCTTCGGCAACGTGCAAAAGATACGAGGGCGTGCAAGCGATCGCGGTGGCGCCGCAGTCAATCATCATGTCGATTAATTTTTTTGTGTTGCCAGTGGACATCGGCAAAACCAAGGCGCCAACGTATTCGGCGCCGTAATGTGCTCCAAGGCCTCCGGTGAACAAGCCGTAGCCGTAGCCAACTTGGATTACGTCATCCCTTGTAACGCCGGCCATCGTAAGGCAGCGCGCGGCGCATTCGCTCCACGTGTCGATGTCGCGCCTGGTGTAGACGGCGATTTTGGGCTTTCCCGTCGTTCCGCTTGAAGCGTGGACGCGCACCAATTCCGACTTGGGAACGGCCGCCAAGCCAAAGGGATAGGCCTTGTTCAAATCTTCGTAAGTGGTGAAGGGCAGCTTTTCAATGTCCTCAAGTCCGCGAATGTCGCCCGGTTCCACTCCGGCCTTTTGCATTTTTTCGCGGTAGTAGGGAACGTTGTGGTAAACGTAGCTTACCATTTTTATAAGCCGCTCGCTCTGAAGCTTCTTAAGCTCCCCGCGGTCCATGCACTCTTTTGTTTGGTTCCAATACATTTTTTATTGCCTCCTGACAATATGGGCGGAGGCGTTGGTTTTTAACTCCGCGTTTTTATTTTAATATATTGTGGGGGAACGTGTCAAAGGCGCGGGCCCAGCTTGTCATGCAGTTTGCGGGTAAAAATTTTCGTCAATTTGGAATTCGCCGGAATCAAGCTTTTTGAGCCATTCGCTTTTGGGCATGGGTTTTCCAAAAAGGTAACCTTGCAAGCGCTGGCAGCCGATGGAGCGCAAAAAATGATAGGCTTCGTGGTTTTCAACGCCTTCGGTCAATGTTTGCATTCCGATTCTTTTGGCGAGCGAAACGATGCTGGAAAGTATGGGGCGCGTTTTTTTGTTTTCGGAAAACTTTGAAAGAAATGCCATGTCGATTTTCATCATGTCAAACGAAAAGTCTTTTAGCGCGTTCAAGCCGGAATAGCCTGAGCCAAAGTCGTCAAGCCAAAGCGAAAAGCCTTGGGCGCGGAATTCTTCAATCGCTTTTTTTAGCGAGCCGTCGCTGTCGACAAGGGCGCTTTCAGTAATCTCGATGTGGATGTCCCGCTTGTTGATTCCGTAGCGCTCAATAAGGCGGTTGATTTCTTCCAACGGATTGAGAATTTCAAAGTCAAGGCGGGAAAAATTTATGGAAACAGGGACATAAGGCTGTTTGTTGTCGTAGGCAAAGCGCAAGTCCTTGAAAACCGCTTCCAACATATACATGTCAAGCTTGTGTATTTGATGGTATTCTTCCAACACAGGAATGAAAGCCGCCGGAGAAAGAAATCCGTAAGTCGGATCGTTCCACCTTGCGAGCGCCTCAGAGCCGCAAAGTTTTCCTGACTCCGCCCATACAACCGGTTGATAGTAAACTTGAATCCAATTTTCTTTAAGCGCCTGGTCGATGTTGTTTATGATGTATTGCTTGCGCTTAAATTCCGTGTCCATGTTTTCGCTGTATTCAGCTATGTCTTTTTCAAAGCGCTTTTTGATTGACTGGCAAGCGTAACGCGCGTGGTCCACAGCGTCGGTTGGCGAGCAAAATTTGTCGGCGGGCGCGTAGATTCCGCTTTTTAGTCCTAGGTGTATGGAAGTTTCCAATTCCGAGATTTGCTTTTTTAGAAAGACTAATTTTTCTTCCAACCCCCGCGCGTCGGTCAGCGCTATAAAGTGGTCGTCCGAAAATCGCGCGAACACGTCGTCCGCGAACGCCGACTGCGCTATCAGGCCCACAGTCCGCAAAAAATTGTTTCCGCTTCTAAAGCCGTATTTTTGGTTGTAGTTCGTGAAATTTTCAATGTCCATAAAGACAAAGCGCAGGCTTGAAACAATTGTCTTTTCGTCGGAAAGAATTTCCATCGCGCGCCGCTGAAAGTAGTTGAAGTTAGGAAGGCGCGTCAATTCATCTTCTAATGAATTTTTTTGCAGGCGCTTGTTTATTTTTTCCAAGTTTTCGTCTTTTTGAGCTTCGACGCGCCTTTGCCTGCGCGAGTTTATTCCGGCCATCAGCAATACAATCCACAAGGTGAATGAGTTGACTTTCATGCTGTATGTAAGCGGAACAATTTTATTTTGCAAATAAAGGTAAACGCCGAACGTGAGCGTAATAATGAAAAAAAGGTTTGCCGGGTGCCAAACAAAAAGTCCAAAGCAAAAAATTTCCATCGTGACAAAGGCAAAAACTTTTCCGCTCGCGTCGTAGCTTGTGTAGGAGATGAAAATTCCAAAGGTTAGGGCGACGGCGGTGAAAAAGAGCCTTATTCCTGTTCCGATTTTTTGGCTTTTGATTTTTCCGCGCAAATACAAAATTGCATAAACGAGCATCGCTATTGCGGTTATAAGGAGCGTTATGTAAGAGGCCACGTGTTGGAAAATCCAGTCGCCGCCCATGTAGCCGTCGGTGGAAATTGTTCCGGTGATTGCAGTTATGAGCATCCAAATTTCAAGCGCCGCCACCACAGTTCCTACATAAATGCTGGATTTGGCGTTTGAGATGGAAATGTATTCTTTTGCGTATTGATTGATCATGAGGTCTGGAAAATGCTCTCGGCAAAAATCTTTTAATCTGACAAGTACTTTTCGCATGATAGTTTAATTATAAGCCTAAGATTTTAAATTGGCAAGTTTTTTCGCAGTATTTTTTTCTAGCCAAAAATCGCTTTTTTTGATAATATTTTTTAAGGAAAAAGTCATGGAAATGGATTTTAAATATTGCAGAATCCAAGGAAAGGAATTTGCGGCCAACACAAAGGCGCCAAAGGGCGTGTTCAGCATGCTTAATCAAATGGTTCAACGCGGAGAAATGGAGCAAGAGGACGCGGATTTGGTTTTGGAAATAAACGATTGGTTTGCCAATGTTCTGCCCTGGCCTCCCCAATGCAAGCGGCAGGAAAAAGTCATTTGCTATTTTAAGACGGAAAATTCGCAAATGATGATGAAAATGATAAAGCCGATGCTTTGGCTTTTGGACCGCTACAAGCGCCCCTACTATGTCGTCTACACGAACACTCCCGGAAAAATCGTCTACGAAGACGAATACCAAGTGGCGGTTCAAGCCGGCGAAAACCTAGTCATAGAAGACGTGCCGTCCAGCTGGTCGCCGGAGGAATGAATTTTGGGCTTCCATTTTTCCTCCCCCCACTTGCCCGAAAATTCATTTTTTTATTTGACTTTAACGGCGGAATTCTTTCTAAATAATTCACAAATAATCTGATTTTGTGGTATAATATAATTATCTTATATAAGGAATAGTTTTATGAAAAATCTTTTTAAGCTTGCCGCTCTTGCGTTAAGCGCGGCGCTGTGTTTCGCTGCATGTCAGACAGGAACTTCACCAACACCCCCAATTACACCGCAAAAGACCGCTGGCAGCATCAGCTACGCCACCGCAAGCGTAAGCAAGAGTACCA
>ONET01000098.1 GCA_900316905.1 uncultured Treponema sp.
TCCTGCAGCACCTTTTCCTGCGGCATGATTTCACGGTAGCTGCGTCGGCTCGTCATGGCGTCGTAAGCGTCCGCGTCTTCGTTAAGGCCGCTTTGCCTGTAGCTGTCCGCGCGCTGGTCAAAGAAAAGCGCCATGTTCAAGACAATCGCAATGTCGTCGGGGTCAAAACCGCGCAGGGCCAAGAAAATTTCTTCGGCCAAGTCAAAGTCTTGGTTTTTTGTCTTTAGAATGGCGGCCGCGCTAAGCTCCTGCTTCAAGTTGGGGCGCGCCTCTTTTATGACGGAACGATAATAATCCAAATGCTCGTTCTTTTTGTCGTAAGCCAAAACGGTCAGGATGCCCGAAAGTATTTGCTCTTCCGTCAGTTCCGCCATGTTAAAATTGTCCGCGCTGTCACTTTCCTTTTTTTGGACAGGAAGCGGAATTGACGTGTCAATATGCATCGCGTTCTTTGAAAGCGAAAAATTTTCAGGAAGCGTAATGTAATAAATTGATTCCAGTTGCTTTGAGCCGTTCATCATCACTCCGACGCGGGCGCGGCAGGGGCGGAATTTTCTTCTTCGGCGGAAGGCAAGCTTTCAACTTCAGCCGGCTCTTCCGAGGCGTGAGCGGCTTCTTGAGCCGCCGGCTGGGCTTGTGCGGAAGCGTCAGCCTGACCTTGGGCCGGAGCGCTTTGGCCGGCGCCTTCGCCTTGCGCGGGTGCCGCTTCCCCACCCTCTTTGCCCGCGGCCGCGGCTTCGGCCTTGGCCTTTTCTTCAGCCTCCATCCTCGCTTTTTCCTCGGCGACGGCCTTCTCTTGCGCGGCCTTGGCGGCGGCAAGCTTTTGCTCGGTCGTTTCCACAGGAGCGAAGACATGCTTTCTCATGTTGACCAAATAATTGTTGATTCTTATTTTATACGCGATGGGAACAGTCTTGTCGCCAAATTTTATCGACACCATCAAGATGTCTTTTCTTCCTTCTATCGGACTTGACGCGACAACCACTCCGCCAACTTGAATGACTTCCTGCGGCTCTTCAAAACGAAGCTGCAAAAGAGCCTGTTGGTTCTCGACGTACTTTTGGAGCCCCATCATCAAAATTTTTACGCCGCCAAACGAAAGGTCGCGCAAAATGCAATGGCGCGGCACGCCGGAAATTTGCACGATGGCCTCTTCTTTTGTAAGGCCAAGCTTTCGCTTGACATCAGGATTCAATATTACCCGCTCTTCCTTGCGGCGAATCGCGTTGGCGTTGGCGTCCAGCAAAGTTCCCAAACGCTCAATCAAGTCGTCCGGCGGCCGCTGCGTGAACGAAATCGTGATGACCGAAAGTTCCGCAGAATTCATGTAAGGCTTTATGTCGCTGACCTTGCCGTTTACAAAGAAGCTTATCATTTGCTTGTCGGAATCAGTAAAGCAAAAGCGCACTTGGACAGGACCTGTCTCCTTTTGCGAAAGCATCGCGTAGGCGCCGCCCTTGACTCCGACAATGATTCTGCACGCCATAAGCGACGTGGAGTTGACGATGCATGGCCACTGGTTTCCGTTGCACTTGACATAAATTTGGCGCGGATCTACGCTCAATATTTTGGTAATCTCTTTTGTGAACGTGATTTCTGTATCGCGATAGTGATCGTAATAATCTTGAAGCTGCTGAGCCGTTACCAAAGCCATAATAGATTATTATAAACTACTTTTTTCAATAAGTCAACCAAGCGCAAAAAAATTTGCTTTTTGCCAAATTCCGTGGTAAAATAGTGGAATAATTCGCGTTTGCGAAAAAAAAACAACATTTTGTCGTACGACAAGGGAGTGAATTATGGGAAATTCAGCGAAAGCAAAGTCAATCGGAAGATTGATCCTTCAGTTGGCCTTGGGCTGCATGCTCATCGTGGGCGGAATCTGGGCCTTGCAGGGCGGCGGCGACTTTGGCGCCTTGGCCATAAAGTCTTGGCTGGGAAAGAACTTTGGAGTGATTTTTGGCGTGATTGAATTGGTGGCCGGCGTTTTGCTCGTCATCGAATGTTTTACCAAGGACATCTTCGGAAAGTTCGACAACATCCTTGGCCTTATCATCATGATTGTTTGGCTTGTTGCGATTGTAGTCGGCGACATCATCAAGGGCGACTTTGACCCCTTCTTGCCCTGGCTTTACAACTTCGCTGGCCACGTAATCATCTTGGGAGCCTTGTGGTCGTTGAACGACTAAGCCTCTAATTACTAATTCTTAATTCGTAATTCTTAATTATGAATTAAGAATTAGCGTTCTTTTCCAGCCCTAGAAAGCGGCCAATTTTTTGTTGAGCAATTCGGTGGCTTGCTTGGGGTTTGCCTTTCCCTGCGACAATTTCATCACCTGGCCCATGAGCCAGCCGACGACGTTTGTCTTTCCGGCCTTAAAGTCCTGGACGGCCTTGGGATTTTCCGCCAAAACTTTGTCAACCAAGCCTTCGATAAGGCCCGTGTCGCTCACCTGCTCCATGCCCTCTTCCTTGATAATCTCGGAAGGCATTTTGTTGGTAGAAAGCATTTTGGCAAAAACTTCCTTTCCCTGCTTTGAAGTGATTTTGTTTTCCTCCAAGGCGTTGGAAAGTTCGGCGATATGCGCGGGCGTCAAGGCCACCTCGCCGATTGTCATGTTCTTTTCGTTAAGGACAGCCAATAGTTCCGACAAAATAAGGTTTGCCGTTCGCTTGGCGCTCTTGGAATTTTTGGCGGCCTCTTCAAACCAAAGGCTCAGCTCGCGCGTTGAAGTGAGAGTTTCCGCGTCAAAGTCGCTAAGGCCAAATTCCGCCTTAAAGCGGGTGCGCTTGGCTTCGGGAAGTTCTCCCACGCGGCTTCGGGCGCGCTCGATCAATTCCTCCTCAACGCTAAAGGGCTTGATGTCCGGCTCGACGACAAAGCGGTAGTCGACGAATGAGTTTTTGGTGCGCTGGACGACGGTTTTTCCGGCCGCCTCGTCCCAGCCCATAGTGACCTTAAAGCCGGGATTGAATTCCTGCCTGTCGGTCTTGAACTCTTCCAGCTGGCGGGCGGCTTCGTAGGTACACGCCTCGCGGATAGCCTTGAAGGAGTTGAGGTTCTTTATTTCCGATATCGGAGTGTGCCAAAGCTTTCCGTCTTCCCAAACGTTAAGGTTGATGTTTGCGTCGCATCTCATGTTGCCTTCTTCCAAGTTTCCCTTTGTGACGCAAACGTAGCGCAAAATTTCCTGCACGGTCTGCATGAAAAGCGCGGCTTCTTCCGGGCTTGTCATGTCAGGCTTTGTGACGATTTCGATTAGCGGAGTTCCGGAACGGTTGTAGTCGATGTAGGAATGTTTTCCTTCCATGTGGAGGCTCTTTCCTACGTCTTCCTCAAGGTGAATGCGCTCGATGCGCACGCGGCGGTATTTTTTGTCGGCGCTTACGCAGGGCTCGCCCTTAAAGTTGTTGGGGCGGAATTTTTCTCCGCCGGGCTGCTCGTCCTTGGGATAATGGAAGAAGGGAAGGTCAACGTAGCCGTCCGCGCAAAGGGGCAAGTCGTACTGCGTGATTTGGTAGCCCTTGGCAAGGTCGGGATAAAAATAGTGCTTTCTGTCAAATTTTGTGAAGCGCGCGATGTTGCAATTGAGCGCGAGGCCGGCCACCGCTCCCAGCTCCACATAGCCCTTGCTTACACGCGGCATGGCTCCTGGAAGGCCCAAGCAAACAGGGCAAACGCGGGTGTCGGGCATTCCGCCGTAACGGTTTTCGCAAGCGCAAAAGGCTTTGGTTTTAGTCAAAAGCTGCGTGTGGATTTCGCAGCCGATTACGATTTCTGTTTTTTCGATAGGCATGAAATTGATTATAACGAAAACGCGCGGTCTTTGCAATAACGCGGCGCGCGGCCAGTTCAGTGTACACTGAACTGTGAAGTTGACAAACTTCACAGTCGCAAAAGCAACGCTACGCTCGCTTTTGCGACTGACTAAAATCATTTTACATGGAGGAGTTTTATGAAAAAAACTCTTAAAATCGTTTTGGCGCTCGCGGCAATGTCGCTTGCGTTCGTCTTTGCCGCTTGCAATAATAATTCAAGCGATTCGTCCAACCAGTCCACCCCGCCAGCCGCTTCCACCGCAAGCTTTTCTGGAACTTACACAGGTTCTATTTCTCTAAGCGGCGCAACCAAAGGAAGCATGACACTTTACTGCACAGTTGTTGGAACGGGAAACAACTACACAGTTAAGGCATGGAAAAATCAAGCGAAAACAGGCGAAGCCAATATTAACAGCCCAGGAACTTTCACAATATCGGGAAACACGTTTTTAGGACGCGGAACAGACCATTCCATAAGCGGAACGACAACAGACGGCGGCGCGACATGGTCGTTCACTGTCATCGTGCCCGATGTAGGAACGTTCACCGGCACAGTTAGCAAGCAATAAAATTAACGGCGGACGCGCGGCGACAAAAAGGCTTCGCAAGGCTAGGAAGCCGCGCCCGTCAGCTCCTCGGCCTTGGCCTTGACCGCCTTGAAGAGCGCGTCCTTGTCGCAGTCGTTTGCAAGACCGGGAAGCGCGGCGTTTATTGTCCTCACAAAAACGCTTCCCGCTACGACGGCCTCAACGTATGGGGCAAGCGCTTTTGCCTGCTCGTCTTTCGAGATTCCAAAGCCGCCGTAAACCTTGCTTCCGCCAGAGGCGACTTTTTTTATAAAGTCAATCGTGTCTTGGCCAATCGTCGTGTCAGTTCCTGTAATGCCGGTTCGCAAGGCGGCGTAGATGTAGTTAAAGCCCGCGCCTGCCATTTTGCGCAAGCGCTCCTCGCTCATGCTGGGGGCGGCCACGGGAATGTTTTCCATTCCGTTTTCGCGGCAGGCGGCGGTCAGCCCTTCGTCAAAGTCAAAGGGAAGGTCCGGGATAATCATTCCGTTTACGCCCGCGGCGGCGGCGCGCTTGCAAAATTCCTTCACGCCCGGAGTGAAGACCAGCGAGCCGTAGCTCATAAGGTAAATCGTAGTTTGAGGAAACTCGCCTCGGATTTTTTTTATGAGCGAAAGGCCGTCGGCGGTCTTGTAGCCGCGCTCCAAAACTTTTGTGCAGGCGCCTTGAATCGCCGGGCCGTCCGCGCTTGGGTCGCTAAAGGCCAACTGTATTTCCAAAATGTCGGCGCCGCCGGCCACCAAAGCGCGCGCGGCTCGGGTCGATTAATAATCATTATATTCCGTCCAACCGGTTGGAATGCCACTAGCGCTGTCCTTTGGCCAGCTATCCATTTTTTTATGTCTTACAAACATGCCTGTCGCGGCCACGCCTTGCAACCACATATTGGTGCAATTTTCCGCGGAGATATCCGTTGCAAAACAATAAACTGTGTTCAGATTGGTACAGTTGCTGAACATGGAATAATAACAATTCTTTACCAATATGGGCGCGTTAAGAGCAGGCGTCTTGGTCAAACTGGTACAGCCGCTGAACATGCCATTGTAGCAATCGTTCGCCAATTCCGTCGCAGGAAGTTCAGGCGCTTTTGTCAAACCGATGCAAGAGACAAACATTTGAAAGTAACAATACTCATCAAGTTTTGTTGCAGGAAGAGCTGGCGCAGTTTTCAAATTTTTGCATTTCAAAAACATTGTTTTGTAACAATCATACGCCATTTCCATCGCCGGAAGCTCAGGCGCCGTTACCAATTTTGAACACTCATTAAACATGCCCTCGTAACAACCTCGAGCCAATGTCGTGGCAGGAAGCGCGGGAGCCGCCGTCAGTTCGGAACATCCGCTAAACATGTAAGTGTAGCAATAATCTGAAAGTATTGTTGCGGGAAGTTTTGGAGCCCTTTGCAAATTTGAGCATCCATTGAACATGTCAGAATAACAATAGCTTGTCGCATTTTTTGCCGGAAGATACAAGTCTTTTGTCGGATGATTAAAGACATGCGTCCCGCCAGTCTTAAACAAATATGAGAACGAGCACCGTTTGTCGATTTTTTTAAGACTCTTGAACTTTTTGGAATCAAGCAAGCTCATAATATTGCCGTAAACATAGCAGTCTACATTGCTTTCAATCATAAAATACTTGTCAGAACTGAGCGAATATGCTTCAGGATTTTCGCTTCCGTCCGCATAAAAAGAGACGGACACGCCGGCCGCAATGTTTATCGGCCCTGTATAGCTATGCAGCTCGTCCGAATTGCTAAACTTATACTTAAAGGTAGACCAAGGTTTTTGGACGGTCACTTGACCGCTGCTTGAAGGGTCTTTTATTTCTATCGTAAGCGGAATCACCAAATCCGCCGAATAAACAGAGAGCGTGTAAGAGGCCGTCTTTTGCTCGTAATAATATGTCGCGCTGTCGGCAACTGTGGCGGTGATTGTAGCCGTTCCTTCCGCCACAATCGTCACCTGCCCCGTGGCGGCGTCAACCATGGCCGCGCCGGTGTTTGAAGATTCGTATCTCACCGCTCCGTCGCCGCTATTTGAAAGCTCGTTTGTAAAGGCGCCGTCCGAAGTTAATTTGTCAACCTCACTTTTCGCAAAGCTTATGACCGCGGCTTTCTTTCCGCCGGGCATATCGCCGCCACTCGGGATAAATGGCGCGCCGTCTCCACCCGAGCAGCCAACAAAAACCAGCGCAAAGCAAAGAGCTGCAACAAGCGCCGCAATTTTTCCAAACTTTTTCATAGCTTTCTTCTAATAAACATTTATTCTTCTATATTACCCCCCCCCCATCGAATTCTGTCAAGGATTTTTTTTAGAAAAAGATAATTGGCGTTAAAAGCAAAAATCCTTAGCAAGCCCACAATTCGGCAGCCCCGGTTTCGCAAACGCAATCCAAGGCCAAAAACATATTTCCAGCCATATAGTTCCGAACCAATCCGCGCGAAAGAGACGGAGGGAAAGCAAAAACGGTTCGGCATGGATTTCCCCGCCGCACTCCGCGCCAGGCGGGGGATTGTAAAAAAAAAACGCCCGGCA
>ONET01000065.1 GCA_900316905.1 uncultured Treponema sp.
CCTATGGGTATTTCAACTACGAGCCGATAAGCGTAGGCCTTGGCGTTCACTTTGATTTTCTTTACGCTGGAAACGCTGAACAGGAACATAGTCCTTCCCGCGATGTATCCAAACGGAAACATTTCCAACTCGGAGCGAATGTCCATTTCTTCGATAAAGAGCCTCTTTTTGTTTTACTTTTTTTCGGCCTCGCTTTTTCCGGCGGCCTTTTTGGGCGCGCGCCTTTTTTTCACGCGCTTTTACCGCATCGACTTTCCAAAGTATTACGACATCGTTTTCGCGGGAATTTTGGTCGCCATCGCCTTTGTCCTTACGATTTTAATTTACGGCTACTTTCAAAAGCCGCTCAAAAAATTGACCGCGAGCGCTGAGGAAATTTCCAGGGGGAACTATGGCGCGAAAGCCTTGATTTGTTCCAACGACGAAATGGGAGCCTTGGGCGATTCCTTCAACCAAATGGCGGCCTCGCTAAAAGAAAAGGAATTCATGCGCGACACCTTTGGAAAAATCGTCACGCCGCAAATCCGCGACTACCTTTTGACAAAAAGCGTCGCCTTGGGCGGAGAGACGCTTGAAGTGACCGTCATGTTTTGCGACATCCGGGGCTTCACCACGCTGTCGGAAAAGATGGCGCCTGAAAAAATCGTCGCGCTCTTAAACGAATACTTTACCGGCCTGGAAAAATGTGTGGCCCGCCACGGCGGCGTGATAAACAAGTACATCGGCGACGCGATAATGGTTTTGTTCGGCGCCCCGATTCCTAGCGCGACGCACGCAAGCGACGCCTTGGCCGCCGCGCTTGAAATGCGCGAAACGCTTTCCGCCATGAACAAGGGCTGGAAAGCGCGCGGCCTTCCAGAAATCCGTTTTGGAATTGGAATCCATTCCGGCCCTGTCTTGGCCGGAAACATAGGCGCGGCCAACCGCATGGAATACACGGTCATCGGCGACACGGTCAACACGGCGAGCCGCATAGAAGGCCTTTGCAAGACTTGCCAAACGGACTTGCTGCTTTCCCAATCCGCCGCCGACCTCATTCAAGCCCAAAAAACGGCGCGAACCGAGACTGCTGGCAAGACTGAAACTGCGGCCGCGGCGTTGCCCGCTCTAACTTTTGTGGCCGACGCCGAAATCCGCGGCCGCAAGGAAAAAGTCCGCGTCTTTACAATAGCCTAAAAGTAAAAGATTTCCTCAAACTTTTTTTCCAAGGCCACGCAGAGAACAAGCGCGAGCTTTGCGGTGGGGCAGAACTGGCCGGTTTCTATAGAGCTGATTGTGTTGCGCGAAACGCCGACCATTTCGGCCAGGGCGCTTTGCGACAATTTTTTTTCTTGGCGAATTTCCTTAAGATGGTTTTGCAGCGCAAGGTCTTCGTTCATGCCTCGTTCCCCAAAAAGCGGCCGCTCAATTCAAAAATGTATGCGACGATTAGCGCCGCGAAAATCGCAAGGTATCCGAGCGCCACAAAAAGTTCGTGCAGTTTTTTCATCTTGAAAAATTTCACAAAGAAGGCCACGCTCAACATTCCAAAAAATACAATCCAAACTTGCGCGCTGACCTTGCGCGAAAAAATCCAGTTTATAGCGCTTGCAAGGACGCACAAGCCAAAAGAGGCGAAGTATGCGACTTTTGCCGCCGTCTTTTGAACTTCCAAATCTTCAATGTCGCGGCCTGCGTTTTCTCCTCGGCTTTTTTGCAATATCTCTTCTTTAGTCATTTGTTCCTCTCTTGTTAGTGATTTTATACTGTAACGCCCCTGTCTTGCAAGCGGCGACGCATTCTCCGCACAAAACGCATTCGGCTGAATTTATTTCTCCGCGTCCGGCCAAGGCGGGAACGTCAAGCGCCATCGGGCAAACTTTTTGGCAGCTCTTGCAGCCGGCGCAAGTTTGCGGCTTTGCCTTAATTTTTACTTGCGGAAGGCGGAGAAGGCGGCCAAACTTGTAGCCAAAAATCATGAAGGGCGCCATCCAGCAAATGTAATGGCAGTTGGCTCTTTTCCCGTGAACAATCGCCGGAATCAAAAATAGAATCACGATTCCGTAGTAGATTATGTAGCAGTAAATGTTTGAAACCGAGATTCCATGCTCTGTCATAAAAAACGGCTGGATTGTGTAGTCGCCTTTTCCAAAAATGTGGCAGACAACGATTCCGCTAATCCAAAGAAGCCATATTCCGTATTTTAGATAGTTCCTCCAGCCCTGCTTAGGCGCCTTGGGAGAAAATTCGGCGAAGCATTCGCTCATTCCTCCTGTCGGACAAAACCAGCCGCACCAAAGGCGGCCAAAGAAAATTCCAAAGACGAACATCAGCGAAAATACGATGAAGCTTCCGTTGATGACGTGTCGCGCCGCCGCCATGATTATAAGGTAGGGCGAAAAATACCAAATCGTAATCGGGAACAAAAGCATGGCCATGATGAGCGTGAATTTTCTGAGTCGTTGCAATGTCATATTCTCCTCCTAAAAATAGTAGCTTAAATAAGGCGTCGCGCAAAGGCGGCGCGTTGAAAAATCTTTGTCCTTGGAAAAATCCGAAAGGTCCACCAGGACGGAAAGGCCGATTCTAAAGCCATTTTCTTTGGTAAAGGCGTATTCGGCGCCGCATTCAAGACCCGCGGCGAAAATGTCGTCGGAGTCAAAACGCTTTTGGCCGCCTGTCCAGCCTCCGTTTGATTCGGAAACGCTTCCAAGCTTAAAGCTGAAGTTTGGTCCTGCGAAAATTGCAAAGCGGCCCGGAATGTTTTCGATTCCGGCAAACGTAAGCTTTAAAAGCAGGGGAAGGTCAAGCGTCATAAAGGAGGCTTTTGTCTTTCCGTTTTGGTCGGTGAAGGAAAAGCCGTTGTTGTGGTGGAAAAGGGCCTTTAATTGCAAGGCCGTGACTTGGTTGAAATTCCATTCCGCGTCCGCGCCGGCTCTAAAAGTTGGGATAAAGTCAAAGTCGGACTCAAGCCCGCCGGCTTTGACAAAGGCGGTGTTGATTCCGGCTCCGCCCTCGATTCCAAAAGAAAATTTTTTGGCTGGCAAGGGCAAGGCCAAAAGCGCAAGGAAAACAAGCGCCGTAATTTTTTTCATTTTTCCTCCGTAATTACTGCCAAGTAAACTTGGCATATGCCGTTAAGATACCATTGCCAAGTAAACTTGTCAATAGGCGCGGTTGAAATTTTGCGCGGCTTTTTATAGAATTGCTTTATGCGATTGATTTTTATCCGCCACGGAGACCCCGACTACGAACACGATTCCCTTACAAAGCAGGGCTTTAAGGAAGCCAAGCTTTTGGCCAAGCGCGTGGCCAAATGGAATGTCACGGACTTTTACGTTTCGCCCTTGGGCCGCGCGCAGGCTACGGCGAAAGTTTCGCTTGACTTGATTGGAAGAAAGGCCAAGACGCTCGACTGGCTGCGCGAGTTTTACGTTCCGGTTGTTGACCCGGTAGACGGCCACAAGCGCATTCCCTGGGACTTGATGCCCTCCTACTATTTTTCCGAAAAAAAATTCTTGGACAGGGAAAAGTGGCTTGACACAAAGCTAATGAAGACTGGCCCTGTCGCCAAAAACTACAAGGAAGTTTGCGACGGCCTTGACGCGCTCTTGGCCAAGTACCATTTTAAGCGCGACGGCTTTTTGTACAAGACCGACGGAAAAATCGCCAACCCCAACTTTGACCAAAAGACCTTTGTTCCCAACTACCACCTTCATTCCAACAAGGAAGAATACGACTCACGGACTGTCGTTTGCTTTTGCCACTTGGGCGTCATGTTCGCGGCGATAAGCCATTTGGTCGGCTGCTCGCCGCTCGTTTTGTGGCAGGGCTTTTTTGTCGCGCCAACGTCGGTTACGGTTTTGAACAGCGAGGAGCGCGAGCGGGGCAGGGCGGTCTTTAGGGTGGAACGCTTGGGCGACACGCGGCACTTGGGAAAAAGCCAGCGGATTTCCTCCAGCGGATACTACGCGCCGGTTTTGCAGGAGCCGCTCGCGTAAGTCGAATGTAAGTCTTAGATTGTTTTTTCGAGCGGGTTCACCGCGTCTTTCAGACGCTGCCAAAAAGTTGCGGCAAAAAAAACGCGTCGGTTTTCCGACGCGCTTTTTTTGCCGGTTTATGGTCAGCGACCGATTGTCGCGCTATATAATCAGTACGGCTGTTTTTGCGAGCGTTGCGAGCAAAAATGTTGCCGCTTATGCGGCTAACATTCGCTCTTTGGCTTGCAAACAATTTTTTTGCCGCTAGCAGAACTCCTTCTTCAAGAAGTCCAAGTCCAGCTCAGGGTAAAGGACGTGGGCGCCTAACAAGGCGTTCACGCGTTCCTTGGCTTTGGCCTGGACAGAGGCGTCAAGGTCGATTTTTCCCTTGGCGGGCTTTCCGTCCTTTGTAAGGCCGGGCTTGGTTCCCTTTAGAACAAAGTCGATGATAGAGGCGACTTCGGCCATGTCCTTTTCGTTCATGCCAAGAGTCGTAAGGCCGGGCGTTCCGATGCGGATTCCGCTGGTCCACCAGGCGCCGTTTTTGTCGTAGGGAAGCGCGTTGGCGTTGGCTGTCACTCCGCACTGGAAGAGCGCGGCTTCCGCCTGCTTTCCTGTAAGGCCGTAAGTGGTTACGTCAACCAACATAAGGTGGTCTTCCGTTCCGCCTGTCTGCAAAACCATTCCCAAATCCATGCAAGACTTGGCCAACGCCTGCGCGTTCTTAACGACCTGTGAGGCCCAGTCGCGGTAGGCCTGAGTGTTGGCTTCCTTGAGCGCGATTGCCTTGGCCGCCATGACGTGTCCGAGCGGGCCGCCCAAAACCATCGGGCATCCCTTGTTGACGTAGTCGGCGTATTCCTTTTTGCAAAGAATGATCGAGCCGCGAGGTCCGCGCAAAGTTTTGTGGGTCGTGGTCGTTACGACGTCGGCCCATTTAACCGGATCGTTGTCGCCTGTCCAAACCTTTCCGGCCACAAGGCCCGCGAAGTGCGCCATGTCGACCATCAACGTTGCGCCGCACTTGTCGGCGATCGCGCGGAATCTCTTGAAGTCGATTTTTCTTGGGTAGGCGGAAAAGCCTGTGAGCAAAATCAAGGGCTTCACTTCCATCGCCTGCTTTTCAATCGCGTCGTAGTCCAAAAGGCCTGTGTCTTTGTCAACGCCGTAGGGGTGGCTTTCGAACATGCGGGCGCTGACGTTCATTCTGTATCCGTGGGTAAGGTGGCCGCCGCAAGAGTAGTCCAAGCCCATCAATTTTTGGTTTCCGAACTTTTTGCGAAGCTCGTCAAACTGGGCGTCTGTCAAGTCGGCAAGGCTCTTTACGCCAAGTTCCTCCAATGTGGGAGTTTCGATTTTCTTTGAAAGAATCGCCCAGTAGGCAACGAGGTTCGCGTCGGCGCCTGAGTGGGGCTGAACGTATGCGTAGTCCGCGCCAAAAAGTTTTTCAGCCTCGCGGGCGGCGGTGTTCTCTACCGCGTCGATGTTCACGCAGCCGCCGTAGTAGCGGTGCTCTGGATAGCCTTCGGCGTACTTGTCGGTCAGCAAGTTTCCCATCGCGGCCTGAACGTTGAGCGAGCAGTAGTTTTCGCTTGCGACCAATTTAAGGTGGCTGCGCTGGTTTTCCAATTCGCTTACGATAGACGCGGCGATTTCCGGGCCGACGGCGGCGACTTGCTGCAAGTTGGCCACATAGGCGCACATGGCGGCGTTGGGCTTTCCGTTTGATTTGGCAAGGTAGTTTTCCAAAGGCGTGGACATTTTTGGCTCCTTTTGTTTTGGTGGAACAAAATCCCGGCGAAAATCGCGTTGAAAGTCGCGGGCGTTTGTTTTGAATAATTTTTAAGAAGTTTAGTGGAATTTAAGAAGAAAATCAAGGGGGAGCCGCTTTTCAAAAATGATATGCAATTTTTCAATTTCATGATATAATAATTTACGGAGGCTTATAATGCCAATTGTTAGTGAATTTGCCGGAATTGAAATTTGTTTGTATTTTGACGACCACATGCCGCCGCATTTTCATGCAAAATACAATGGAGCGGAAGCCTTGGTTGATATAGAAAACAGTTGCGTTCTTAAAGGAGCGTTGCCGTCAAACAAATTAAAGTTGGTTTTGGCGTGGAGCGAGCTTCATAAAGATGAATTGAAGGCTAACTGGCAAAAGGCGAGCGCAAAGCAGTTGCCGCAAAAAATAGAACCTTTGAAATAGGAGGCGCGTGATGGAAGTTGTTCAAGTTTTGCCGCAAGACAATTACAAAGTCATAGTTTACTTTGTTGACGGCGCGATAAAAAAATACGATGTCTCCCACCTTGTCGGCGAGGGCGTTTTTGCCTGCTTGCAAGACAAAAATTTTTACAAGAATAATTGCGCCGTTTTGAACGGAACCCTGGCATGGACTTTGGACGGCTCTTACAACAAGAACAATTGCCTTGACATAGACCCTTATGTTATTTATGAAAAAGGCGAAAGTGTGTCCGATCCGCTAGAGCAGCCAGCGTGATAGTTTTTTTTACTTGTTCGACTTTGTGTTGTTGTCATAACGACAAAGCATTTGCAAGTTTTCAAGCGTCGTCTTTCCGCCTTTTGACCACGGAATTATATGGTCGCCTTCCATCTCTGTAAATTCGAAATGTTGTTTGCAAATAGGGCAGATGCCCTGTTGTTTTTCATAAGCCTTGCGTTTCATTTTTTCATCAAATTCTCGAAGGCTCAAATGACTTTCTTTTCTGTCAAAAAGATAATAGTAAATGCCCTTGTGGTTGGTCACCTCGTCATTGTCTATAAGAGCAAGGATTTCCTTCTCTAATTTTGAAGGATCATATTCATTGTCGTGATACTGATTGTATAGAATCCCCCAATCAATACCTTTCATTTCTTTTCGGTAAGTTGGAAAAAGCGCTTTTACCCAACCTATAACAAATTGAAAATATACCCATAGTTCATTGGCGTTTTCATCATTCTGATGTTGCCCCATGTAATTTCTAATAAGCTTGTCGTCCTTTCCCACATACCAACCTAAAGCAGTTTCCAAAAGTTCTTGTCGAATCGGATTGCCGTTCACATATTTGTCGCCCAGTAGTTTTGCGGCGCAATTGGATTTTGAAAATATCTTTTTGGCTTCCGCTGTCCAAGGGCCTGCAAAAACCGCGTTGCGAATTTCTTGGTTTGTAAGACGCTCGCCCGCGATGTTTATTGTCTGAAACCAGTCAAGTTTTTCGCTTGGCGTTCCCTCGCAAAAATAAACTTGCAGTTCATAACCTAGAATCCGTTCTTTTTCGTCCGGCTGCAAGTTTGTAAAATACCTCATATTGTGGGAAAATGAGCCATTCACATAACGGCATATTGAGATCGTTCTTTGTTGGCCGTCCAACACTTCGTATCGACCGTCATCGCGAACAACCCAATACATTGTGTTGAGCGGGAAGCCTTTTACGACAGTATCCATAACTGCTTGCTGCTGATTGTCATTGTAGCAAAACTCTCGCTGATACGGAGGACGGATGTCCAGTTTTCCGCCATATCCGACAACACCCGCCTCGTCATTGTCAACGTAACCGTTCACCAAATCGCGGACTTTAATTGTGTGTAGAGTGATATTCATTGTTATTTTCTCCGTTTGATTAAAATACGAGCGTAAACAGGCTTGCCATTAATACAACCATCTTTATCTTTTATTAAACCATGTACCTTTCTTGGAACTTTTTCATTTTCTCGATAATCATTTGCATCCAATATTTCAAATTGTTCAGGATTATATTTATCCAAAAAAGTAATAGGAACTCCCATTGCATCAAAATAATCTTGAGGAATATCAGAAACTTTCCCAATATTTATTGCTTTATAAAAGTCGTATTTTGGAAATTCATCTTTTGAATAAGTCTTATATAAAATTAAATCTTCGTGGCGTTTCGCAATATCAAGATTTGTGTACCAGCAAATGTTTCCCATACTTCTCCATTTCTGTCCACTTTCATCCTGCCAATATCTTGTCTCACGCGGTGTATAATATTCCGGAACTTTAAAAGCCATATCTCCTGCTTTATAACCAAGCCATATTTTATTCTCTTTAAAAAGTTTAAATATTTCCTTATAGGTGATATTATTCTGACTTCCAATAATTAAAAACTTCTTTTCATATTTCATAAGAACATCAACATATTCGCGGAACAAGCTAAACGGAGGATTTGTCACAACTACATCAGCCTGCTTCAAAAGTTCAATACATTCAGGGCTTCTAAAATCTCCGTCGCCTTTTAACTCTCTTACCTCTACTGTGGAAAAATCTGTACTCGTTGGATCGTTTGGATTTCCATAATAATCAAGCCAAACAGCTTTTTCACAATCATTCTTACTAAACAAATCAGCTTCCTGATTTTTATAACAGGTAGTAATTAATCGCTTTAATCCAAGTTCGTTAAATTTCAAAGCAAAATAACGAAAAAAATTTGAAATACGCGGGTCATCGCAATTACATAGAATGGTTTTTCCTTTGAAGTGTTCCATGTAATGTGATAGTTCCTTTTCAATGTCTGAAATTTGAGTGTAAAATTCATCTTCCTTATTGTTTCGAGCTTTTCCCAAACTTTTATTTTTTGCCATTTACATAAGACCCCAAATTGAAAAATTCCCACAAAATACTTAGAGGTGGGTTTTAGTTCAGTATATCATAAAATATGGGATTTGGTTGATTTTTTATAGAAAAGTGAACAAATTTCATTGAAAATTTGTGAGTATGAGCGGATTTTGGACACGTGTTGAAGCAGAATTAGAATTTCAGGGAAAAAATCGCGCATTTTTGGCGCGAAAATGCAATTTTACACTTACAAATATAGGAAAAGGCATAAAACTTGACAGCGTTCCTTCCGCAGACACTGCTGTTAAAATTGCGCAAGTTCTTGGCGTTAGCGTGGAGTATCTTGTGAACGGTGTCGATAATTCAGATGATAAAGAAGATGCGCAGAATCAACTTAGACTTTATAGAAAACATTCCAAAATAATAGAAAAGTGCGAGCTTCTTTCGCCCGAAAAAGAAAAGCTTCTAGCGGATTTTATTGAAAAATTTTGCGAAAAGTGACTTTTAGCAAGACCTTTATCTCAATTGCAGTATTAATTTTTTTCCAAGGACGTTCGCGGCTTTTGTCAAAGTGCCCAGCGTGACGGAATCGTTGTCGGGGTTTAGAAGCCTGTTCAGCGCCGCGCGCGAGGTGGACATTTTTTTTGCCATGTCGCTTTTTGTGAGTTTTTGGCGCTTCATCTCGTCAAGCAAGTCGCAAGCAAGGACGCGCTTTACGGCTTCGTTTCTTGTTTCGGAAGCGATGTTTTCTTCTTTTAGAAAATCTTCAAAAGAACTTCCAACATAAGCTTTGTTCATTTTTTTAATGTATCAATTTTGATACATTTTGTCAAGTCTTACGTCCTTTTCATTTTTTCGCCGCAGTTGTTGTTTTTGCCAAAATGTGATATAATAACTTTTTGTAATATGGCGGAAAAAGTTCCAACGACATTTGAAAGATTGGTTTCTCTTATAAGCGAAGACGAGCGCAAGGCCTTGCTTGAAAAAATGCGGCCTTTGGAAGGCGATCCCGACGCCCGCTCTTTGGAATCTGTCAAAGACCCTGCGATGAACGCGGACGAAATCGTCTTGGAAGAAAACCTAAAGCAGGAATCCTTGCTTTACCGCTTGATTTTGTGGCTCCGTTCAATCTTAACCTCAACCGCCGCCGAACAGCTTTACAACGACGACAAAATCATGGCCCTTTTTAGGAAGTTGAACCGCGAGTATCCCGGCTTGCTTGATTACAAGGGCGCCTTGCTTTTAGGAATTTTCTACGAAAAGCTTTTGGAACTAAAGAAGGCCGCTGATTTTTTCAGGCCCTACCTTGACGCGATTTACGAGAACATCGGCGGCTTTTACGTTTTCCTTGGCTCGATTGTCGTTCCCGAAGTGACGCAAAGAATGAACGAAGACGTTGACCCGTCGCGCCTTCCGCTTGACAGGGAAGTGACGGTGGAACTGCGCTCGTCGTATTTGCGCAAGATGGACGAGGTCATAAAGGAAATTCCGCCGCACAGAAGAAGCTTTCTATATCAATGCGCCGCTTCCGTTGACTGGCTTTATCAATTCACGCGCCTTCCTTTTGAGCGCTTTATCGGAGCGTTTTCCAACGGACTTAGCGATTCGCAAGTCGCGCGCTTTGAGACTGTCACAGGCGAGCTGAACGCCTTTGCGAAAGTTTTGTGCAACGGAAAGACCTTGCCCGCCGAAGCCTTTGAGTCGGTCTATCTTTTTTCCGCAAAAAAAATTGTTCCCGCGTCCAGCGAGGCCAAGGACGACGATTCCAGGGCCAGGGAATTTATGGACAAGGCCACCTCGTTCATGACGATAATCCACATGTTCATAAACAGCGTTCCCTTGCGCTACGTGAACAAGGTCGTTTACAACAACATCCAATGGCGGCCCGACCAATTGTCCGGCGGGGAAGACTGGTTTGCCCGCTACAAGGAACATTGGAAAAAGCTTTTTGACGAGCAGTGGGCTTTGTGGCTTAAGGAAAAAAAGAAAGCCGGCTTGAACAAGCATTTGCAGGAAAGTTTTGGAATAGACAAAGTTCCGCTTTTGCCCGACAGGCCTTGGGCCGACATTTGGGGCGGCGTGACCTTTCACTTTGAGAACACGGCAGGCTTCTTGAATTGGTTTGTGTCCAAAAAGCAGGATGAAGTTTTGGAGCCTCTGAAAATTCTTTTGCTTGAAGGCCAGTTTGTCAACAAGGAGAACCGAGCCGAGTTCGCCAACACGCTCAACGAGCTTTCTCAAATTTCTTCTTCAGTTTATAATTTGTCGGAAGATCTTGCCAAGACAGGCCAAACGGGAATGATTTTTGAAAAGCTGGCGAGCGAACACTTGCGCAGCTTGGCCGCGCAGTCAAAAATCGACACAATCATCATAGAAAAAGAAGCCTTTGTAAAAGCCAGCAAAAACGCTTTTTGCAATTGTTCCCGCTCCATACTGAACATTTTAAACGGAATCTTCGCCGAAAAAAAAGACACCCGCTACGACGGAATCCAAAACTTGGCGTCAATCCAGGGCGGGCAAAACGCAAACTTTAGGGCAAGCCTCATGCAAAGCCAAAAAGTTTTCGCCGCCGCGCTCGACGTCCTTAAAGAGCTTGAGCAAATCGACATTCCTCCGGCCGGAACAAAATGAATTTCGTGGACTTTGTTGGCGGCCAAGACGAGCGCTCCGAAAATTGCCGGAAAGCCCAAGAAGGGCCGCGCTATCGGCTTTTTCCCTTTTACAAAAACGGCGTTCCCTTTGAAGGCCGCGCTCCAAAAGTTTCCGAAAGCCAAGAAGCCGCAAAAAGCCAAAAGCGCCTTGCAAGCCCAAAAACCGCGCGGCCCCTTTGGGGCATGACGATGAAGGCCGCCGGCTCCATGCGCTTTAGGTGGAACGAAAAAAATCCCAACCGCGAGCGCTTTCTTTCCGAGCTTTGCGCTCTCTTTGGCGGAGCGGAAAAGGGCGGCCAAAAGCAAGCCGTTCCGCTTGAGTTGATTCATTCAAAAATAGTTTACGAGGCGCGCGAGGCTTTCGACACCCTTAACAAGCAGGGCGACGGAATTGTCACGCAAAACCCGTCGCTCGTTCCTGTCGTGACGGCGGCCGACTGCGTTCCCCTTTATTTTTACGACTCGGCGACCGGTGCCTTTGGCGCGGCGCATTCGGGCTGGAAGGGAACCGGAATCGCGGCCCAAGTCGTCTTGATGATGAAGGAAAAATACGGCTCGGACCCGCGCGACATTTTGGCCGCGATCGGTCCCCACATCCACGACTGCTGCTACTTGGTCGACAAGGAGCGCGCCAAATACTTTGCTGACAATTTTGGAAGCGACACCGTCCAAGAGGCTTCGCAAGCCCAAAACGCGCGCGGCCCGGGACTTTTGGGCCATGAACAAAATCGCGTTCAAGACCAAAACTCGCGCGGCGGCCTCTACAGGCTTTCGCTTTTGCGCGCAAACATAAACGTCTTGCTTGGAGCGGGCGTTTTGGAGGAAAACATCGTGGCGGCGAAAAACTGCACGGCTTGCGATGCGCGCTTCGGCTCCTTTAGGCGCGAGGCCGCCGCGCTGGCCGACCAACCCGGGCTTGACAAGTCGCGCTTGTTTACAACCCAGGCCGCCTTCGTTATAATGGAAGAAAGAGATAGTTAAGGCCGATGAAAATTGAACGCTTTTATTCAGAAATAAAAAAACGCTACGGAATAATCACTAGGGCGAGAGGCCCCTTTTTGTACACGCAAAAAAACGTCCGCCTTACGGACTTGAACCAAGAAGGCGGCCGGGCGATTTTGGGCTGGGACTCTTCGGCCTACACTGTCTTTAAAAACGTTTTGAGCAAGGGCTTGGCCGGCTCCTTTGAGACCGCCCACTTTCCGCGCCTTCAAAAAGCGCTTTCGGAACTTTTAAAAAGCGAGCGGAAAATATTTTTGTTTTCCAGCAAAAGGGCCGCGATGGAAGCCGCGCTTTTGTTGGACGCGAATAGCGCGAGCGTTTACAAGCCCTTTGCCGGCGTTGACTATTCGGCGGTGAGGAACGTGATTGTCGCGCCGCCGCTTCCGTGGACAAACAATTTTTGGGTTTTGGCGGCAAGCGGCGGGCTTGACCCGGCAATCCTTCCATCCGAAAAATTTCCGCCGGCCTTGCTTGCCGCGGCGGCGCGTTCTGTTTACGACTTGATTGCCGCGCTGAAAGTTAGGCAGGAAAAAGATTTTTTCATCTACGACAAAGTTTTGACAAAATTTTTTGAGCGCCGTTCATGCTG
>ONET01000041.1 GCA_900316905.1 uncultured Treponema sp.
AAATTCAGCCTAAAAAGGAATCAACGAGCAAAGGCTTGTCAAGCCGTTGACGACAAATTGGCCAAAGACGCGCAAAAGCAAAATCATTACGATTGACAAAATCAGCGCGTTTTTGTAAACCACAGGGCGGCCGCCTGAAAAAAATTTAGTGATTGAATAAACAAAAGGATTCAGGCTGGCGTCGATTTGCGCCCAAAGCTGCGAAGACCTGTCGCCGCCTGTCAAATACACGATTAGCCGGACGACCAATAAAATTATGAAAAAAAGCAAGATCGCGGACGCGATGGACCACGACACTTGAATCAAAAGCGCCAGCAAGGAGCCAAGCGTAACGCGGCCGCCCTTGCTTAAATTTTGCATGACGTAAGTTCCGACCGAAAGAACTGAAAGCGCCAAAAGCGGAGAAAAATCCATGGCGCCAAACCTAAGCCAGCCCACGCGGAAGAAATTCAAAAAGGGGTCGCACACGGCGGCCAAAAAACGGCCCACGCCGCTTTCCGCCGCGCCGGGAATCCAAGTCAAAACTATTCTGGCCGCGCACATCAAAGAATAAATTGAAAACGCGGCCGACAAAAGTCTAAACGCATAAATCATAAAAACCTCACGTCGTCCATACTTCCTGAACGCAATTTTGCGCTTCAAGCTCCCTTAAGAATTCGTCGTCGCAAGGAACGCGCGCCTGCGAGTTGGCTTGGACGATATAAGGGCCTTGGTTTGTGTCCAAATGGAAGAACAAGGAACAGTTTCCCTGCCTTGAAAGCAGGAAGTCTCGCAGCTCTTGCATTTGAATTTCCGAAATGGTTCCCGCTTGAAGCGAAATGTGAATTTGCTGGATGGACCTTTCCTTTAAGGAATTCATGTCCACAAGCTCGTCAACCAAGAATGACGGAGTTTCGCGGCTCACGTCAACCCTGCCCTTTAGCGCCACGACTTTTCCGTCAGCGATTTGGGTCCGCAAAATTTCCCAAGGCTTTGGCAGCATCGTGATGTCAAGGAAGCCGGTCAAGTCTTGAAGCTTAGCGAAAGCCATGTCCTTGTCGCTCTTTGTCCGTATTTGCCTAAGCTCGCCAATCATTCCGACGGCAACCAAAGACTTGCCGTTGTTGTTTCTTTTCCACCTTTCGCCTTCAGGAACGGTGGCTGCCAAAGCTTGGGCGTTCTTGACCTCGCGCTCCAAGTTTTGGCTTGTCAAAGTGGCGCAATTTTCGATGATTTGCCGGTAGTCGTCCAGCGGGTGGCCAGAAACATAAATGCCGATGAATTCCTTTTCTTGGTTGAGCTTTTCCATCTTTGGAAGGTCTTCCACTTCCTCGTAGACAAAGTCGCTGAATTCTTTTTCGCCGGCCATCTCAAAAAGCGACGCGCCTTCTTCCTTGCTCTTTTTCATTTGCTCGACATAAGAGACCGCGCGCTCCATGTTTTGCATCAGCGTGGGCCGGTTTTTGTCAAGGTTGTCAAAGGCGCCGGTCTTTATCAAGGCTTCAAGAGCGCGCTTGTTGACAGTCTTTAAATCGACGCGCTCCAAGAAATCCAAAAAGTCCTTGTACTGGCCGTTGGCGTTTCTTTCGTCCACAACGTTTTGCGCGGCGCTTTCGCCAACGCCCTTGATTCCCTTAAGGCCAAAAACGATGTGGCCGTCGACAACGTCAAAGACAATGTCGGAACGGTTCACGTCCGGCGAATCGACCGGGATTCCCATGCGCCGCGCTTCCTGAATGTAAACCGGCAGCGTGTCGGTTGAAGTGATTTCGTTGGTAAGGTTTGCCGCCATGAACTCAGCGGGCTTGTGGCACTTAAGCCAGGCGGTTCGGTAGGCCAAGACGGAATAGGCCGCCGCGTGCGATTTGTTAAAGCCGTAGCCGGCAAAGGGAACCATTATGTCAAAGATTTCGTCGGCGTGCTCTTTTGTGTGGCCAAGCTTCATCGCGCCTTCTTCAAACTCTTTTTTCTTTCCCATCAAGACGTCGATTTTTTTCTTACCCATCGCGCGGCGCAGCATGTCCGCTCCGCCAAGGCTAAAGCCCGCGATGATTTGCGCGACTTTCATAACCTGCTCTTGGTAAACCATTACGCCGTAAGTCTCTTTTAGCAAGCCTTCAAGCGACGGGTCCGGGTATTTGATTGTCTCCGGGTGCCACTTTCCTTCCATATATTTTGGAATGTAGTCCATAGGACCCGGGCGGTAAAGCGCGTTTAAGGCTACAAGGTCTTCAAGCTTTTCGGGCTGGAACTGCTTGAGGATTTTTTGCATGCCCGCCGACTCAAACTGGAAAATCGCCACGCTGTCGCCTTTGGAAAGCATTTTAAAAGTTTCCTCGTCGGATTCGGAAACGTTTTCGGTTTTAAATTCCGGCTCGCCCGGCTTTCTGTGCTTGTTGACAATTTGTTCCGCGTAGCGAATCAGCGAAAGAGTCTTTAGTCCAAGGTAGTCAAACTTTACAAGGCCGCACGGCTCGATGATGTCCATCGTGTATTGAACGCCCACTTCGCCGGTCTTGGGGTCCTTGAAGACGGGCGCCCAATCTGGAAGCGGCGTAAGGCCGATTACCATTCCCGAAGCGTGAAGGCCGGTGTTGCGCTTTACGCCCTCCAATTTTAGGGCCAGCTCAAAAAGCTTTGTGTAGCGCGGGTCGTCCTTGTAAGGGATAAGGCCGCCGCCCTTTGGATGCTTTTCGGTCGGTTCGGAAAGCGCGTCCTTTAGCTTTATTTTTAGGTCGTCGTCGGGAATGCATTTTTTGAGCATGTTCACTTCGCTTAACGGAATGTTCAAAATGCGGCCGACGTCGGCGATGCAGTTTTTGGGCTTTAACGTTCCAAAGGTAACGATGTGGCCAACACATTCGTCGCCGTAAAGGTCGCGCGTGTGCTGGATTATTTCCTGCCTAAAGTCGAAGTCCATGTCAACGTCAAAGTCAGGCATTGAAACGCGCTCGGGGTTTAGGAAGCGCTCGAAAATCAGACCGTAGCGGAAAGGATCCAAGTCGGTGATTTCCATGCAGTAGGCGACAAGGCTTCCCGCGCCGGATCCGCGGCCGGGACCGATTGGTATGTAATGCTTGGGGCAATTGTGAACGGTGTCCGTAAGCGACTTGGCCCAGTGAATGAATTCCCATACAATCAAAAAGTAGCCCGAAAAGCCCATCGTGAAAATCGTGTTCATCTCGTAGTCGGCGCGCTCGCGGATTTCGGGAGTGATTTCCTTGTAGCGCTTTTTAAGGCCCTCTTCCACCAAGTATTTAACGTAGTCGTTTTGGTCGCTCTGGTAGTCTTCGCCGTGCGTGCGGAATTCCGCCGGAAGCTCAAAGCGCGGAAGACATTCCTTTAGTTCCGGCGTCGAGTATTGCTTTATCGTAAGGTTGCACATGTTGGCAATCTTGATTGTGTTGTCGTAGGCTTCAGGAAGCTCGGGAAAGAGCAGGCGCATTTCCTGCTCGGTCTTGAAGTACCAGTTGTCCAAGTCCATGTCGCCGCCCATCTTTTGGTGGGGCTCGTTGAGCAAATTCTTAAAGCCGATGCAGCGAAGCGCGTCTTGCGCCTCCGCGTCTTCCTTTTCCACATAGTGAATGTCGTTGGTGACGACCATCGGTATGTCCAAGTCGCGCGCCATTTTTATCAAGCGCTCGGCGACGATTTTTTGCTCGGGGATTCCGTGGTCCTGCAATTCGATGTAAAAATGGTCGGGGCCAAAAAGCTCCTTGTACTCGCGAGCGATCTTGTAGGCCTCTTCCGTCCGGCCGGCGAGAAGGTACTGGGGAATCTCGCCCTGAATGCAGGCCGAAAGGCAAATGAGGCCTTCGTGCCGTTCCTTTAGCATCTCAAAGTCGATGCGGGGCTTTCCGTGATACAAGGCGTTTTCGTCGCAAAAGGCGCGGCTTGAAAGCCAGGACATGTTTTCGTAGCCGGTTTGGTTTTCGCACAAAAGAATCAAGTGAAAGTAATGCGCCTTATGGCCGCCAGCCTTGGCAAAAGGAACGTCATTCTTTTCCGTATGGCTACCGTAGGCCACGTAAAATTCTTCGCCGACAATCGGGTTGATTCCGTTGACATGGCAGAGCTTTTCAAAGTTTAGCGCGCCGAACATGTTTCCGTGGTCGGTCAGCGCGAGCGCTGGCATGTTTAGGCGCTTGGCCTTGGCGACCAGCTTGTCCAAAGTGGCGCAAGAGTCCAAAAGCGAATAGTCTGAGTGAACGTGCAAGTGAACAAAGCCCGCTACGGGCGTTCCTTCTGGCGCGGGGTCAAATTTGTGGTAGTCTGCCATACTTGTCTCCTATTTTAGCGCATTTAGGGCGCTTTTTCTAGCGCCAATTTTACAGGATCGGACTATCATATAGTGACAAAGTGTGGTACAATGGATGCAGGAGCATAAAAATGTCCAAGAAAGAAGAAAGTCAAAAATCGCCAAAACTCACAGTCGCGCAAGTTATTGAATACTGCAAGAACGACTTGGGAATAACGTTCAAGCTTATGGACGAAGAAAAGGCCAAAAACTTTTTGCAAAAGCACAACTATTTTTTCCGCCTAAAGCAATACTGCTCCACTTGCAGCGAGCGGACAAAAAGCGGAAAGTACTTAGGCCTTGACTTTGGGCACTTGGTGGAACTTTCCACAATCGACATGTTCCTGCGAAAGATTCTGTTAAAAATGACGATTGACTTGGAGCACTACCTTAAGGTAAAGCTTGTAAACGATTGCCAAAACAATCCCGCCGACGACGGATACGAGGTTGTCCAAGAATTCCTTGCCAAGGAAAAGAGGGTCAAGGACGAATTGCAAAAAGGCTCGTGGCTTGCCGGCTACAGCGGAAACGATTTTGAAAGATACTTGGCCGCTCCAGCCGTTTGGAATTTTGTGGAGATGATAACCTTTTACGACTTTACAAGCTTTTTTGCTTTTTACTACAAATTTTTTAGGAGCGAGTCGGAATACACAAAGCGCTTTGACTCCATCCGCAGAATCAGGAACGCCTGCGCCCACAACGTTTGCATGCTTTGCTCCTTTAAGCCCGTCCAAAATTTCAAGAACGACGCTGAGGCAAGTTTTGAGCTTTTGGAGGCCAAAGTCGGCGGAAACCCAGGAACAGTTTCCTCTTTAATGAAAGTTCCGCTATTAAACGACTTTGTCGTAATGCTTTCAATTTACACAAAACTTGTCACCTCTCCGCAAGTAAAGGAGCTTACGCTAAAGGAAGTCAAAGAATTTTTTGACGGCCGCATGGTCTACAGAAAGGATTACTTTGAGCAAATGCCCGACATAAAGAACGCCTACCGCTTTGCCCGCTCCGTCTTGGACTATTATTCAGGCAAGGCGAAAGCATAGGCTTAAGGACAGAAGGAGGGGCAACGGCCTAAAAATTTCCGCCGTTCCAGCCCCAGTTGCTTGTGCCCCAATATGAGACATAAACGGCGTTTCCGGGAATTCCAAGTTCCTTTTGCAGAATCTCGCAGAGCCGCGCGGTCATTTTGTCGCTTGAGGCGGAATCCACGCTTCCAAAGATTTTCACTTCGACATAAGCGCCCTTGTCAAGCTTGCTTCCGGCAAAATACAAATCCTGCTTGTCCACAAGATTGACCATCAGATAAGACTCAGGCTTTCCAATCACGCTGACGGCCTTTCCAAACTCGGCTTTGAGAACGTCTCTCTTTTCCGCAGGCAGCTCCATGGTCACCTTGGCTTCAATCATTGGCATAATTATTCCTCCTAATTTTGTTTTTTAATTCTGCTGAATGAACTGATACATCGCGTCTTTGCCAGCTGTAAATTCAAGGTCAAGCGCGGTGTTCAAGTACTTGTCATTTTCCAAGAATAGATTTGAATCGCTGTTGTTTAGAACCGTGTAAATTGCAGATTCGAGTAATTTCTTGTAAGCATCTTCATGAGACAAATTGTATTTTTGCATAAGGCGTTTTGTGGCCGCAATGACCGCAAGGCCTTTTAGGTGCTCTATTTTTTTTTCGTCCATATTAATTCCAAGAAATTTCCTTTATGCTTTTTATCAATTTGTCCGCGACGTCTTGCTTTCCAATAAAATACTGAACTCCAAGGTTTTCCGGCTCCAAATATCCAAGCAACCTTTCCTTGGCTTCTTCGGAACCGACATCTCCATAAAAGCCCCGCCAATAAGAATTCAAGCAAACCATTGTGTTGTCATCAGCCGTCGGCCCCACAACCACGTCATAATCATGCGGAAGCCCGCCCTTTTCCCGACACATAAGATTCCTCACCAGCCTTTTTGAACGTCTATCCTCTCAAATTTTTCCGCGGTTCCGTGATAAAGAATCAAGTCAGCTTGCTTGCACATACTGGTTTATTTCCTCAACCATTTCTTCGCCGGTCATTGAATCAAATATGTCCGGACATTCGCCTACAAAATTAATGATATGGTATTTATTGTCCAATTCCAAAAATTGCTCGGTGGTCAAGGAATGAGACTTTTTGTAGTTTTCTGTCACAAGATACATAAGGTAAATCGTGTTGTTCAATCTGTTTTCGCTCATTTTAGACCTCCAACATCTACATTATAGCGCGCTTTTTTAAATTTTGACAACAATTCTTGCTATTTGGCAGTCAGAGTATCATTATTGCCGTATCGTTTATATATCATTTTCACATACTTGAACATGCGGCGTGGGCAGTACAGTCTTGCGACAACACGCAAATACCTTGGAATTCCATAAAAGGCCTCGGCGATCGCGCCTGTCATGGCGGCTATGGTGTCGCTGTCACCGCCAATGCTGATTACGTTCCGAATGGTGTCGATGAACGAAGTGGATTCCAAAAAACATTCTATCGCTTGCGGAATCGAGCCCTGGCAAGTTGAAGACCACTGGTACGCGCCGCGCAAATCGTCAAGCGTAAAGTCCAGCTTGTAATAATTTTGATTCACAAAATCGCGGATTTCGTCTTTTGATTTTCCTGTTCTTGCCAAGAACACGCAAACGGCAACCGCCTCCCCGCCTTTAATTCCCTCCGGATAGTTGTGGGTCACAGCCGTTACAACACGCGCAAGAACTTTGCACTCTTGCAAATCGCGGGCAAAAAAAGCCAACAGGACTCACCCGCATTCCGGCTCCGTTTCCAAAACTTTTGTAAGGCTCAGGCTTTTCGGAATAAAGCCAGTTATAAAACATCTTGCCGTAAGCCGCAAATTTTCGCCTTCCAAATTCACGCAGGCAAGAAACCGTCTTGTCCGCCAAATCAGAAAAGTCCGGCTTGCTTGTAACAAGCGCCTTCGCCACCGCCATAGTAAGAACGCTGTCATCCGTAATATGGCAAGCTGGCGCCAAAAGGCAAAATTTCTTTGTGTGAATATTATGGTACTCAAAACGCGAGCCAACAATGTCTCCAATAATCGCTCCTGTCATATATGCCTCCACGGAAATTTATGATGAATTATAGCGCGCAGGGCTATAATTTGATGATATAATGAATAAAAAAATTAAATTTTTTGAACCAACATTATCACTATATGATAGACATATCATGTTAATATTTAAGAGCGCAAAAAAAAACACCAGGAGGAACCTTATGCCAATAGACAACGTTTACACCTATTCCGCGGCGCGTTGGAAGCGCGGCAGATGCAAGCGCGCTCGCACTTTCATTCTCCGCGCCCCTCGCCCCTTGCGCCGCTTTGCGCTCCCCCTCACGCCCCAAAGCCGATTTTGCGGCCGGCGCTTTCCGCCTCAATCTTTTCGCTCTTGCACATTTCGTGGATTTCAGACATGGCTGGCCGCTCGCCTAAAATCACTTCGTTCATGGCGATTTTGCGGACGATGTTGTCTATTTGGCCGCCAGAAAAATCGTAGTCAGAGGCAAAGATTTTGGCCTGGCTTTCGTCCAGCCAAGAAAGCTTGTCTTTCCAAATGCAAGCCTTTGATTCGATTGAAGGGTTTTCAAATTTCACCTTGAACAAAAAGCGGCGCTCAAAGGCTCCGTCCATGTTGCCGGCAAGGTTTGTCGTGGCGATAAAAATGCCCTTAAGGTTTTCCAACTCCTCCAAGATGATGTTTTGAATCGCGTTCTCGGTTTGGGCGCAATTGCCCGCGTTGCTGTCCTTGCGCTTTGAGATTATCGCGTCGGCTTCGTTGAACAAAAGAATCGGAATCTTTTCGCCTTTCTTTTTGCAAGCCACGCAAGCGTTCTTGTAGCTGGTGAAAATTTTCTTCACTTGCTTTTCGCTTTCGCCAAACCATGCGCTTTTTGTCTCGCTTATGTCAACGTGAACGACATGACGGCCAGTCTCGCGCGCGATTTGCAAAACCGACTCTGTCTTTCCGGTTCCCGGCGCTCCGTAAAGAAGAACCGCCACGCCGGTCGGAAGCCCTTGCTCGCCTAGGCGCTCTTGGATTTTTGTCAACGTTTCGTCCTGCAAGGCGTTCTTTAGCCGGTCGATTTCCTTTTGGTTTTGCTGGCTGTAAAAAAGCCTCTTTTCCTTGATTGTCTCCGCCTTTATCAAAAGCTTATCGTCCAGAACGTCCTCAAACAAGAAGGCCTTGTCGGCAAAAACAAGTTTTTTTGCCTTGTCTGTAAGGGTGATGTACGCGTCGGTCAAGTTTCCTTTTTTTGTAAATTCCAACAAGCCCTTCTTAAAAAGAACGTGGCTTTCGTCCATCATCCTGCTTGCCACTGAATAGCGCTCGGAACCGTCGTACAAGTCGCAAATTGTAGAGTTTAAGTTTGAATTTCCGCCTTTCATAACATCATGCGCCACATCATAGAGAAAAAAACGGCTGTTGCGCTCTTCAATCTCGCCGCGGACCCGTTGAATCATTTTAAGTTTTTGGTGCTCGTCTTCGTATTTGGAAAGTTCCCTTTGAATTTTCCACGCGCTTATGTCTTCGCCACGCCTTGATTCATAGCGTTCGGCAAAGCAGGTCAAAAAATCCATCTCATCAACTTCGCGCCTTTCCTTTGCGGCAAAGCCTGTGTTTTCATACAGAGAGGCCATATAATCGTTTGCAGGCTGAAAATCGTTGTCCCTCCTGTTCCATTCAAAAAAGCCTTTTTCTATCAAAAGCTCAACTTCCTTTTTCCATGTCATAATCGACATTGCCGAAACTTCAAGGACGTCCGAAAAATTGCTCATTATAAAGCTGTCGTCTCGTGACACATAACGGTCGCAAACCATGCACAAAATCCACACTTGGGTCTGACTTAGGCCATATAACTTGCAAAGGCGGGAAATCGCGCTTGAATAAGCCTTAGTTTTCTTTACCCGCAACTTGGATTTTTTCAACGCGTCAAACACGCAAGACATAGCCTTTGAAACGCTCCACCTAATCTTATCCATAACAGCCTCCGTTTTCCGAATATATAATAGCGCGCCAGTATATCAAAGCGTGATAGACTGATTTAAAAATATGGCATAATTCGCGCGAGCGGACGCGTAAATATTACAACTAGCAAAAGCGCGCAAAATGTGATACAATGCCGTTATGGAAATTCTTACTCCGTGGATTGGAGAAATTCTCGCGCTGGGAATGCTTCTTGTCCTGAACGCGCGCGTCTTTTGGACCCGCCGCACAAGACTGGACGCGCTGAGCCTTTTGGGCGCGACGGCTTTTGTGACCATGATTTTTGAAACCTTGGCATGGGGACTCAGAGTGTCGGGCGTGGCGATTTTGGCGCTGTCATTTATTTGCGTCATAGTCAACTATCGCAGCCTTGTGCGCTTTTCGCAGCGGCTTTTTGTCGATTCCTACAGCATAAAATTTTTCGTCACCTCCCTGCTTCTGCTTGCCGCAAGCGTTTTTTTCATCGCGGTAGAAATACAAGCGCGGCCGGTCCGCTTGCAGACACGGCTTTTCAACGTTCAAGTCGAGCGCGAGTATTTTTCATGCCCGCTTTCGCAGGATAATTTTCCGCTAAAAAAAGCGCGCGAGGCGACTGACAAAAGGAACTTGACGCTTTACACCTTCAGCAACAAAAACAAGGAAAATCAAAAAGACGCTGTCATCGTTTTTACGCCGGACGTTTTGGCGGAAGCCTTGGCCTACGAGCCTTACTTTATTTTGCTGGCGCGAAAAGGCTGGACTGTTTTGGCCGCAGACCTCTACAACTTGAACTTTAAAAGCCCCGAAGATTTTAGCAACACAAAGTCGTTCAGAAGGGCTTCGTTGATTTGGAGCGCTTATTCCAGCGGCGGAAAGAAAGCCGTGAAGGAACAAAAATTTCCGGAATCAAGGGCGCGCGCCTTCCATGAAATATACGAATATTCCTACCGCGCGTTGGAACAAATCGCCCGCGAACGCTATCCAGGCAAAAAAATTTTTGTCGTGGGCGACTCAAGCTCCTTTTTGCCGACGCAAAAGTTGGAGACGATTTTTGCCGCCGCCCGCTTTTTAAACTTGAAGGACATACCTGAATACACAACGCCGGGCTACGGCTTTGTGGCGCAAACAAACCCGATTTTTTCATGGCTGTTTTTTGGAATCAAGCGCGACAAGACTTCGTTTGAGCCAAGCTGGTGCGCCACGCAAACAATAAAGAAACTTTCCTCCCGCGGCGATTGATTGCAGGCCGTAAACTTGGAACTGAACAGGAGAACCGACATGACCCTTTACGAACTTGACGCTTATTTCAACTCATTCCTAAAAAAAGAAAACTTTTGTGCGGATCCCAGCAGGAACGGAATCCAAATCCAAAATTCCGCCCCCGACAAAAAGAAGATAAAAAAGGTGGCCTTTGCCGTTGACGCCAGCCTTGACACCGCGCAAGAAGCCGCCCGACAAGGCTGCGACGTTTTGTTCGTCCACCACGGACTTTACTGGGACAACTGCGAGATTATGACAGACCTCCACTACCAAAGGGTCGCGACTTTCATCAAAAACGACATGGCGCTCATCGGCTACCACATTCCGCTGGACGCAAACAAAGAAGCCGGAAACAATTGGGGCATGGCAAAAAGGCTTGGCCTAAAGGCCTGCAAGGACTTTTGCTCTTGGCGCGGAATGACGCTGGGCGTAAAGGGCCGTCTTCCAAAGGCTATGTCTATAGAGGAACTTTCCAAAGCGGCGCTGAACGGAGCCAGGCCCAACCAACTTCTTCCTTTTGGAAAAAAGAAAATTCAAACAGTCGGAATTGTTTCAGGCGGCGGCGGAAGCGACCACTGGGCGGCATGGAAAGAAGGCCTTGACGCTTACATCACCGGCGAAATCGGACACACGGACTGGAACTACATCAAGGAAGAAGGAATCAACGTCATCGCCGGCGGCCACTACAACACCGAGACTGTAGGCGTTCAGCTAGTGATGAAAAAATTAAAGGAAGAAAAGGGAATCCAAGGTCTTTTTCTGGACTTCCCGACCGGAATGTAGCCGCCCGCTGGCAATCCAAAAAACGCGTTCAAAAAGAGGAGCGCTAGAATTTATTTTCCCTTTGCGGTAAACTAGCCAGATACGATTCTTGGTCTTTATAGGAGTTTTTTATGACCTACGGATATTTTGACGACGAGCAAAAGGAATATGTAATCACACGCCCGGACACGCCAAGCTCTTGGAGCAACTACCTTGGCTCAACCGAATACGGAGCCGTAATTACAAACAACGCGGGCGGCTACGGCTTTTACAAGTCGGGCGCGCAAGGCCGCTTCATGCGCCTTAGGTTCAACTCCGTTCCGATGGACGCTCCCGGCCGCTACTTTTACCTTCGCGACCAAGAATCCGGCGACTACTGGTCTGCCAGCTGGCAGCCCTGCGGAAAGCCGCTTGACCAATACAAGACTGAATGTCGCCACGGAACGGCCTACACAAAAATCACTTCGGAATATTCCGGAATAAAGACAGAGGCGCTTTACTACGTTCCGCTTGGACAAACATTTGAATACTGGCGCCTTAAGGTCACAAACGATTCAAGCAAGGCAAGAAAAATTTCCGCCTTCACTTACTGCGAGCCGTCAAACCAGTGGAACACAACGCAGGACCAAGTCAACTTGCAGTATTCCATCTTTATTTGCAAGGGTGAACAAAAGGACAACCTCTTGCGCTTCGCGATCCACGACAACTTGTACAAGCAGTTCCCCGACGAAGAGGTGGGAAGGTCATGGCAGCACTCTTGGATGGCTCTTTGCGGCGCCAAGGTGTCGGGCTTTGACACAAGCCGAGAAGCCTTTTTGGGAACTTACGGAAGCTACAAGGAGCCGGCCGCAGTCATCGCCGGAAAATGTTCCGGCTCCAACGCTTACGGAGACAACTTTTGCGGCTCATTCCAAAGCGACCTTGAGCTTGCCGCCGGCGAGACAAAGGAAATCATCGTCCTCTTTGGAATCGGCGACGCTTGGACTACAGGAAAAAAGACAGCCCAAGAATTTGGAAACGCCGAGCGCGCCGACCAAGAATTTGAAAAGCTTAAAAAGAATTGGCACGCCAAGCTTGGAAGCTTTAAGGCCATGACTCCCGACGAAGACATAAACCACACGGTAAACGTTTGGGGCCTCTACAACTGCCTCATCACATTCGCCTGGAGCCGCGCCGCCAGCTTGGTTTACAACGGAGAGCGCGACGGCTTGGGCTACCGCGACAGCGTCCAAGACATTCTAGGCGTCGCAGCCGCGATTCCGCAAGAAGCCGAAGCGCGCCTTGTCCGCATGATTAGCGGCCAGTGCCAAAACGGCGGCGCGATTCCGGTAATCTCTAAGGACTTCAACGCAGGACATGAAAAGGCGCCCAAGCCGGAAGAGTTCCGCAGCGACGACTGCCAGTGGTTCTTCAACTCGATTCCCTGCTATGTTGCCGAAACAGGCGACTTTGACTTTTACAAGAAGGTCGTTCCTTACGCTGACGGCGGCGAGGCGACGGTATTCGAGCACCTAAAGCAGGCGCTTTTGTTCAACCTTGAGCGAATGGGCGCCGACGGCCTTCCCTGCGGCTTGCTCGCCGACTGGAACGACTGCCTTAAGCTGGGCTACAAGGGCGAGTCTTTGTTCGTCGCCTTCCAGCTGCGCCTTGGCCTTACGACATACGCCGACATCGCCCGCCGCCTTGGAAAGAAAGAAGAAAGCGACTGGGCGCTTAAAGAGCGCGAGACTTTGGACAAGAACATCCAGAAAAAATGCTGGGACGGAAAATGGTTCATTTGGGCCATCGCCGAAGACGGAACTGTTTACGGAACACACACAATGGAAGAAGGCCAAGTTTACTTTAACACGCAAGTTTGGGCGGTAATGAGCGGCGCCGCGACGGAAGAACAGGCCCGCGAATGCATGAAGACAGTAAAGGAAAAGCTTGCCACTCCTTACGGCCTTATGCTTTGCGCGCCGCCCTTCGTTAAAGCCCCGCGCCAAATAATGACATCGGTTGTCTACAACGCAGGAATAAAAGAAAACGCCGGAATCTTCAACCACACCCAGGGCTGGGGCGTAATCGCCGAAACCTTGATGGGCAACGGCGACCAGGCCTTTGAATACAGCAAGGCTTCGATTCCGCCGGCCTACAACGACAAGGCCGAAATCCGCCAGAGCGAGCCTTACGCGGTAGGTCAAACAACCTACTCCACATTCTCGCCCCGCGCCGGAAACACGCGCGTCTCTTGGCTTAGCGGAGCCGCCACTTGGAACTACTACTCGATTACCCAATACATTTTGGGAATTCGTCCGCAATACGACGCGCTTTTGCTTGACCCCTGCGTTCCGGCAAAATGGGACGGCTTTAAGGTGGAACGCCGCTGGCGCGGAATGAACCTTAGCATTGAGGTCAAGAACCCGGAGCATGTTTGCAAGGGAATCGTTTCAATCGAAGTTGACGGAAAGACTTTTGAAAGCGCCACAGTTCCTGTGTCGGAGCTGCGCGACGGAAGCAAAATTGTGGCCGTCATGGGAAAGAACGCCAAAGACCACGACTGGCAGCGTCTCTAGCCTAAAAAGGCCCTCAAAGCCTAAAATCCCGCCCTAAAAAATGGGGCGGAACACCCCGCGCACGGCGCGGGCTTTTTTTTGCCAAAAACTTTTTAACGCGGCGCAACAAATTCACCCTTAAGTTGTCTAATAAATAGAGGAAAATAAAATGGCAAAAAAGAATCTTTTTAAGACAATTTATTCGCTCCCCGAAATTTTGGCGACAAACTTCCAGAAGTTCGCCAAAAAGCCCGCCATGATTTTGGGCGGCGACAAGAAAATCTCATACAACGACATGCGCTGGGATGTTTTTAAGACTTCAAACGTTTTGCGCGTCGGAGGAAAAACGCCCAAGAGCGTGGCGATTTTCATCGACGACTCTCCGCAGGCGATCGAAAGCTTTTACAGCGTTCTTGCGATTGGCTCCAAGGCCGCGCTCTTGCGCTACGACATGAGCAAGGAAGAAGTGGCCGCCGCCCTTAAAAACGAAAAGCCCGAGGCGGTCTTTATCCGCGCGGCCAAAATGGACTTGCTTCCGCAAGACCTTAACGCCGTCGTTTACGAAATCGCCAACAACAGCGTGCTTAAAAAACACGACAAGGAAGAAATCCAAAAGCGCGCCCAAGAGGCCGTTGACAATTCGCAGGAAAAAGTTTTGGCCGTCGCCTACTCCAGCGGAAACAAGCGCTCAGAGTTTACAAGAAGCGACTTGGCAAAAATGATAGGCAAAAAGGACAAGGTAAAAAAGAGCTACGGCTCGCTTGTTGAATACGTGTCAAACCTTTTCAACGCCTTTATCAAAGGCCGCGCGGTCCAGGCCAACTTATAGCGGCAGGCCTGAAAAAGTTTAGCGCAAAAAAAATCCCGCTCCAGGCGGGATTTTTTGTCTTTACAACATCAATCGTTGTTCAAAATCCAAAGGGCTTTTTCCATCAAGCCTTGGCCGGGAATCACGCGCGGGCCGGCCTCGACGGTTGGCTCGTCGGCGACTGTCGGCTCGGCTTCAACTTCAGGCGCGGCCGTTTCTTGGGCTTGCGAAAAATCAACCGTTGGCTCTTCAACGTTCGGCTCGTCCGCGACCGTCGGCTCTTCAACTGTTGGCTCGGTCTCAATTGTTGGAGCCGGCGCGACTGTTGGCTCGCCAGCCGCGCCGCCCAAAGAATCCTGTATGTAAATCTTAAAGGGCTTTTCCAATTCAAGCGCGTTGGGGGCGGCCGCGTTTTGGAAAGGCGTTACCGGCGACTGCAATTCGGCGATTTCGCCAAAGTTTTTTATTTCCTTGCTTAGGCCGCCTTCGTCGCTTGCAAGCGCGGCGTAAACGACGTTCCTGTACATGGCGAACTTTCCAAAGCCGAACAAAAACTCGTCGTTGTCCAAGCCAAGGCCGCCAAAAAAGTAAACTCTTTTTAGCTCGTGGGCGCGCGCAAGCTCGACGCAAAAATCCTTGACCTCGGGCGAAACTGTTTTTTGCTCCGTGACTTTTTCAGTCACCACAACCAAAGTCGTAATGTCTTCAAGCTCGTTAGGCTGGTGAGCGTCAAGCTGGTCTTCCGGCCTGTCCGGGTAAAGGGAGCGCTCGTCTACAACTTCAAAAGATTCCGACACGCTTTCCATTCCGTAAACAAAGCGCGGCTCTTGCGGCTCAGACGGTTGAGCCTCTTCTTCTTGACCGGCACCGTCCTCTCCGTCGTGGGCGTGGGCCTGCGCGTCGGCGACACGGGCGGCAAAGGCCGCTTCGTCCACTTCCTGAACGCCTCGGGCCACCGCGTCGTCAAGCTCTTCCGGCTTTATGCGAACATTTTCCAACTCTTCGTCTTCAGAAACGTCGTCGTCGCCGGAGCCTACGTTTTGGCCAAGAATGTCGGCGAGCAAGTCGTCGGAAGCCGGGGATTCGTCGGCGGCAGGGGACTCGTCCGCGCTTTCGGCAACGACTTCTTCGGCAGACTCCTCTGAGGCTTGCCCAGCTTCTTCTTCCGGCGCTTCTTCTTCCTGTGATTCAACGTCGTCAAGAATGCTGTCTTCTATTCCGCCGTCCTCTTCGTCAAAAATTTCTTCTTGGGAAACCGCGGCTTCTTCGGCTTTTTCTTCCGCCTCTTTTTGCGCCAAATATTCTTCGGAACTGGTGTCGATGATATCCGCGACGACTTCCGTTTTTAGCGCGACAAAAATCGGGTGCTCGACAAGCGGACAGTCAATGTAAATTTTTTCCAAAGCGTCGCAACCTTGAAAGGCTTCGCTATGGCACTTGACCACTGTTTGCGGAATCGTAACTTGCGTCGCCGTCGCGGGAACTTTTATCAAAACAAGGCTTCCGTCGTCGCGGCGCGCGAAAAGGCAGCCGTCGTCGTCAACGTAAAAGGCCGGATTGTCGTCGGCAAAACGAATGTGCGAAAGCTTAACGCAATTTCTAAAGGCGTCGTCCTCAATTAACTTAAGGCCGGCCGGAAGCACGACCGTTTCCAAATTTTCGCAATAGCCAAAGGCGCCGCTTCTTATGGCCGCGACGCTGGGCGGAAGCGTGGCCGACTTAAGCGAAACACATTCCGAAAAAACGTTTCGCGGCAATTCCAAGATTCCGTTTCTAAAAGGAAATTCCACAAGCGACGCGCAGCGCTCGAACATGCTTTCCGAAAGAGCCTTGATTGTGTCGCACATTTCGATTTTTTCAAGCGAAAGGCAGCCGCTAAAAATTCCAGGCTCAACAAGCTCAAGATGTTTTGGCAAGCGAACCGATTGCAGCGCGTCGCAGCCGGCAAAGGCCTCGTAGTCGATTTCCGTCACGCTGTCGGGCAGCTCCAAGCGGTTTACGGGAGCGTCGGCCATCGCGCGGCGCTCAATCTTTTCAACTCCCTGCGGAACGACAAGCTCGGCAGGGCAATTTTGCTCGTACACGCTGGAAAGAGTTTTATTGTTGTTCGTTAAAAAAAATACGTCGCTTGCCTGCATATTTTTTTATTATACACCTCAATGGGAAAATTTTCAATAAAAATGTAATTGTCGGACTAGATTCTAGCGAGCGGAAAAAGCGACCGCAGGCTTTGCCATCATTCCCGCGTCAATGCTTTTGCTGAACGTTGTGATGCGCACCGAACCGTTGGGCGTGACGGCGGCGATTTTCCAGCCCTCGCCCAAAATTGACTTAATTTTTGTATCGGCCTGATTGTCGCCGATTTTGTAAATGAAGGTGCGAATGCTATTGTTCATATTTCCCCTTGACATCACGTATTTTTAAAATGCATCGCTTTTATTATCGGCTTTTTTTCATTCAACCTTTACTTTTGCCCATTGTGGGAGGAGGCGCTGGGGGTCGCTGGCCAAAAGGGCGCGGCAAAAAAGCTCGCCGGCCAAGGCGAAAACCAAGCTCATCGTTATAGCCTCGTCGCTTTTAAAGTCGCTCAAAACATAGTCGGCGATGTTGGCGCCGGCCGGCTTTGAAATGCCAAAGCGAAGGCGCCAAAAGTCCGCCGTGCCCAAATTTTCTTTTGTGGAGCGAAGCCCGTTGTGGCCGGCAAGTCCGCCCGACCACTTTAAGCTGAAGGTTCCAATCGGAAGCTCAAGCTCGTCGTGCAAGACCAAAATTTCAGACGGCTCGATTTTAAAGAATTGAGCCAAGGCCAAAATCGACTCTCCGGACAGGTTCATAAAAGTTCCGGGCTTTAAAAAATAAATCTTGTCGGGCGGATTTTTGGGCGTGACAAGAGTTCCTTCTTTGTTTAAAAGCTGCGGAAAATGGAGCGCCGCCTTTTGCGAAAAATCGTCAAAAGAAAGAGCCGCCCATTCGCCCTTAAATTTTTGCTGCCAGTTCAGTTCCCCATAAAAAGGCAAAGCAGACGCAAACTGCCACGCCGTGTTGTGCCTGTTGCGCTCGTATTGCGAGCCGATGTTCCCCAAAAATGCCGCGAGTCTAATCATGGGAACAGTATAACGACAAAGCGATTTGTCCGCAAGGCATGGGATTATCTAATCGCTATGTTACGGATTGATATGCCGTCTTTTATGTCTTTTGTAAAATTGAATGTCAGCGCGTCAACTTTTTTCCAGCTGAAAAGCCCTTTATCGTTGACCCATTCTCCTTTTGAAGTCAGCCATGCTCCTGTAGGCTTAAAATCTTTTAGAGGCGCGCTTGCTTTATGCCATTTACCGTCTGGCGGAAAATCTTTGCTTCCGAAATATTTTGAGCTCCGCCATTCAAAACCATTTTCATCTGATTCTGAAGCAAGCTTATCCCTGAAATAAATTTCAAATTCAAGGCCTTTTTGATTTGTTCTGACTTCAAATTCAAGAACCGCATTTTTATTTACTAATTCCGTAAAATCAACAGCTTCATCAAAACCGAATGCCATCATATTGTATTTATTCGCCCGCTGAATCCAAATATATTTTTCACCGCCATTTGAATCTTTCTTATCAACTCTTGGCGTTTCCCATGGAGTTACACTGCCTTCAAATACAATGCCCTCTGCAAACGAATCTGTGTAAATATCATAGGAGCCTTTCTTCTTTGAAAGAGCGAACCATTTTTGCTTAACCTTCACGTCTTTTTTAACAGGGTTCAGTTCCATCGCTCTTAAAATATCCTCATTAAGATCTTTCGGGAATTGCGGCAAGTTTTTCATTGGGTTTCCAGTATCGGAAACAGAATTGAAAATTCCAAATTTGCCTGTATAGTCCCAGCTTACCCTTATTATATTGCGCTCTTTCATCCATTTAGTTTTCATCGCATACCAGTTTACGCGTTCCTGCTCGTCTGCGTAGTTCATCATAACGCCATACTCATTGCACATAAGGGCGGAATTGCGCTTGTTTGCAAATTCAACAGCCTTATCAAGCGGCGCTACAAGATTTTTTTCCGATGCGTCTTTTTCATAATTTTTATAGAACCATTTTGCTTCATCAGTCGCGTTCTTCGGCGCAGGAGGCATTTTTTCTTTTACATACGGAAAAGGAACATGCTTAAAATAGCTCATTGGATTCCACCATTCCGCGCCCTGATGAGTAAATAAAAACGGCGTGTAATCATGAAAGTTATAAATGATGTTATCGTCTTTGTAGTCGGGCAGCTTGAGCATCGCGCCAAGACTATTTGACTGTTCGCCGCCAACTATAACAGTATGCTTTTTGTCGATAGCGCGGATTTCTTTTAAAACATTTCCTTGGACTTTGCCCCATTTAACTATATCCGCTTCAGGACTTGCGCTGGAAAGATGAGGTTCGTTCATAATCTCATACAAGACATAATCGCTTTTATCTTTGTAGCGTTCCGCAATCTGCTTCCAGATCTTAACAAGCATCTTTTCGACATCGGGCTTTGTGGGATGGCCGTCAGAACAGTTATTGTGAAAATCAATAATCATGTACATCTGATATTCTTCACACCATGAAACAGCGTTGTCGATGCTTTCCCAGAGCCAGTCTTCCACAATATAATCCGGCTTTCCCGAACTGAATTCTTCAAACCAGATTGGAACACGGATAATCTCAACCCCAAGTTCTTTTATATTTTCAAAGTCCTGCTTTCCGTAAATGCATTTTCGTATATTGCCGAATCCGCCTTGTTCAAGCCATTCAGATAAGTTGAGTCCTTTTGCATAGGGCATGGTCTTATTTACACGCGGAACGCCCGCCGCAAACGCCGCGCCTGTTAAAAAAAGAATTGCCGCGGTTAATACTAATTTGAGGAGTGGTTTATAGCGCATCCATCTAGCGTTTTTCATAAGAACCTCCGATAGTTTTATAGATTGTCGGGCTTGCCCCGGACATCTTTTTCGCTTGTTGTATTATAGCATGGGTTTTGCGAAATGTGGAAAAAAAGCTCGATTTTCGACCGCGACTTGCAACTGCCTCCCGTCTTGCAAGCGCGGCTTCTTTTCATTAAAATCATTTCCATGAACATTATTTCCACGCCGCATAAACTCTCGGGCGCCATCACAGTGCCGGGCTCCAAGAGCCACACAATCCGAGCCTTGATACTTTCCGCGCTGGCGGAAGGCAAGTCAAAAATTTCAAATCCTCTTCAAAGCGCGGACTGCCTTAGCGCGGCGGG
>ONET01000050.1 GCA_900316905.1 uncultured Treponema sp.
CGACGCTCTATCCAGTTGCGCTAATCTCTCTAAGATGTTCCGAATTATAAAAAAAAATATTCTTTTGGTCAAGGAAACAAAGTATGGAAAACATAATTTTGGCGTCGTCGTCGCCGCGCAGACAGGAAATCTTAAAGTCGCTGGGAATCCCCTTTCAAGTCGTTTTGCCCAACGTGGACGAATCCGCTTACATGGTCAAGAACGCCTCCGACTTGCCTGAAGTCTTGGCCAAGGCAAAAGTTCAGGCTGTGGCAAAGGCCATGCCGCCCAAGCAAGTGATTCCTTGGATTTTGGGAGCGGACACCCTTGTGGTCATGGGAAACAAAATTTACGGAAAGCCCAAGGATCCCGACGAAGCCATTGAATTTTTGCAGGCCCTGCAGGACAGGACCCACCACGTGATAACGGCCCTAGCGCTCTACAACGGCCGCAACCACACGATGAGCGTCAGGACGGCCTCCACAAAGGTGACCTTCGCGCCAATGACAAAAGAAGAGATTGAATGGTACGTTGACACAGGCGACTGGCACGGAGCGGCCGGCGGCTACAGAATACAGGGCATGGCCAGCTGCTTCATCTCAAAAATCGAAGGAACAAATTCTTGCGTGGTGGGCTTGCCTATTTTTGAGCTTTATGATATGTTAAAGGAGCAAGGATATTCAATCATCGCCTAGATGACAAAGTCTCTTGCCGGAAAACCTAGAGGCCGTTGGCCGCGACGTTTCCCGAAATTTTTCCGATTGGAAAGCCCCAAAGGCGGACCTTTCGAGTAACAGAGTTGGGCGTGAATAAAAACATTCACGGTGAAGGAGAAAATCATGGCTGTTGTTACCATGAAGAGTTTGCTTGAGTCCGGCGTTCATTTTGGACATCAAGTGAAGCGTTGGGATCCCCGCATGTCAAAGTACATTTTTGGCTCGCGCAACGGAATCCACATCATCGACTTGCAGAAGACAATCGCTGCAATCAAAGAAAGCTATGAGGCAGTTCGCAAAATCGCGGCCTCTGGCAAATCAGTTCTTTTTGTAGGAACAAAAAAGCAGGCCCAGCAGGCTATCCAAAAGGAAGCCGAGCGCTGCGGACAGTTCTACGTAAACAACCGCTGGCTTGGCGGCATGCTTACAAACTTCAGCACAATCAAAAAATCACTCCAGCGCCTTAAGAAAATCGAAAAGATGGAAGTTGACGGAACTTTCGACAACCTAACAAAGAAGGAAGTCGCCGGACTCCAGAAAGAAAAGGCCAAGCTTGAGAAGAACCTCGGCGGCATCAAAGAGATGAAGGAATTGCCGGGAGCCATCTTCGTAATCGACACCCACAAGGAAGCCATCGCCGTGGCCGAAGCCCGCCGCATGGGAATCCCCGTCGTGGCCGTGGTTGACACAAACTCCAACCCCGAAGGCATCGACTACCCCATTCCGGGCAACGACGACGCCATCCGCGCCATCACATTGTTCACTTCGATTATTGCCAACGCCGTAATGGAAGCCAACAACGAAGAAGGCCTTAAGATCATCGAAAACCTCGGCGACGAGGACGACGTTCAGACTGACGCCGCCGTAAAGCGCGAGGACGTTGAGATCGACGACTACTCCAACTACCAGCCCACAGAGACTAAGGAAGAGGACAAGGCCGACGAGGAAGATTCCGCCAGCCAGATGGTTGACGAGGACAAGCTCTACAAGTAATTTAAATTTAACAAAAGGAAATTTTTATGGAAATCAAAGCATCTGACGTAAAGGCTTTGCGCGAAGCCACAGGCGCCGGCCTCATGGACTGCAAGAAGGCCTTGACCGAAGCCAACGGCGACGCAAAGGAAGCCGAAAAGATTCTTAAGGAAAAAGGCTTGGCCGCCGTGGCCAAGCGCGCCGAACGCGCCACTTCCGAGGGCCGCGTTTTTGTCCGCGCTCAGGACAAGAAGATCGCCCTCATCGAAGTCACTTGCGAGACGGACTTCGTGGCCAACAACGCGGACTTCATCGCGGCCGGCGAAAAGCTTTTGGACATCACTTTCGCCAACGGCTACACTCAGGTAGAACAGGCCCACAAGGACGTTTTGCTTGACTTGGCCACAAAGACTCGCGAAAACATGACTGTCGCCAAGGTAAACGTAATCAACGTTCCCGACAACGCCGTCGCCGAGACATACGTTCACTCCAACTTCAAGACAGCCAGCGCCGTTGTCGTAAAGGGCTCCACAGCCGACGTCGTAAAGCAATTCGCGCACGACTGCTGCTTGCACTTGGCCGCCTTCACTCCGGCCTACATCTACCAGAAGGACGTTCCGCAGTCTTACATCGACGAGCAGACCGAAATCTTCAAGGGACAGATGGACCAGGACGAAAAGATGGCCTCAAAGCCCCAGAACATCAAGGACAACATCCTTAAGAGCAAGGTGGCCAAGCACGTGGCCGAAATCTGCTTCGTTGACCAGATGTTCGTAAAGGACGACAAGGTTTCCGTAGCCAAGAAGCTTGAGGAAGTTTCTAAGGCCGCCGGAGCCACGTTGGAATTTGGCGAGATCGTCTTGGACGTTTTGGGTAAATAGGAACAAGGGGAATGAACAAAAGTCCGGCTATTGCAGCCGGCCTTTTGTTCTGACGAGTTTCTTTCAGAAACTCGATATTAAACTGTCCGCTCGCGCGGACGCTAAAAAGCCAATCGAAAGTTGAAACTTTCTTCTTGGCTTTTTACAAGGGGTAAATATGGCAGAAAACGAAAGAATGGAAAAAACAATCGCGGCTCTTAAGGAGTCTTTTAACGGCATCAGAACAGGCCGCGCGTCCGCCTCTATTTTTGACAGAGTGCGCGTTGACTATTACGGACAAAAGTCTCCGCTCAACCAAGTGGCCACAGTTTCAATTCCCGAAGCCCGCTCGGTCATCATCAACCCCTTTGACAAATCATTGATTACTGAAATCGAAAAGGCCATTTTGACGGCGGACTTGGGCCTTAATCCTTCCAACGACGGAAAAGTCATCCGCATCGCGATTCCGCCGCTAACGGCAGACCGCCGCAAGGAACTGATTAAGCAGGCCAAGGCCACGGCGGAAAATTCCCGCACATCAATCCGCAACATCCGCCGCGACGGAAACGAAGACCTTAAGAAAAAGCAAAAGGCCGGCGAAATCACGGAAGACGACCTTAAGAAATTGACCGACGAATTGCAAAAGACGACGGACAAGTTCATCGCCGAGATTGACTCAATCTACGCGGCCAAAGAAAAGGAAATAATGGAGTAAGGCCTTGGCTTCCGATTCTTCCCTCCCAAAACATGTGGCGCTCATAATGGACGGCAACGGCCGTTGGGCAAAGGCCCGCGGAAAGCCAAGAACTGCCGGCCACAAGGAAGGATTGGAAGCCGCAAAAAGAATTGTCCGCGCGGCCGCCGACTTGGGAATCAAGTACGTGACGCTCTACACCTTCAGCACAGAAAACTGGAAGCGGACGCAGGACGAAGTGGGCTACTTGATGGGCTTGATAAAGTCGCACTTGCGCGCGGAATTTGAGTTTTACAAAGAGAACCAAATTCGCGTGGAGCACATCGGCGACTTGCAAGGGCTTCCAAAGGACGTTCAGGAGGAAATCTTGAACGCCAAGGCCGACACAAAAGATTTTTCAGGAACGACATGCGTTCTTGCGATAAATTACGGAGGCCGCGACGAAATAAGGCGCGCGGCAAACAAGGCCTTCGCTTTAGGAAAGAAAAGCTTGGAGGAAAGCGACTTTCCCAAATTCATGGACTTGCCCGAGCTTCCCGACGTTGACTTATTGATAAGAACCGGCGGAGAGAAGCGCTTGTCCAACTTTTTGCTTTGGGGAGCGGCCTACGCGGAATTTATTTTTTCCGACACCCTTTGGCCGGACTATTCGGTCGAGGAATTTAAAAAAGACATTTTGGACTTTGAATCAAGGAACCGCCGCTTTGGCGGAATTGAAAATAAAAAGGGAGCGGAGGCGGCCAAATGAGAAAAATTGTTGAGCGGCTTGTCATATTTTTTGTTGGCGTTCCAGCGGTTCTTGCCATTGTATGGCTTCCCTACTTTAGCCACTTGCCGCTCAACGTCTTGATTTTTGGCGGCTCAATGTTCGCGGCCTACGAGCTTTCGTTGATGTTCGGAACAAACGGCCAGACGCTTCCCAGGCCATTTTTGATGGCGCTGACTCCGCTTGTTCCTGTGGCGGAATACTTGAACACAGTTTTAGGCGTGGACTACCTTTCCAACGTGGCGCTTGTCGCGGCCACAATAGCGATTTTCACATACGAGATTTTTTCGGCCAAAGAATTCGCGATGTCCAACGCAAGGATCGCGCGCTCGCTTTGCGTCGTTCTTTACGCGGGATTTTTGCCCTCTTTCATCACAAGGACAAGCGGCCTTGAACATTCCTTCGCGCGCATGGCGACATTCCTTGTCATCGTTTTCATAAGCGACAGCGCGGCCTGGCTTTTTGGAATTTTGTTCGGAAAGAACAACCGCGGCCTTGTTTTGGCAAGCCCCAACAAAAGCCTTGCCGGTTTCTTTGGCGCCTACGTCGGAAGCTTTGTCTTCGCGCTAATCATGACCGCGCTTGTCTTTAAGGCGGAATTCGCCGCGGACAACTTAATCGCCAGAACCGCCGCGCTTTCAGTCTGCGTTTGCTCGGCGGCCATCGTCGGAGACCTTGCCGAAAGCGTATTCAAGCGAAGCGCGGAGGTCAAGGACTCAGGAAACGTAATCTTGGGCCGCGGCGGAGTTTTGGACAGCGTTGACTCAATCTTCATGGCGGCGCCGGTTTACTTCTTTCTTGTCTCGCTTTTGTTCAAATGAAAAGAATCCTTGTATTGGGAAGCACAGGCTCAATCGGAACAAGCGCGCTTGATTTGGCGCGCAGGCACCCTGACAAATTTTTGGTTGCCGGACTTCAGGCAAATTCATCAAAAGAAAACCTTGACGCGCTGGCGGCGGAATTCAAATGCCATGCAAGCCTTACAAGCCAAGAAGGCCTTGACGGAATCGCGCGCCTCTTGGACAAGGCAAAGCCAGACATTGTGGTCAACGGGATAGCCGGCGCCGCGGGCCTCTTGCCGTCAAAGATGGTCGTGGAACGCGGAATCGACTTGGCGCTTGCCAACAAAGAGACAGTCGTAATGGCTTGGCCCTTGATAAAGGCGGAAGCGCAAAAAAGCGGAGCCCATATCATTCCCGTGGACTCGGAACATTCCGCCATATTCAACTTGATTCACTTTTGCGGCGCCAAAAACATCGCCGAAATCGTAATCACAGCCAGCGGCGGGCCTTTTAGAAATTATTCAAGGCAGCAATTGGAATCCGTCACTTTGGAAGACGCGTTAAAGCACCCCACATGGAAGATGGGAAAAAAAATTACGGTGGACTCGGCCACCTTGGCCAACAAAGGCCTGGAAGTCATCGAGGCCCGCCGCCTCTTTGACACGAACGTCCAAAAGATAAGCGTTGTGGTCCACCCCGAAAGCCTGATACATTCCTTGGTAAGGACAAGCGACGGAATTCTTTACGCGCAAATTTCAGACCCCGACATGAGGCACCCGATAATGGGCGCCTTGGCATGGCCGGATTACGTTGACAGCGGCTTGGAAAAATTTTCTTTGGCCGGGCGCGCCATGAGCTTTTACGAGCCAAGGCGCGACGACTTTCCGCTTTTGGGCTTGGCCGAAAGCGCGGCGGACAAGGGCGCGTCTTACACGATAGCATTTAACGCGGCCGACGAGGTTGCGGCCCACGCCTTTATAGACAAAAAAATCGGATTTTTGAAAATCGCCGAGACAGTCCAAAAGACTTTGGCCGCGGATTGGGCAAACGAGCCGCGCGACTTTGACGACGTTTTTGAGGCGGACAAAAAAGCCCGCGCCCTTGCGGAGGCCGCGCTATGACAATCCTTTTGGGCCTTTTAATCTTAAGTTTTTTGGTTTTCTTTCACGAGCTGGGCCACTTTCTTGCGGCGCGCCTTTGCGGAGTGAAGGTCGAAGCCTTTTCGATCTTCATGGGGCCGGTTTTGCTCCACAAGGAAATCGGCGGAATTGATTACAGGCTTTCGCTTTTGCCGATTGGCGGCTACTGCAAGATGAAGGGCGAGCAGGAATTTAGCAAGGCCGTCGAAGAAGGGCTTGCCTACATTCCGGGCGAAAAGGATTCCCTTTACGGAACGCATCCTTTAAAGCGGGCCTTGATTGGCTTTGCCGGCCCCTTCTTCAACCTATTCTTTGCCTTCGCCGCCTGTTCCATCATAGCCATGCTGGGCTACACTTACAAAACAAGAAGCGCCACGATTATAATTCCAGACGATCCGGCATTTAAATCGCCGGCGCGCGAGGCTGGAATAAAAAGCGGCGACACGATTGTAAAAATCGCCGGCAAAGACATATCAGACTTTTCAGACATTTTTGAGCAAGTGGCGCTTCGGGGCGACGAGGACGTTGAGGTGGAACTTTTGCGCCCGATTGACGGAACGGACGGCGGACAAGAGCGCTTGGCCTTTACCGTCCATACTTTGCTGAACAAAAAAGAAGGATACGGCATTTTGGGAGTGATGGCAAGCGGCGACATTGTGGAAAAAGAAGTGAAGCCGCTTTGGCTTTTTCCCGCGATGGCGAAGGGAGCGAGCGAAACGCTAAAGCTTTTGTCGCAAACTGTAAAAAGCGCAAGGATTCTCTTTAAGGGCGTGGACGTGACCAACGCGGTTTCAGGGCCGGCCCGCATTTCAAGCTTGTTGGGAGAAAGCGCCAAAAGCGGCTTTTCGGCGGGATTTAAAACCGGCTTGATTGTCGCGCTGCAATTCATGGCGCTGATAAGCGTTTCGCTTTTTATAATGAACCTTCTTCCAATACCGATTTTGGACGGCGGATTGATTTTGTTCGCGTTGATTGAAGCCGCCGTAAAAAAGCGTGTTCCGCCCAAAATTCAGTATAAATTTCAAATCTTAGGATTCGCCATAATAATGGCATTATTCGCCCTTGGAGTCGGCGGAGACATAAAGTATTTCATCAACAAGGCGGGCATTCTAAAATGAAAAAATGTTTTTTGATTCCACTATTCGCGTTTGTCTTGGGAACGGCGGCGTTTTCGCAACCGCGCTTTTCAACGCAAGGCCACAAGGGAAAAGTGGCGGCGATTTTTTTGGACGCGGCTTCTAAAAAAGAGGCTTTTTACAGCGTCGGCGAGGACGGCTTTATCATTCGCTGGCAGGACGGAATCGGAGAGCGCTTCCAAGTTTCAGACAAAAAAATTGAGCTTGCCTCGCCGTCTCCGAGCGCCAAGGAAATCGCCTTTTACGAAAGCGACCAAGGCTCCTACCACAGCATAAAGGTATGGGACGCCGTGTCCAAAAAAGTCAAGCGCTCGATTTTGCTAAAGGCTCCGGCGACAAGCCTTTGCTACAGCGCCAAGGGAACATACTTGATTGCGACCACAAGCGAGCGGAACGGCGTTTTCTTTTACACCGCCTCAAACGGGAAGCCATTTTCCAAAATAAAGGATTTTGGAATGACCGCCTCTTGGGCGCGGACAAGCGACAGCGAAAAAAACGTCTTGCTTTATTCTTCGCTGGACGGAAGCCTTTGCTACTTTAGCTTCAAGACAGGAAAGGCGATTAAAAAAATTCAAACAGAAGCGGGACTTGAAAAGCCGGTCTTGTTCGCGAAAAACAAATTCTTGGCGGGCTTAAAGGCGTCGTCAATTTACATTCTTAGCGCGGAAACAGGCGCGAAAATCAAGACGGTCGCAGGAAAAAATCCAATAATTGTCGAAGGCATTTTTGACGCGACCTCTGACGGAAGCGAAGAAAGTTCCGCCTCAATCACGGACGGCTTGAATTACGTTGACGGCTCTCAAAGCCTATATTCCCTTTACAAAATTTCGGTCACGGAAAACGGACTAAAAGGCCCGCTCATCGCAAAAAACATAAAGGCTGACACTGCAAAAAACTTTTGCGCGGCCTTTGTTCAAAACGCTTTAAGCGAAAGCGCGGCGCCCAAGATTTTCTTGGCGTCTTCCGACGGAAATTTGCATTTCGCCGACGCAAGCCCCAATTCCCTGCCCTCCCAGCTTGTCTTGATTTCAAACGAAGTCTACCAAAAAATAAACGGCATTTGCTCCGACGGACAAAACCTTTACATTTTGACAGACGAGGCGATAATAAAATGCGACTACGAAAAAAAGCGCCTCGCGACCTATGAAAACGAAAAGGCTTGGACAAAAATCGATTTCGCCTACGGCAAGCTGCTTTTGCGAAGCGAAGACAGGCGCTATGGAATTTACGCGCTTGATCAAGAAAGCGGCCAGACGGAGCGCTTGTTCGACACCCAAAGCCGGGTAAAAAAAATCAAGGCCGCCGTTGTGAACGGGCAAGAAGGCATATTGGTCGTTGAAAATTCCAAAGTGAACTTTTTCTCGTTCAAGAAAAAAGAGCTTTCCGAGCTTTACATGGGCGGAGGAATCCAGGACGCGGCCGCGGTGGACGGCGACATGTTGGCCGTAGCCAAGACCGCGTCCTCAAATCCGCCGTCGCCGCTTGTTTTGGTCAACCTAAAGACGCGCGAAACAGTTCCCACAAAAATGGACGGCGACATAGCGGTTTCCTTGGAAGAAAATTCAGGATACCTTTTTGGCTCGCGCTTGATTTCGGCCGGCGACGGCTACACGACAAGCGTATTTTGCATGGGCGTAAAAGCCCTCGCGCTAAAAGAATTGGCCGCGTCCGCAAAGGAAGAAAGCGACGCTTTTGTCCGGGCGGACTTTCCGCTTGTGTTTACAAAAGTAGGCTCAAAGGACATAAGCGTCATCAACGCAAAGTCGCTTAAAAAACATTCGCTAAAAAGCGGCTCGTCGTTCGCGCTGGACCTTTGCAAATGCGGCGGCCGCCTTGCAAGCCTAAACGAAGACTCAAGCATAACTTGGTACAACGTCGAGCAGCCGATTCCGCTGGCGGACTGGTACATCGACAGCAAGAACCAAATCGTTGAATTTTAGTTTTTGCGGTCGAGCGCTTCCTTGTAAACGTCAAGGTACTGCTTGGCGGAGTCTTCCCAGCTAAAGACGCTTTTCATGCCGCGCTCTTGCATTTTCTTGATGTGGTCCTTTTTGTTGTAGTAGGCGTAAACCGCCCAGCCCACAGTATTGTAAAGCGCGCTGGGAGTGATTTGGTCAAACATAAAGCCGGTTCCTTCGCCTGTTTGCTCATTGTAATTCTGAACTGTGTCCGCCAAACCGCCCGTGTTGCGCACGATTGGAAGCGTTCCGTAAATAAGCGAGTAGATTTGGTTTAAGCCGCAAGGCTCATAGTGGCTGGGCATGACAAAGAAGTCGCTTCCGGCTTCGATAAGGTGGCTGAGCGCGTCGCTGTAGCCGATGTAGGCGCGGAAGTTGGGAAGCTTTGACTGCAAGACGTTGATTTCATTCTCGCACCAAGACTCGCCCGATCCCAAGACCACAAACTGTATGTCCATGTTGGCGCAAAGGCTGTAGACGCAGCCGTATGTCGGAGCGAAAAGCTCGGCGATTCCCTTTTGGTCGACCAAGCGGGTGACAACGCCAAAAATCGGAACGTCCGCGCGGACAGGCAGGCCCATTTGCTTTTGCAATTCCGCCTTGCAGACGGCCTTTCCCTTCATGCTCTTAACGGAATATGTGGCCGGAATTTTTTTGTCAACGGCGGGATTCCAAGCCTTTAAGTCGCAGCCGTTCAAAATGCCGCGGACCACGTCGCTTCGCACGCGCAAAAGGCCGTCCATTCCAAAGCCGCCTTCGGGCGTTTGGATTTCGCGCGCGTATGTCGGAGAAACGGTTGTCACCATGTCGGCGCAAGAAATGCCGGCTTGCAAGAAATTTATTCCGCCGTTATGCTCAAAGCCCGCGCCGTAGTAAAGGCCCCAGTCGATTCCCAGCGCCGGAAAATGGTCTTTGGAATACTGGCCTTGGTAGCCCAAGTTGTGGATTGAAAGAACGCCGGCCGTGTTTCCAAAGTCCTGCCAGCGGTAGACATGCTTTAAAAGCGCCAAGGCCAGCGCGGCCGACCAGTCGTGCGCGTGGATGATGTCGGGCATCCAGTTAATCTTTCGGCAAAGCTGGAAGGCGCCGTGGCACAATATAGAAAAGCGGTATGGGTTGTCGTGAAAATCCGTTTCGCCCGGAACGCCGTAAATGCCGTCGCGGCCAAAGCTTTGCTCGTGGTCGATGAAGTAAACCTCGCACTTGGGGCAGCCGGGCATCGTGGTCTTGTAGACTTCGGTCCAAGCCTCTCCTCCGCCAACGCCGACTCCCATGGCGCCTGCAAGCGGCGTGAGCGTCTTTCTGTCTATTTTATAATATCGGGGAAGGACAATTTTAACCTCGTGGCCCATGTTTGTCAAAACCATCGACAAGGCGCTCACCGCGTCGGCCAAGCCGCCGGTTTTCGCGAAAGGAACCGCCTCAGAACTTACCATTAAAATTTTCATGTACATTACCTCCTATAAAAACCAACACCGCTGTTTGCGCGAGCTTGGTCGCGAGCGCAAATGTTATGTCGCTTCGCTCCATTTTGCTAGTTGAATTTTATTCAACTGTCCGCTTACGCGGACTGGCAATGCGGCTTATTGCCCGCTCGCATGAGCGAGCAAATAAATAGCTTCCTTATGCAAAACGGCGGGCATGCCCGACCGTATGCGGCTAGCAAACACTTTTGGGTTTGCCAGCGATTATCTTGCCGCTTTTGCGGCCTTGTAAAAAGGCTCGCGCGAATTTACGATTGTCTTTTCAGGAACGCAATAAGCGATTCTAAAATAACCTTTCATGCCAAAGCCCCTTCCCGGAGCGCACAAAATCAAATTCTTTTCCAAGACTTCGACAAAGGCCGCGTCGTCGTCGCCAAAGGCGGCCGGAACTTTTGCGAAAATATAAAAGGCGCCTTGGGGCTTTTCGTACTCGATTCCCGCGTTGTCCAAAACTTCCATCAACAAGTCGCGGCGCTTCAAGTAAGAGGAATAGTCAACCGGCGCGTTCCAACTTTTGGCGACGACTTTTTGGAAAAAGGCCGGAGCGTTGACGCAGCCGGAAATTCTAAAGGCCATCGTGGCCGCCGCGACAAATTCCGCCTTTTCGGGATTGGCGGGATTGCAGCAAATGTAGCCCACGCGCTCGCCGGGCAAGCTTAAGTTTTTGGCAAAGCTTGTCACGATTACGGCGTATTCATATTCGGGGAACACCGGCGGAACTGTCGCGCCGTCGTAAACGATGGAGCGGTAAGGCTCGTCGCAAATCAGATAGGGATAGCGGCCGTTGGCTTTTCCAAATTCCTTTAGCGCGGAACAAAGCTCGCGGATTTCGGCGGCGGAATAAATTTTTCCGGTCGGATTGTTGGGCGAGTTTATTATCACCGCGACAGTTTTTTTGTTTAGAGCCGCCTTAATCGCGTCCACGTCAAGCGAAAAGTCTTTTTTTGTCGGAACGGGAACAAGGACGCCGCCGTGGTTGTGGGCGTAATGCGTGTATTCGGCAAAAAACGGCGACGGAACAAGGACTTCCTCGCCGGGCATTATAAGCGCCTTTATTACGGAAGAAATCGCCGAGGCCGCGCCCACCGTCATAATCACGCATGAAGCGTCAACAGTCACGCCCTGCTCTTGGCTTTCCTTTTGGGCCATCGCGGCGCGGCAGCTGTCGTAGCCGGCGTTGGACATATAGGCGTGGGCGCCGTGGCTGGTGTCGGCGGCGACTTCCTTTATCGCGTCAAGGACTTCTTGCGGCGGGTCAAGGTCGGGATTTCCCAAGCTAAAGTCAAAAACATTGTCCTCGCCGTATTTTGCCTTTAGAATTTTTCCTTCCTCGAACATCTTTCTGATGGCCGAAGCGTTTTTGTCAGTCAAAAGATTTTTAAAATATTCTGAAATCATGCAAAATATTATAGCGCAAATTTGAAATTTAGGCTATAATTTTTTTATGGAAAAGAAAGTCAAAGCAAAGAGCGGCGGCATAAAGCCGGCTCTAATCGCGGTCGCCGCGTCTGCGGTCTTTTGGTCAATTCTTGCAGGCGCCGGAGTGTTAAACAAGTTTGAATATAGAATCTACGACGCGCTTTTGGCCGTCCGCCCAATAAAGGAAGAAAACCCCAATCTGGCGCTGGTCGAAATCGACGACGCGTCGCTTGACAAACTGGGCCCTTGGCCCTGGAGCCGCGACATAATCGCCGACGTTCTCTTGCGCCTGCGCGAGGCTGGCGCCAAGGCCGCCGTGTTCGATATCGAATACCTTTCGCCGTCAAAAGTCGCCGTCAATCCAGACGACGCGCAGCTTCTCAAAGAAAAGGCCGGAACTAAAGAAGGCGCCCAAATCGCGGCGGAAATTTTCCGCGACAACGACGAATTCTTTTCAAAGGCCGTCCAATTTTTTGGAAACACATGGCTCACAATAAACAAAGAGCCTATCATATCCGTCAGCAAAGAAGACGACGAATACGCCCGAAAGCGCTTTTTGCTGACCAACGTTCAAGACCCCAAAGGCTTGATAAAAAAAGGAAACGACGCGGAGGCAAAGGCCAACGGAACGACGCTAGGATTTTCGCCGGCCTTGCGCGGCTTCATACAAATGGCAAAGGGCGCCGGCTTCACAAACATCATCGTTGACAAAGACGGAACAAGACGCCGCGTCGAGCTTTTAAACGACCAAAACGGCGCCTTCTTGGGACAGCTTGTATTCGCCCCGCTTGTCAACGAGCTTGACGTTCAAGAAATTGTCCGCAAAAAAAGCACCTTGATTCTTCGCGGCGCTTTAAAAAAGGACGGTTCCAGAGGCGACATAAAAATTCCGCTGGACGAAAACGGCTGCATGCTGGTGCACTGGGCGCCAGGCGAATACGCGGACAGCTTCAAGCACGAAAGCGTCATGATAATAAACCAGCTTTGGGAATGTGAGGAAGCGCTCGTAAACAACTTGGCGGAATTCACGCGAATCGCGCTTACGGACGCGGAAGGAGTTCCGCTTGCCTACAATTCCGAGATAGAAAAAATTTTTGAGGACTGGGAATACTTAAAAAATTTCCGCTCCTATATTTTTGACAATTTAAACGGCTACGACATCGACGGAAACCCCATTTTGCCGGAAGGCGGAATGGGAGAAAGCGTCCAAGACTTGCAGGAATCTTATTTTGAGGCCCGCAGGGAATTTTTCAAGCGCGCGCAAAATTTTTACTCAGGCCCGTACAAGTCGGAAATTCAGCTGGCGATTGAAAGCCTTTTGGGAACAGGCGCCATCGATTCGGAAGACGCGCAAACGCTCACGGTATTTTTTGACGACGCTTTTGGCGGAGTCCAGTCGTTGACGGAATTGTACTTGGACACATTCGACTCGCTGCAAAAAAAATTGTCAGGCGCTTTTTGCATAGTCGGAAACATGGCCACAGGTTCCACCGATTTGGGAAACACTCCGTTCAAAAACTACTTTCCAAATGTCGGAACGCACGCCAACGTCTACAACACAATCACGACCGGGCAATTCATCATTCCCGTTCCCATATGGTGTCCTCTCGCCGCGGCCGCGCTCTTGTTCGCAATTTTCGCGCTTGTCACAAACAAGTCCAAGCCGTCCGTCCAAAACATTTCAGGCGGAATCATCATAGCGCTTTCAACCGCCATTCCTTTCGCGCTGATGGCGCTCTTTGGCCTTTATGTTCCAATAGTTTCCGCGATTTTGCTGGAATTTTCCGCATACTTGGCGTTGACAATCCTGCGCTTCACTTCAAACGAAAAAGAACGCGCCTTGATTAAGTCCAAGTTCGGCGCCTATGTCGCGCCTGAAGTCGTAGAGCAAATCATCCAAAACCCAAAATACGCGCAAGTCGGCGGCGACAACAAGGAGCTGACCGCGCTCTTCAGCGACGTGCGGAAATTCTCCAAGTTCACGGAAATCGTCAACAACATCAACGGCGAGGAGCGTGGCGCCGAGCAATTGGTCGCGGCCCTCAACAACTACTTGGGAGCCCTTAGCGACGCGATTCAAAGCGAACAGGGAACGATTGACAAATACGTCGGCGACGAAATAGTTTCGTTCTTCGGCGCGCCTATCGACGATCCCGACCACGCCTTCCACTCATGCGCGGCCGCAATCAAAATGCGCGAGGCCGAAGAAAAAATCAACAAGGAATTTTACAAGGAATTCAAATATGCCAAGTGCGCCGAGCGGCCTTGGAAAGAAGTCGCCGCCGAGGAAAACTGGAACGACGAGCAGACCAAAAAGTATTTGGCCTACGTCGCCGAATACAATTCCAACGGCTGGATTCCCATGCTCTTGCAGTCGCGCGTCGGCCTCAACAGCGGCCGCATGGTCGTAGGCAACATGGGAACCGAAAAAAAGCTCAACTACACGATTATGGGAAACAACGTGAACCTCGCGTCGCGCCTTGAAGGAACCAACAAGGTTTACGGCTCATGGATAATGTGCTCGCAAAGCACCTACGAGCTTTTGCAAAAGTCCAGCCGCGCCGATGAAATCGTCACCCGCAGCTTTGACGCGGTCCGCGTAATCAACGTTGAAAAGCCAGTGCGCATCTTCAACATACTTGGCTTTAGGAACAAGTTGGGCGACGCGCAGCTTAAGGCCGCCGCCATTTTCAACAAGGGAATGGACTATTACATGAAGGGAAGCTCTTCGCCCGGCTACCAAAAGCCGCAGTCGGAACTGGAGGAAGCCAAGAAATACTTTGACATGGCCGCCCAGCTCTATCCCGCCGACCAGTCCAGCGCCGTATTCTCCAAGCGCTGCGCTGATTTCATCGCAAACGGCATTCCCCAAGTTTGGGACGGCGTTTACACAATGCAAACAAAGTAGCGCCAGCTTGCGCTTGCAGTATATGCAAAAAAAGCTGTCCAAAATTGGACAGCTTTTTTTTTAAGGCTTTTAGTTATTCACGCAAAGCGCGGGAACAACGCCGGCAGACTTTGCGCCGGACGACTCAAGCGCTGCGCCCACTATTTTTCCTGTGTCGCTACACATTCTAACTCCATAATACCTTGGCACTTGCAATGAGGTATTTTCAACAGGCGAACGAAGCTGCCATATTGAGCCGTAACGATCGGGATTAAGCAGAGGATAGTCAACTCCGCAAGCCTTGGCATAGTCGCTAGACTTTATGATTCTTGTGTTTCCCATGCTTCCCGCGTCGTGAGCCGGAAATCCATAAGATGAATCCGTCGCTTCCTTTAGGCTAAGCAAAAATATTTTGTCGGTCGTGTTTTCGCAAACGGAGCCTGTGGCCGGAGAAACGCCGGGGCAAGCGGTGGAGTCGGCGCTGTTGTCAACCGTCGTGTCCAAAATAGAAGCCAACTCGCTTGCGCTGAAAGCCGTCTGCAAAAATCCTTTGGCGAGGAAGCTGGAATCGGTAGTTCCGCTCTTGTTGTATTCAAGGCCATTTAAGAAAGCCCTAACCTTGCTCTCCTTGTAGTTGTTAGGATGAATGTTTACGCGGTCTTCTTCCTTTGTGTCGTAATACTCGCACATGGAAAGAACTTGGTTTGCCATCAAAAGCTTTTTTCCGCCGTAGTTTGTCGAAACAACGCGCCACTTGATTGGCTCCACCTTAAAGTATTTATAGCTTGTTCCGCCTTGTCCGACAGCCGTTCCGTCGCTGTATTTTTCGCCGCTTGATTTTGCGTTCTCATATTGTTTCACATACCAAGCGTCGTCGCTACCCTTGTAGTAAGTAAGTCCACCTGCTGTTTTTGATTGGCCTTCGTCAACCGTCACGCCAGAGGCTTTGATAGTTTGCGGGTACTCGCCCAAAGACACGATGACGCAAAAAACGCCTTTTACTGTGACATCCGCATTGGGCATTGTAAAAGTTCTCGTAGCGAAAGGCAAAGGCCCCAACAAAAAAGCGACGGCCACAGCCCACAGAAAAGACTAAAAGGCAAAAAAAAGCCAGGCAGCCTCCGCCTTCGCGGCCCAGCCGCTCGGAGACTCGCTCAAAACGCGACGACTGTCGCGTTTTTGTGGCCAAGGCCGCCGCTCTCTACTTACTTCGCGCCAAGCGTCGGGAAGACAACTAACGAACGGTTTACAACAAAAAGGCTTCGCAAGACCGAAAGGCGGCGCGAAAGAGACGGAGGGAAAGCAAAAACGGTTCGGCATGGATTTCCCCGCCGCGCTCCGCGCCCGGCG
>ONET01000054.1 GCA_900316905.1 uncultured Treponema sp.
AGCCTTCCTGCTGCTCGTCCATCGCGCTCTTGATTTGGCGGACAAGCTCGTCGGTGGCCTGAATGTTTTCAGAAACCGACTGGAAGGCTTGGCTTGAATCGGCGGAAGAGTTTGAAACTTCCGTGATGGAGTCCTTGATTTTTGAAAGTTGGGCGCCGATTGTCTTTGACTGTTCGCTTGACGTTTCGCTAAGCTTTCGGATTTCGTCCGCGACAACGCTAAAGCCTTTTCCCGCTTCGCCCGCGTGCGCGGCTTCGATGGCGGCGTTCATGGCCAAGAGGTTTGTCTGCTCGGCGATGGCCGCGATGGCGATGTTGGCTTCTTGAAGCATCTCGGACTCGATTTCAATTTGTTCGATTTTTTCGTTGACAGAGTTTTGCTTTGAGATTCCGTCGCTGGCGTTGTCGCGCAAGGTGATGAAAGACTGCGTGAGCTTTTCAACGCTTGTGTTGACGCTCGCGATGTTTCCAATCATTTCTTCTACGGCGGAACTTGCCTGCGTAACTCCGTGCGACTGGTTCAAAATCATCGCTTCCAATGAATCGATGTTGCTTGATATTTGGGTGACTCCGCTTGAAGTGGATTGCACGCTCTGGCTTTGCTCGTTGATGCTCACCTTGACGGCTTCGATGTTTTTTACAATTTCCTCTATGCCGCGTTCCGTGTCGGAAATTCCCGCTTCCAAATCGGTGTCCACTGTGGAAAGGTTGTCCTTTGAAAGCTTGATCCTTGAGACAATGTCTTGGAGTTTTGCGACAAAGTCGTTGAATCCGTTGACCACTTGGCCAATCTCGTTGTTTGTCTTGGAGTCAAGGCGCTTTGTGAGGTCGGCGTTTCCGCTGGCAATGTCTTCAATCGCTGAAACAACGCCGCGCAAAGGCCTGATCGTAAAGTGAATCGTTATGGCCGTTACAAACAATACAATCAAGCCCAGAATCGCGTTTCCCGCTATCAAGACCATGCGCAGACGGTCCGCGGTCGCGTGCAGTTGCTTGAAAGGAACGGCGATGGCGATTGACCAAGGCGTTCCCGGAATGTTTCCGTAGCTTGCGAATATTTTGATGGTCATTCCGTTTTCCACAAAGCTTACTTCGGCGCTGTCGCGCTTTCCGTCAATCATGTTCTGGGCCATCGCCTTTGTCTCTTCGTTGGCGTCATCGGCCGTGATGAAGTTTTTTTGCATGACCAATTCTTGGTTGGGGTGGGCGATTACAACGCCTTGGCCGTCAAGCATAAAGCCAAAGCCCATGCCGCCGATTTTAATTCCGCTTACAAGGTCGTTCAGATAGTCCATTCCGACAACGCCTACAAACATTCCGACCAAAGTTCCGTCGGCGTCGCGGGCGGCCTTGACGAACATAACGCTGACTTTTCCGGTGGCCTTTGCGACCGTTGGGTTGTTGACCACTTGCTCTTCGCCGGCCATGATTCGCTTGTAGTAGCCGCGCTCGCTGTGGTTTCCGCGCTTGCCGGAATCGTAGTAGGAATTTCCGTCGGCGGCTATGAACAAAACATATTGGAAGCAGTCCGGCCGGCGGCCCGCGGTGGTTGCCAGCCATTCGCCGATTTCTTCCTTTGAGCCGCCGTTGACCACAACGTCGCTCTTTGTGTAAACGTCAAGCTCGTTCATCGTTCCTTCGACATACAAGCCGGTTGAGGCGATGTAAGACGTCGCGATTTCGTTTATGTCCAAAATGTTTGACTGGACTGTCTGCTGGCGAACGTCTGTAATGATTATGATGTTTTGTATGACAAATGTCGCTACGGTGACAAGCGCTATGATTGTCAAAAGGCGGACAAGCATGGTTTTTCGCTTGCGCGCTGAAAGCTGCTTTGATGTTTCACTGGTCATAATGTCATAAGCCTCCATTTTTTTTCATTTTTATTTAAACAGTGTTCTATAAATAATAGCGCTTATTTTAAAAAAATGCAAATTTTTTTTAACTATTATGTCGATAATTGTTTTAACAACTAGCGGGGTTTTTATGAAAAAATCGATGATCGTTTTGTCTTTTTTTCTTTTGGGCGGAATTTTGTCCGCGCAGGGGCTTTTGTTTGAGTTTAAGTATAGGGAAGGAGACTCGTACAGAGTTCTTTCCACGGTTCAGGAAGACGTTTTCTTAAACAATTCCTTCCATCATCATGCGGAAATAATCAACCGCGTGTCGGTCAAGGTGACCGGCCTTGACAAAAATGGAAGCGGAATCCATAAGGCGATATTTATGACAAGTGAAAGTTCCACCGGAGCGCAGGGCGGAATTTTTTCATACGGCGAAGATTACGAAAGCGTATTTGCGCGCGACGCTTCGGGTCGCTACGATATTTCTGACGAGTTCTTTATGCCTGTGGTCCGCGACGTTCCGATTTTTCCAGACAAAGAAATTGAGCCTGGGTTCAAGTGGACGGCGCAGGGGCACGAGGCGCACGACTTGCGAAGAAGCTTTTCCATCCAAAAACCCTACAAAATTCCTTTTACCGCCGAATATGAATTTGTTGGCGAAGTTCAGGAGGACGGAAAAAAGCTTTACAAATTTGTGGCCCAGTACGAGCTGGAATTTTCCGTGGACACAAAAAAATACGGCGCGGCGCTTGGCGAGGTTCCCTTGGCCACGCAAGGCTATTCCCGCCAAAATATTTTTTGGGACATCGACAAGGGCTGCATAGACCATTACAACGAAGAATTTAGAATCGAAATTTTGACAAGTTCCAAAAACATTTTGCGTTTTGAAGGAACCGCCCGCGCCGAAGTGACCGACTTTACCCGCACCTCCGACGAAAAGAGCGTGGCCGCCGTAATGGAAAAAATCAACGACTTGGGAATCGACGACGTCAGCGTCAAGGCCGGCGAAAAGGGTTTGACGCTGAGCGTGGAAAACATTCAGTTTATGCCCGACAGCGACATTTTGCTGCCAAGCGAAAGGGCCAAGCTTGACAAGATCGCTCAAATCCTCAACGAGTATCCCGACAACGACTTGCTCATAACGGGCCACACGGCCTTGCGCGGAACAAGGGAAAGCCGCCAAGAGCTTAGCGAGGAGCGCGCGCAGGCGGTGGCCAACTATCTTATTCGCAAGAAGGTCCGCGACAAGTACCACGTCTTTACAAAGGGCATGGGCGCCGAAGTTCCCGTGGCCGACAATTCCACCGAAGCCGGCCGCGCCAAAAACCGCCGCGTGGAAATCACCATTATGGACAGATAAAAAAAAAGCTCTCGCGGAAATCTGAACGGCGGAACTGTTGCCGCGAAAAAAAGAGCGAATTTTTTCTAAAACAGGTACAAAAGAGCGACATCGCCTCTATCTTATAGGTGATGAAAAACTTTTTGCAAAAACTTTTTGCGCGTCCAAAAAGCGCCGCCGCGATTTGCGGCCAAGAAGACGAGCTTCCGCCGGAGCTGCGCGGAAAAATTTTCGCCGCTGAATCAAGCGAGGCCGACGACCCGGTCTTGTCGGTGGCCAAAAATGTATTTGGCGTAAGCCACCTATATCCTTGGCAGCGGCTTGTAATCGGAAACATTCTTGACGCGGCCTCTGATATGGCCGCGGGCGCTTTTGGTCTTTCCGACAATTTTACGCAAGGCCTGGAAGGCGGCGGCAGTTCTAGCCTTGCAAACGATTTCGCGGCAGACGCTACCGACATTTTTTGCCTGGGCCGCCAAATTGTTTTGCTTCCAACCGGAGCGGGAAAGTCGATGTGCTTTTTGCTGCCCGCCGTGATGCTTTCCGGGCCGACGCTGATTTTTTATCCTCTCCTTGCGCTCATGGCCGACCAAAAGCGCCGCCTGGAACAAAACGGAATTGAATGTGTAGTCTTTAGGGGCGGCCAAAGCCCGGCGGAGCGGGAAGAAAATTTTAGGCGGCTTGAGGCGGGCGCAAAAGTGATTTTGGCCAACCCCGAAGTTTTGCAAGACGGCCGGCTTTTGGAGCGCCTTAAGGCGGCGAAGATTTCCCACATAGCGATTGACGAGGCGCACTGCGTGGCCGAGTGGGGCGACAGCTTTAGGCCTGCCTACCTTACGCTTGGAAAAATAATTCAAGATTTGGCGGTTCCCCTTGTGACGGCCTTTACCGCCACAGCCTCGCCGACGGTTTTGGATCGGGTGAGCCAACTTTTGTTCAACGGCTCGGTTCACATTGTCCGCGGGGAAAGCGACAGGCCCAACATACGCTATTCGGTTGAATACGCGTGGGCCAAAAAAAAGGCCGTCCTGCGTTTGGCGGCCACAGAAGAAAAGCCTATGATTGTTTTTTGCGGAACTAGAGCCAAAAGCGAGGACATGGCCCGCGAGCTTTGCGAAAACTTCGGCCGCGACAAAGTTCGATTTTACCACGCCGGCTTGAGCCGCGAAGAAAAGGCCGCCGTTGAAAAATGGTTCTTTCCCAAAAAGGACGCGATTCTTTGCTGCACCTGCGCCTTTGGAATGGGCGTGGACAAGGCCGACGTCCGCACCGTCGTTCACTACGAGCCAAGCCCTACGGCGGAAAGCTACATCCAAGAAGCCGGACGCGGCGGCCGCGACAAAAAAGTTTCAAAGGCAATTCTCTTGTGGAGCAGGGAAGATTCATTTAAGTATGAAAACTTTCCGGCAAAAAGCCGCGAGCGTGTGTTGAAGGAATTTGCTGAAAGCCGCCGCTGCCGCCGGCAACTTTTGCTTGACGCTTTGGGCGGAGAAAAAGCGATTTGCTCGGGCTGCGACATTTGCGAGTCAAGAACGGCGGCGCGGGAAAAAGGCGCGGCATGGAAGGCTCCCGGCGTTTTTGACGCGGACGACGCGCGGCTTGTTCATTCCTTTATTAGAAAAAATCAAAACTATTACGGCAAGAATCAAGTTGTGGAATTTACGATGAAAAAGCTGAACGAGCGCGACAGAAAAATTTTTGGGCTGAATGTTTGGGATTCCAGCGACATAAATGAAATCTTGCTTCAACTTGAAAAAAGCGGTTCGGTTTATGGCGCCGGATTTTTGTGGAAGGGAGCGCTTGCGGCGGAAAAGAATCTTTCTAGTCCGCGCCGCCGGCATCCTCTTTGCCTTCATCCGCGCCCTCTTTCTTCTCTTCCGCCGCTTTTGGGGGCGGCGGCGCGGCGACTTTTTTGCGCTTGGGGCGCGGCGGTTTTTTCACGTATCGCGCGACAAAGAAGACAAAATTTAGGTAAAGAATGATTGCCACGGACGAAATTATCACGATTGGATTTTTTAGCACGCCAAGAACAACTGGCATCATGGCCCCTATTTTCATATTTCCATTATCGGCGCTTTGGCGCGCGTTGTTGAATAAATTCCGCAATATCGCTATAATTACTTGGCTTTAAAAAATGAAAGGCGCTCGCGTTTTTCATGACTTTTTAGCCAAATTATTCTTTTTTGAGGCGTAAAAATGAACGTTGTCGTAATGGGAGCCCAGTGGGGAGACGAAGGCAAGGGAAAGATTGTTGACTTTTTGGCGCAAGACGCAAAGTATGTCGTGCGCTTTGCGGGCGGAGCCAACGCCGGCCACACAATTGTGGTTGACGGAAAAAAGTACGCTCTGCACCAAGTTCCGTCCGGAATTTTGTATCCCGGAAAGACTGTTTTCCTTGGCTCGGGAATGGTTGTTGACCCCGAAGCCCTTTTTGCCGAACTTAAAATGCTCAAAGACAACGGAATCGATTGGGAAGGCCGCGTCTTCATTTCCGACCGCGCCCACATCGTTTTGCCCGGCTACCGCGAGATGGACAAAAAGCGCGACGCCGCCCGCAAGCGCCCGATTGGAACCACAGGCCGCGGAATCGGAACCACATACTCGCAAAAGTCGGAGCGCGACGGAATCCGCTTGGCCGACCTTGACTGGGACGAAAAAATGAACGACCTTGACCAGGCCGACAAGGACTTCCTAAAGCCCTATATGGAACAGCTTCTTTCCATGCGCGTCAACATCGCAGAAAAAATGTGGGAGTTCCGCAAGGAAAACATTTTATTCGAGGGCGCCCAGGGAGCCATGCTTGACATCGACAGCGGAACTTATCCCTACGTTTCAAGCGGCGCCTCTTGCTCGGCCGGGGCGTCAACTGGTTCAGGAATCGGACCTCGCGCCTTGGACAGAATTTTTGGCGTTTTCAAAGCCTACGAAACGCGAGTCGGAAACGGTCCGATGCCCAGCGAGTTCAACGCCGAAAGCGAAGGCGAGCTTTGCGACTATGTCCGCAAGACTGGAAACGAGTTTGGCGTAACCACAGGCCGCCCGCGCCGCTGCGGTTACCTTGACCTTGTGGCCTTGCGCTACGCCTGCCATGTAAACTCAATCGACTCGCTTGTTTTGACCCACCTTGACATTTACGACGACATGGATGAAATCGAAGCCTGCATCGCCTATGAGATTGACGGAAAGGTTGTGACGGAATTCCCCACAAGCATTCCGGCGCTCAACAAGGCCAAGCCTGTTTTGCAAAAGTTTGAAGGCTGGAAGAAGGATCTCAAAAAGTGCGGCTCTTATTCCAAGATGCCCAAAAACGCCAAGGCCTACATTGAGTTCATCGAAGACTTCACAAACACGCCCGTAGGAATTGTTTCAGTCGGAAGCGACAGAAACGAAACTTACTTGCGCATCAAGCCCTGGAAGAAATAAAGAATTACCGCTTCAAGTCCTGCAAGCGGCGTTAGGCTAAAAAAAATCGGCGGTCAGTCCGCCGATTTTTTTTTGCTCAAATATTGTCAAAAGCTTTTCTTTACCGCCGCCATGAATTTTTCGCCTCGGTCAAACTCGTTGGCGAACATTCCAAAGGACGTGCAGCCCGGCGAAAAGACAACCGTGTCGTTGGCGGCCGCCGCCGATTCAGGATTTTCAAAGTCGCTCTTTAACTGGGCCAGCAAGTCGTCCAGCGAATTGTAGGGGCCGTTATAGGCGGCGCCCCGTTCCTTTAATAGCGGCAAAAGTTTGTCCGTGCCGCTTCCGGCCAAAAGGTATAGGGCTGCCGGAGCCGTGGCGGCCGGATTTTTGGAATCCAGCGCGGCGGCTAAAGGCTCAAAGTCCAAGCCCTTGTCGGTTCCTCCCATTATGCAAACGACAGGCTTTCCAAAGGCCGCGCTTGCCGCCGCCGCCGCTTCGGGCACGGTCGAGCAAGAGTCGTTGTAAAAGCGGACTGATTTTTGCGCAAAGGCCGCCACGGATTTTTGGGCTTGCGGGCAATCGCCGCTTCGAGAGGAATCCGCCGGGGCGTTTTGGACTTGCGAACAATTGCCGCCGCGCTTCCATTGGTGGAAGAACTGCAGGCGGTGGGGAATGCCGTTCCATTCGCCTAAAATCTTTTGAATTTTTTCCGGTTCCACGCCCATCAAGTAAAGGACAAGCGCGGCGTTCATCAAATTTTGCCTCATGTGGCGGCCCGGAACGTTTGTCGCGCCCAAAATTTTTGTCGGCTTGGCCTTTCCAGGAATTCTTGCGATAGCTTCCAAATTGTTGTTTTCGTCAAACGAAAGCCAAACGCCGTATTGCGAGTCGTCCAAGCGGTCTTGGCTGTAGCGCAAAACCTTTGCCTTGGATTCGCCGGCAAAAAGGTTGCCCCATGAGCCGCCGTCTTTTGGACCGGTTCCCAATTCGTCCTTGTCCGCGTCGCAAATCATAAAGTCGTCGGCGCTTTGGTCGGCGTAAATCAAGCGCTTGTCGGCGATGTAGTCTTCCATGTTGCCGTACCAGTTTTGGTGGTCGGGAACGATTTTTGTTATCAAAGAAATTTTTGGCTTTAAAAGGCCGCGGCCGCGAAGGTCGGCCAATTGCCAGCTGGAAAGTTCCAACACAACCGGCGTGTTTTCGTTTGTCTCTTCCAAAAAGGTCAGGGGGCTTACCGTGATGTTTCCGCCTAAAAACGCGTTGAAGCCCGCTTCCTTCAAGCCGTGGTGAATCGCGCTTACCGTGGAAGACTTTCCCTTGCTTCCTGTCACGGCGATTATCGGCGCCTTTGTGAATTGCAGGAACAAGCTTATGTCGCTTTCAATTGCGGCGGCCGCGCCCAAAAATTCGTTTCCTTGAATTTTGACGCCGGGATTTTTTATGACGCAGTCCGCGTCCCTAAAGTCTTGGATTCTGTGGCCACCCAAAACGTAAGTCAAGCGCTCCTTGTCAAGGCTCTTGTCCTGCTCGATTGAAGTTACGGTGGGCTTTAGCTGCTCTTCGGTCTTCATGTCGGTGGCCAAAACATAGGCGCCATGCTTCAGCAAAAAACGAACCGCGGCCTCTCCGCCGCCGTTAAGGCCCAAGCCCATGACAGTAATGTGTTTGTCCTTTATGTCGTCAATCGATTTAAAGAAGCATCCTTTGGGGTAAACATGCGCGTTCATTTTAGTCCTCCATATAGGCGCCGCTGTTAGCGTGAAGTCAAAAGTTTTTTGCGCGCTTCAAATCGTTCCAAGGCTTCGTCAATCAAAAGCGTTATCAAGTCTTTGTAGTTCAAGCCCGCGGCCTCGCACATTTTTGGGAACATGCTGATCGAGGTGAAGCCAGGAATCGTGTTGATTTCGTTGATGTAAATCGCGCCGGAATCCTTGTCGATGAAAAAGTCCACGCGGCTTAAGCCCGAACAGTCCAAAGCCTTGTAGGCTTCTTCCGCAAGCGCCTTGATTTTTTTTGCCGTTTCGCCGTCAATGTCCGCAGGAATTTTTAGAGCCGCGCCGTCCGGGTCATTGTACTTAGCGTCGTAGTCGTAGAATTCGTGCGTGGGCGCGATTTCGCCGGGAGTGTAGGAACGAACTTGGCCACATTCTTTTTCGGCGCTCTGAATGACGGCGTTTCCGGTTACGCTGCATTCAATCTCGCGCGCGTTCACAGCCTTTTCAACCAAAACTTTGTCGTCCCACGTAAAGGCTTCGCCCAGCGCCATGCTAAATTCGCGCGCGTTGGCGGCCTTGCTTGCGCCTACAGACGAACCGGCGTTGCAGGGCTTTACAAAAAGCGGAAAGCCAAATTCTTTTATCGTTTCTTCAACCAACTGGTCGTAGCGCTTGCTGTCGTTTATGTCCGCGCGCTTGAAAGTTTTGTATGGAACAACCGGCAAGCCTGAGTCGTTCCAAATCTTTTTTGTCATTTCCTTGTCCATTGTGAGCGCGCTGGCCATTGTTCCGCAACCGACATATGGAAGTTCCGCCGCGTCAAGCAAGCCTTGCAACACGCCGTCTTCGCAAAATGTTCCGTGGACAACGGCAAAGACCGCGTCAACAGTCAATGGCTTTCCGTCCACTAAAAGCGCTTGGCTTTTTCCGCCGGGAATCACGCTGACCAAATTTTGAGGCTCTTCGGAAATCTTAAAGGCCGCGTTTGGATCGGACTGAATTCTAGCCAATTCCTCGTCGCTTTGCAAATACCATTTTCCGCTTTTTGTGATTCCAATCGGAATGATTTTAAATTTCTTTTGGTCAATGTTTCTCGCGACAGAGCTTGCGCTCACAAGTGAAACTTCATGCTCGCTTGACTTTCCGCCGAACAAAATAGCTAGATTCATTTTTTTCTCCCATCACGCGTCTTTGTTATAGCCCATTTCCGCCAATGCCTTTTTGGCTTCGGCGATTTCATCGTATGGCATGACGCGGTCTTTGTATATAATTGAATTTTCGTGGCCCTTTCCCAAAAGCAAAACTATGTCGCCTTTTTTTGCCATCTTAAAAGCTTGTCTGATTGCGGCCGGTCTGTCCGGCGTGATGAACAAGTTGTCGTTGTCGGCCTTGCCTTGCTTTCTGGCGCCGGCGGCGATTTGCTCCAAAAGCGCCCTTGGCTCTTCTCCGCGCGGGTCTTCGTCGCACAAAATAAGCGCGTCGCAATACTTGGCCGCGATTTCTCCTTGCAGGGGCCGCTTTGTCAAATCGCGCTCGCCGCCGCTTCCAAACAAGGCGAAAATTTTTCCTGAGCATCGCGCGCGGATTGGCGGAAAAATCGCCTCAAAGCTTGAAGGCGTGTGCGCGTAATCTACAATCACTTCAAAGTCTTGCCCGCGCTTTATTTTTGTCATGCGGCCCGTTATTGGAACAAGGCTCGCCGCGCTTCTTGCCAATTGCCGCAAGGGAATGTCCGCCATTTTGTTCACGGCTATCATCGCGGCCATGATGTTGAGCGCGTTAAAGGCTCCCACACAAGGCGTTGACACTCCAATCGTTTCGTGGCTGTTGTCAAAAGCCGAGCCGTGGTCCACTTCAAATTCTAAAACGTCTTGGGCCGCGTTTATTTTTTGAGCGCGCAAAAATTCAAGGTCGGCGTCGTTTTGTTCCGCGCCTTCTTCCTTTGCCGTAAAGCCGTAGCATTTGGCGTTTGTCGCGTCGCAAAAATATTTTGCGGAAGCGTCGTCCATGTTCACTATTCCGCAGGGAACAATGTCCAGCTCAACGTTGTTGACTGTCTTTTGATGCTTGTGTTCGTCTAGCGCGCGGAACAAGTTGGCCTTGTCGTCGCGGTACTTTTCAAAAGTTTTGTGGAACTCCAAATGTTCCAGCGTGACGTTCATGAAAACGCCGCAGTCAAAGAGAACTTTGTCCAGGCGCGCGAGCTCTTTGCTAAGTCCGTGGCTGGAACTTTCAACGACGGCGTACTCGCAGCCGTTCTGGACCATCTCGTAAAGCTCGCGCTGGATTATCGGCGCTTCGGGCGTGGTGGCGTGGACCGGGTTTGCCACAGCGTCGCCGCCCAATGAATACTGAACTGTGGAAATGAAGCCGGCCTTTTTTCCTGACAGGCGCAAGAGCTGCCAAATAAAGCTTACGGTCGAAGACTTTCCTTCGGTTCCGGTAACGCCTATGACTATCAATTTTTTGGATGGGTTTCCGTAAAACTCGGCGGCGACTGGAGCCATTGCCTTTCGTGCGTCCTTTACTTTAAGCAATACCGGCATAACTAGGTCGGAAACTTTTTTTCGCGTGTCGGCCATGTTGCCGAGCGCTCGCGAAACAACGGCTCGGGCTATTTGCGCGCTTTCTTCTTTTTCAAGCTCGCCTTGGTAAACCACTACGCTCGCGCCCGCGTCGATTGCCGGCGCGATGAATTTGTTTCCGTTGACGTGCGTTCCTGGAAGCGCGAAAAAAAGATAGTTGTCCTTGACTTCGCGCGAGTCAAAGGCAAGGCCGCAAACCGGCGTGGCTCCTATCAACGATTCGTCCAGCGGGCTTGTTCCGTCGGCCGCCACCGCCTTGCATTCAATTGAATCAAGCAATGAAGACAACTTCTTTTCCATAGCGCGATTATTTTATCGCATATTGAAAGTAATTTCAATAATAAAAACGCGGACTCTATAGGCGGGGCCCAGCGACGAAAAAAATAATCAGGGCCTCCCGTCATTCGCTTGCGGCTTGATGCCTGCGGCCAAGCCGCTTCGCTGACGGGGCCTCCCAATTATTTTTTTCTGCGTCCCGCCTCTTTTGTCCGCTTTCTTATATTGAAAGTATTTGCATCTAACATTATAATGGCGCTATGTTTGAAGTACGAGTTGAGGATGATTTTGCGGCGGCGCATTTTTTGCGCGACTATCACGGAAAGTGCGAGGCCTTGCACGGCCACAACTACAAGGTTTTTGTCCATGTTCGCGGCGCTGAATTGAACGAGGGCGGAATGCTCTTGGACTTTACCCAGCTCAAGGCCGCGCTCAAAAAAGTTTTGGCGGGCTTGGACCACACCAACCTTAACGACAATCCCTTCTTTGACCAAAATCCCAGCGCCGAGCGCATCGCGCTTTACATTTGCCAAAGCGTTCAGGCGGAACTTGACGCGCAAAAAAAAGGCGTCCGCCTTTATTCGGTGGACGTTTTTGAAACCGATAAAAACCGCGCCACATATTATCCCGACCTATAGGTAGACAAAAAAAACGCGGCCTTGCGACCGCGTTTTTTTTCAACCTTTTGCGAGTTTTCGGCCGCTCGGTGAGCGGTTGAAAACTCGTGTCTAAATCGAAAACTTGTTTTCGATTTAGACTGTAAAATTGTCGATTTCCCTTCCAATCTTGTAGATTGATTCCTTAAGGTTTCCTGCCACGTCGTTCAAGGCCGCGCCGGTCTCGTTGATTTTTTCGGCGCCTTGCGACATTTCTTCCATGCTGCCCTTCATGGCGAGCGTGGCGTCCTGCAAGAGGCGGACTTCGTTAAGAATCAACTTGTTGCCTTCCGTCATTTCTTCGCTGGCGTTGCGGACTTCGATTGAGCCGTCGTTCATGCTCTTAAGCGCTTCGCTGATTTGGCGGCTTCCCTCTGTCTGCTCTTCCATCGCGGTGCGGATTTGGATGACAAGCTGGTCGGTGTCGCGGATTTTGTCGGCCACGACGGTGAGCGCCTGCGCCGACTCGTCTGAGGCGGTGACGACGTTGCTGATCGACTCCTTGATTTTTGCCAACTGCTCGCCGATTGTCTTTGACTGGCCTGTAGAGGTTTCTGAAAGCTTTCGGATTTCGTCGGCTACAACGCTAAAGCCCTTTCCGGCGTCGCCGGCGTGGGCGGCCTCGATGGCGGCGTTCATGGCCAAAAGGTTTGTCTGCGCCGCGATGTTGGCGATGGCCAAGTTTGCGTCCTCAAGCATGGCCGACTGGGTTTCAATTTGCTGAATCTTTTCGTTGACGTCCTGCTGCTTCTTAAAGCCGATGTCGGCGTTTTGGTTGAGCTCTTCAAAAGAGTTGGCCATTTTTTCAACGCTCTGGTTGACCGAAGAAATGTTTCCAATCATTTCTTCGACGGCGGCGGAGGCTTGGGTAATGCCTGAAGCCTGGCCTTCGATCATCTTGTTCAATGAATCGATGTTTGAAGAAATCTGGTTCACGGCGCCGGCGGTCTGGTTTACGCTCTGGCCTTGGGTTTCGATTTGCTGGTGGATTGAGTCGATGTTGGCGATGATTTCCGTAATCGCGCTGGCCGTGTCTTGGCTGATGGCGCCCATGTTCTCTCCGCCAGACTCCAAATCCTTGTTTTGTTCCTTGACGATTGTGATGATGTTCTGCAAGCGCTCGATGAACTTGTTGAATCCGCCGACAACTTCGCCGACTTCGTCCTTGGACTTGGACTCAATGCGCTGGGTAAGGTCGGCGTCTCCGCTTGAAATTTTAAGCAAACTGTCGCGGACGGCCAAAACCGGCTTTACGACGACGATTCTAACTACGATTGACGTCAAGATTGAGATGACGACCAAAAGGATGAGTATTGACGGAATAGCCATCTTTAGCGTCTGTATTGTCGCCGCGGTGATTACATGCTGGTTTTGGGCCATAAAGAGCATTCCGACGATTTCTCCGTCAGGATTTTTGTGCGGAATGTAGACCGCGCGGTAGTTTTGGCCGCCCAAGACAAGGCTAAGCCTTATGGTCTCGCCCTTTCCCAAAACTTCGTTCAAGACCCGCTTGTTGTCGATTCTTGTTCCGGTCATCGGGTTTCCCTTGCTGTCGCGAAGGGTGGTGGAAACGCGCAAGTCGCCGCGGAATACAGTACATTCCGTTCCGTGGGCTTCCTTGACCAAGTTTACGAAATCTTCCTTTACAAAGTCATAGGCCGAAAGGACGGCGCCTACAAATTCGCCCTGGTAGCGAACCGGCGCGGCGTAGGCCAAGCCCCATGACATCCAGTCTTTTTGAATCCAAGAATAGCTGGTTGTTTCGCCGTTTTTGACGTTTTGGAAAGCCTGTACGTCGCTGATGTTTCCGCCCACTCCAACAGAGCCTGCGACAACGTTTCCGTCTCGGTCGGCAATCAAAAGGTAGTCGGCGTCCATGCTGCCAACCTGGCCTTGGACAACGCCTTGCAAAACCTCCAAGTCGTCGTTGGCCAGGCCGTTTGTGGTGCGGTTAAGGCCGGCGATTGTCTTTGCTTCCGCCTTTAGCGTGTCCTCCCAGTTCGTTAAAAGAACCTCTCCGCCGTGGCCGGCAACGCGGACATTGTCGTCAACTTCTTCCGCAAAGTGAGCCTTGAACGTCATGATGGAAATCGCGCAGACAGTTATCGATGACAAAATGACCATCACGGCCACAATGAAAAAAATCTTGAGGGATAATTTAACCTTCATGTATACTCCTTACTATAAGTGCGATAATTATATCACGCTCCATTTCAAAAAGCAAGATAAATTTTACACCTTGAATTGGTCTATTTGGCCGCCGATTTGGTCAATCGAATCCTTGACATCGGCCGCGATTGTCGTTAGCGTGGAGGCCGTTTCGTTGATTTTTTCGGCTCCAATCGACATTTCCTCCATGCTTCCGTTCATCGCGCGGGTAAATTCCTGCAAGGCGGAAACTTCGCGCAAAATCATCTGGTTTCCTTCGCTCATTTCGCTGGCGGCCGTGCGGACTTCCGAGGCGCTGTTGTTCATGCTGTGGAGGGCGTCGGTGATTTGCTTTGAGCCTTCCTGCTGCTCCTCCATCGCGCTCTTGATTTGCGTGATGAGCTGGTCGGTGTCGTTGATTTGTTCCGATACCGAAGAGAAAGCCTGGTTTGAGTCCGCCGAAGCCTTTACGACGGCTTCTATCGATTCCTGAATCTTGTTGAGCTGCTCGCCGATTGTCTTTGACTGGGAGCCGGAAGTTTCCGAAAGCTTTCGGATTTCGTCGGCAACTACCGCAAAGCCCTTTCCCGCGTCGCCGGCGTGGGCGGCTTCGATGGCCGCGTTCATGGCCAAAAGGTTTGTCTGCTCCGCGATGGCCGAAATCGCTTGGTTGGCTTCTTGCAGCATGGCCGACTGGTTTTCAATGCTGCGGATTTGCTCGTCGACCGCCTGCTGCTTGACGATTCCGCTTTGGGTGTTTTCCTCAAGAGATTTGAAGGAGCCGGCCATTTTTTCCACGGATTGGTTGACCGAGCTGATGTTTCCAATCATTTCCTCGACTGCGGCCGAGGCTTGGGTAACGCCCGACGACTGGCCTTCAATCATTCGCTCCAGGGATTCGATGTTGGATGCGATTTGGTTTACGGCGGCGGCGGTTTGGTCTACGCTCTTGGTTTGGTTTCCGATTTGGCCGCGCATGCTTTGTATGTTGGCTATGATTTGGGTGATTGAAGCGGCGGTGTCCTGCGCGCTGTCCTGCATTGAAACACCCGCGCCGCCGAGGTTTTTGTTGGAGTCCTTTATTTGCGCGATTATTTCATGCAGCTTTTCCATGAATTTGTTGAATTCCACGACAACGTCGGAAACTTCGTCGTTTCCGCGCTTTTTGATGCGCTTGGTAAGGTCGGCCTCGCCGGAAGCCACGTCCTCGATCGCGGCCTTTACGGTCTTGAGCGGCTTTAGGCTGATTGACATAGCGGCGCCGACCGCGCAAAAGGCCACGGCAATCATTATAATTGAAAGAATGTAAATCGCGCGCTTCATCGTTTCGATTTCAGAATAAAAGTCCTCGTACTGGCAGGCGCCAAAGACCGACCAATCCGTTCCTGGAATCGGGCAAAAGGCCGCGATCATTTTGTTTCCGCCGCCGGGAAGGCCGAAAACCTGGTGGCCTGTCTCTCCGTTCATCACGCGGGCCAAAACGGGCTTTACGCTTTCGTCCGCGTCGTCGTTCACGTTTTGGAAGCTGGTCACTTGCTCAAAGTTGTTGGAGGCGATTGTGTGGCCTGTGGTTCGGCTTATTACCTGAATGTGGGTGTCCGACTCTCCGAATGATATCGATTCAATTGTCTTAGAAAGGACGTCGCCGTAAATGTTCAGGCTTATGCAGCCGATGATTTTTTTGTTTGCAA
>ONET01000095.1 GCA_900316905.1 uncultured Treponema sp.
TGTTTACACTGCCTATCAAGGCTGCCATCTACTTCCGTGCCCTGCTGGCCCTGTTGCAGATGCTGCCCCGTTTCATCAACCCCAGAAAAGACGACCAATGAATCCATTACCCCAAATCCGCCTCAGGGCCATCGAACCTGAAGACCTCGACTTGCTCTATCACATCGAGAACGATATGAACATGTGGAATGTAGGCACCACCAATGTGCCTTATTCCCGTTATACGCTACACGACTACATCGCCACTTCCAGCGACGACATCTATGCCGACCGACAGGTGAGGCTGGTGGTGGAGGACAGTCAGGCAGAAACGGTGGGCATGGCTGACCTGGTGCGTTTCGACCCTCAGCATCAGCGGGCTGAGATAGGCATCGTGATTCTTAACGATAGGCGTCGTATGGGTTATGCCACGGCTGCTATCAACGAAATGTGCCGTTATGCCCTGCGGGTGCTGCATCTCCACCAGTTGTATGCCGTGGTTGATACAGACAATAAGGCAGCGTTGGAACTCTTTCAGAAAACGGGGTTTGGAGTGCAGACAGAGCTGCACGATTGGCTCTTTGACGGCCGAAAATACCACAATGCCCTGTTGATGCAAAGATTTTTATAAACTTTTTCCGAAAAAATTTTGTAGTTTCGAAAATTCTGATTACCTTTGCACCCGCAAATGACGAGAGTGTCAGTGCTGGTAAGATTTTTGGTGCGTTAGTTCAGTAGGTTAGAATGCCTGCCTGTCACGCAGGAGGTCACGAGTTCGAGTCTCGTACGCACCGCCAAGACATAGGAAGCTCATTGAATCAAGACGGTTCAGTGAGCTTTTTCAATAACCGAATGACGAAACAATTAAAATAAGAATAATAATGAAACAGACAATTCTTGTTACTGGCGGCACAGGCTTTATTGGAAGCCATACCACCGTAGAACTACAGAATGCAGGCTATAACGTAGTCATCGTTGACAATCTCTCGAATTCGAATGCCAATGTCGTTGACGGCATCGAGAAGATTTCAGGCATCCGTCCCGTCTTTGAGCAGGCCGACTGCTGTGACTTCGACGCCATGGAGCGCATCTTCCAGAAGTATCCCGACATCGAGGGCATCATTCATTTTGCAGCCTCAAAGGCCGTGGGCGAGAGTGTTGAGAAGCCTCTGAAGTATTATCGCAATAATATTGTTTCGTTGGTGAACCTGTTGGAACTCATGCCCAAGTACAATGTGAAGGGCATTATCTTCAGCAGTTCCTGCACGGTCTACGGTCAGCCCGATCCCGAGAATCTGCCTGTCACTGAGGATGCTCCCGTCAAGCCGGCTGAGAGCCCATACGGCAATACAAAGCAGATTAACGAGGAGATTATCCGCGACACCATCAACAGCGGGGCACCTATCAAGGCCATTCTGCTGCGCTATTTCAACCCCATTGGTTCACACCCCACAGCCATTATCGGTGAGCTGCCCAACGGTGTACCCATGAATCTGATTCCTTTTGTTACCCAGACAGCCATCGGCATCCGTGAACAGCTGAAGGTCTTCGGTAACGACTATAATACTCCTGACGGCACTTGCATCCGCGACTACATTCACGTGACCGACTTGGCCGCGGCCCACGTCAAGGCCTTGGAATGGATCGCCAAAAACGACAAGAGCCTTACGGTAAACCTTGGAAGCGAAAAGGGCACCACAGTAACCGAAATGGTTGAGGCCGCCCGCCGCATCACCGGCAAGCCCATCCAGGCCGACTACGCCGAGCGCCGCCCCGGCGACCCTGCCAGTCTTGTGGCCAGCGCCAAGTACGCCGCCGAAGTCCTTGGCTGGAAGGCGCAACATTCCGACGTTGACACCCTGCTGGAAACGACCTACAAGGCCTACAACAAGTGGCTGTCTAAAACAAACGCATAGCAAGCCCAAAAGCGCGCGGGCAAAAAAGGCGGGTCCCGCCTCTTTTGCCCGCGCCACCTTTTAGGCTTTGAATAATTGTTTGCGTAAAAACTAACAGGCAAAAACGCGGACAAAATAGGGCGGGACGCAGAAAAAAGAGCCTTGGTGGGGCCCCGTCAGCGAAGTGGCTTGGCCGCAGGCAGCAAGCCGCAAGCGGAGGACGGGGGGAACCAAAGGCTTTTTTTCGTCGCTGGGACCCGCCTTTTAAGTCCGCGTTTTGTTTTGTCAATTTTTTTCCAACACAAACAAATATTCCCTTACGTGAATCGCGCGGCCCGAAAGGTTTCGGCTTCCGCGGAAGGCGTTGTAGGGAATGGCCACGGTTTTTAGTTTGCCGTAGCGCTTTAGCATTCCCTGCATTTGCCGCAAGCCTATAAAGCCTTCCGAATTGTAGGAAATGACGACAAACTTTGCGTCCAGGCCTGAGACGATTTTCTCCAATGAGGCCGGCGCGAGTTTTGCCTTGTTGAACTGCGAGTGGTTCCAGTTTTGGACGATTCCGCTTACAGGGCTAAGCTCGGCGTCAATTTTGTTCTTTACTATTAAGTTGAGCATAAAATAGTTGGAGCCGTAAGGGTGCTGGTTGTAGGGCGGGTCAAGGTAGGCCAAGTCCAGGCCGCGCAGCTTTTGCGCCAAGGCCTCCGCGTCTTCCTGAAAAAGCTCGCGCTCGCAGTCAAAGGCGCTGAAAATCGGCGGCTCAAGTTCCACCTTGCCCAAAATGCGTTTTAGCGCGTCCTTTCCCGCGCCGCCAAAGCAGCCAAGGCCCGTGTTTTTGTCCTTGTAAAAGCCCTTGAAGACCCCGCTTGTGTTCACGTGGACGCTCGCCTCCGTAATCAGGGGGGCCAAAAAAAACTTTTGCAGTTTTTGCGGACATTCTTCTATTAATTTGCGGTATGTGTCCAGCAAAAGCGCGTTTTGCCGCGTGTAAAAGACCCGCTCTCCGGCCTTTATGTTGTTGTCGTCTTGCGGGGCGTAGTTTTGCGCGATTATGCCGGGCGTTTTTTTTCGGGCCGCCGCGTTAAGGATGGCCGCGCGCGCCTCGTCGTATTCGGCTTTTGGAAAGTCCTTTTCGTTTGTAAGGTAGCAGTCGTTAAGGATGAAGGAATAGGTCTCCAAATCGTTGGCGGAAATTTTCTTGCTGTGGCGCTTTAAAAGGCGGGCCACCGCTCCGGAGCCGGAAAAAATGTCGGCGGAAGCCAGGCGGCGGCCTCCCAGCTGGCGGCGGATTTCCTGAATTTCCTTGTCTATGTCGGCCAAAAGGGCGCGCTTGTTTCCGATGTAGGTGATGAGCTGCTTTGAAAGGTATTCGGGCTTTTCGCCGCCAAAAGATTCTTTTTCGTCCGCCTTTTCCATCAAATTCCCTCGATGAATTCGCGCAGCCAGTGGTTCCCCACCATCGCCTCCGCCATGAAATGCCTAAAGCTGTCGTATTTTTGGCCGGCCTCGCCGTCCTTTCCAAAACGGACGCGGAGCTCTCCGCCTTCCTTTTCGCCTTGGATAAAGCGCTTTTGGCCCTCGTGGACAAATTCCACCGTAACGCCTATTTCAATTTTGTATTGCAGTTCCGCCGCCGTCATGCCGACATTCTAAAGGGAAGGCGCGCTTTTTTCAAGAGCGCTAGAATCGCGATAACATTTTGTTTTATTGCTTGGGCGCTATTGCCAAATCTTCTATACAAAGTTATAATCGTCTAGTTGGAGTTTTTAAAAAAGTATGAAGGACAAGAGTAAAGAAAGCGAAAAGAGCATTCGCGTCAAAAAGCCTATCGGCGTAACCCTCGCGCTTGTAATCGGACTTGTCGTCTTGGCGGCGCTTGGTTCGGTCACTTTTTTGAACAGCTACTTTCAGAGCCGCGACGCCCGTTTGACTGCGGAAGAAAACAACTTGACAATCAACTCGCGCTCGGCTTCTTCCATCGAAGAACGCTTGAACACGATGCGCTCCAACGTATTCCAACTTTTGGACTTGCTCAGCGTGGTCCAGGGCGGAAGAAGCTCCGCGCTTTCAAGACAGGCGCAGTCTTTCTTCTTTGAGCGCAACCCTGACATCGCTTCCATTTATGTTTTGTCAGCCGGCAGCGCTTCCTCGGAAAATTCCAGCGACATAAGAATGACTAACAGCCGCTTCTTTGTTTCAAACGAGCTTGACGAAAGCGTGCAGGAGCAATTTTTTAGGGACAACCAGGACGCGCTCCGCCGCTCTTGCGCCGGCGAAACGATAGCTTGCAACGCCAGCCCGCTTTTTGGCCGCAGCGCGATTTGCCTTATGCTTCCCTACAAGGAGAACGGCCGCGACCAGGCTTGCTGCGTGACTTTTTCCGCCGAAAGCTTGACTGACATTTTGGGAACCGGCTCGCTCAACACCAGCTTTATGATAAACGACTCGGACGAGCTTTTGGTTCACCCCGACTCGGAGCGGACTCTTCGCGGCGAAAGCATGAAGAACTATCCGCTTGTCCGCGAAATGCGCGACAACAACCAGAACAACGACACCGCCCGCCAGATTCCCTACGACGAAATTGACGCGGACACCAACAAGAAGGTTCCGTACTTTGGCGCCTACCAAAAGCTTCCGATTGCCGACATTGTGGTCATGACGATAGTTCCGCTGGACAGCGTTTTGGAAGGAGCGCGCGCGGCCACAAAAAACAACTTTTACCTTACGGCCGCGATTTTGTTCATAACGATAATCTTCATTTTGTTCTTCTCGCGCTTTGTCATAAGCCGCCCCTTGCGCAAATTGTCGCTGGCCGCCTATGAAATCCAAAAAGGAAATTTCAACACCCCGATAATCTCGCGCCTCAACTTTGAAAGCAAAAACGAAATCGGCGTCCTTAACCGGGGAACCCGCGACGAGCAGGAATTCCTTAACACGTTCGCCAAGTTCACCAACCAAGGCGTCGCCAAGGCCATCGCCACAAAATCAATCGACTTTGAGCCGCACCTCAAGGACTGCACGATTTTCTTTAGCGACATCCGCGGCTTCACTAAAATTTCCGACGGCTTCAAGGAGCGCTTCAAGGAAGAGTCCGCCGCCGAAATCATCACCTTCCTTAACGACTACATGGGCCGCATGGTCAACTGCGTAACCCTAAGCCACGGCAACATCGACAAGTTTGAAGGCGACGCCATCATGGGCGTTTGGGGAATTTTGCGCGAGGACGACCTTAGCTTTGAAAAGCTTCCCGACACAAATCCCGACAAAAAGCGTCTTACGGAGGAACATTCGCGCCACGTAAAGGAAGACGCGATCAACTGCATTCGCGGAATCATCGCGATGAGATACGCCTTGATGGAATACAACAAGGCCGCCGAAAAATTCACAAAGGAGCACGCCGGCGAGCCTAAGGCCCGCTACAAGCCCCACATTCAAATCGGCTGCGGCATCAACACGGGCCGCGTTACCGCCGGCGTTATGGGCGGCGGCGAGAAGATGGAATACACCGCCATCGGCGACGCGGTAAACTTTGCCAGCCGTACCGAGGCTACCAACAAGCCTTGCGGCACGGACATCTTGATTACCGAAGACACTTACAATCTTATTAAGAAAGATTACATCCGCTGCGAAGAAAACCACCGCATGATTCCCAACGAGTTCGCCGATGACGAAATTGTCGTTGAGCGCATTCCCGTTACGATTGAAGTAAAGGGAAAGGGCGAGCAGCATTTTTACGGCGTGGTCAACATGCCGCGCTTTGACATTGAAAAATTCTTTAAGACAAGCAATCCCGACTTTAAGGTTGATCCGGATTGCGCCCGCGCGGTTGGCCCAAGAGGCCCAAGAACGATGAAGGAAGTGCGCGAGCTTTTGGGCATCCCGACGCCAGATTTTGAAAAGGTTAATTTAAATGAAGAAGAAAACAAGACTGTCGTCAAGCCAAGTTGACGCGGCCGCCTTTGAGCGCATACATCTTTCAAAGAACTCTCTTTTAATTCCGTTCCTTTTGTCGGTCATAATTTGCGCTTGCGGCGCGGCGGGAAACATTTGGCTTTTCTGCAAGTCTTATTTTACGGCGCTCAGCCGCCTTGACCAAACGCCAATCGCCACAATCACATTCAAGTACAAGGCGGCGGAACGAAAGTTCATAGACCGCGCGCTTTGGACGCGCCTTGTCCAAAACTCTCCGGTTTACAACGGCGACACTTTGCACACCGGCGATTTGAGCGAAGCCACGGTCCACTTTACTGACGGAAACGAATTGGAGCTTAGCCAAAACACAATGGCTCAAGTTTTCTTGCATGAAGACGAATCGTTTGGCGCGGAGTTGACCGAAGGTTCGGCGGTTGTTGATTCCAGCGGCGCCGAAAACGGAATGACCTTTAGCGCCGGCGGAGCGAGCGTTGAAATCCAAAAGGGCGCGTCTGTTTCGGCGGCAATCGCTGAAGGCGGCGCGGACAGCGGTTCCGTGGCCTTGCGCCTTTTGAGCGGAAGCGCCAGCGTTGACGGCAGCGCGCTTTCAGACGACAACGGAATTGTCATCGGCTCCGGCGGCGGAATAAAGCCGCTTCCGATCACGGTCAAGGAGCCGCGCCCCGACCAAAAATTCTTGTTCCACGAGGGCAAGGAAGTTCCGGTAAAATTTGCATGGAGAACCGAGCGCTTGGCCGCCAACGAAGACTTGATGTTGGAGTTTTCCGACAAGAGGGATTTTTCAAACATTGCCAAGCGCGTTTACGCGAGCGGCCTCAACAACATTACGGTCAGCTTGGAAGGCGGCGCCTGGTATTGGAGAATTCAGTCTGTTGAAAAAGACACAACCACGGTCAAGAACGCCGGAAGGACAGCCAGCGGCCGCCTGCAGGCCTTGCATTCTCCCGCGCCGGAATTGGTCACTCCCGTTGACAAGTACAAGTATTACTACCGCACCCGCTCTCCGTCCGTGCGCCTTATTTGGAGCGAATCTCCTTACGCCACTTCTTACCAGCTTGACATTTCAAAGCGCGAGGACATGAAGCAGCCTGTCATAAGCCAAAGAAGCGCCACGGCCACGAGCATCATTTCAACGCTGACGGCCGGAACTTATTATTGGCGCGTCACGCCTTTCTTTACGGTGAACAAGACTGGCTTGGCCGCCCCAAGTTCCGTCCAAAGCTTTACGATTGAGCGCCGCGGCGATTTGCCTTCTCCGCAGCTTTTGTCTCCGGCTGAAAACGGAAGCGTTGACATAGCTCAAGAAGTGGGCGCGACCCATTTTTCTTGGAAGAGCGAAAACGAGGCGGCCAGCTACCGCATTAAGATTTTTAAGGAAGGAAGGGCTTCCAATCCGCTTGTCAACGCGACCACCGAGCGCAACTACTTTGAGGTAAAGCCCGCCGCCGTCGGTTTGGGCGAAGGAAAATGG
>ONET01000009.1 GCA_900316905.1 uncultured Treponema sp.
AATTGATTTTGCGAGCGGGTTCGCCGCGACCTGCGGTCGCTACTGGGCAGGTGTCAGCTCTTTTTGCAGTTCCAGCACTTGGTCCAGGGGTAGGCCGGTTCCTTGCGCGACTTGTTCTGGTGTTAGGACGTTCATGGCAAGAAAGCTCCGCGCGTCTTCCACGGCTTTTTGTTCCATTGCGTCTTCCCTAATGTAAGTTTTTTCGCGTTCCCATTCCATGTACTGTTTCCTCCACTGCGTGTTGCGCTTCGTTTTGTGTAAGACTACGCTTAGTTTGCAGGGGTCTGTTCTTTTAACGCTTCGAGCACTTTGTCCAACGGCGCGCCCATGTCGCTTGCGGCAGACTCCGGCGAAACATTGTATTTACGAACTAGCGTGAGCGCGTCTTCCACGGCTTTTTGTTCCATTGCGTCTTCCCTAATGTAAGTTTTTTCGCGTTCCCATTCCATGTACTGCTTCCTCCACTGCGTGTTGCGCTTGGCGTCGGCCAAAAGGCCTGCCACTTGGCCGGTGAACTTGTTCGATGCCTTGCCGCCGGTCACCATGCGCAGGAACGCCTTTTGGTCTTCGTTCAACAGTTTATCACAATTCTTGGAAATAAAAAAGTACTTGTACGCCCTGTCGTTCAACTTTACCTTTGGATTTTCCTGACATAAATTTTCAAATGTGTACTTTGGCAATCCGTTCCCAAATATGTCGTCAACGCAAATGAAAATTATGTAAGAAGTTTTTAGGTTCTTGTATTTTTCGCCCGTCTTTAAAATGTCCACGTCGATGACGCTTTGGTAGTAGCGGGCGCGTTCCGGCAGCTCCTTTGTGTCGGAGGCCTGCATCTCTATGTTGTAAATTTTCAAGCCGTCCGCGTCCTTTGCGTAAACGTCCAGCCGAACGCCCTTGCTTCCAAAGTCAACGTTGATAGCCTCTTCTTGAGACATTTTAATCCGCTCGATTTTGAACTCAAGCAAGATTTCCAACAGTTCTTTGCAAACGTCGGGATTGTTGCGCATGATTTTGTAAAACATAAAGTTGTTGGCGATGGTCAGGTCTTCCCAGTTTTGGCTGTTGTTTTGAGTTTCGTTCATTGTGAACCTCCATAGTTTTTTTATAACTATAAGGTAGAGACGTTCGCGCATTTTTGGACTTGTTTTTGGTAAAAATCGGAGAAAAAATTGCGGATTTTTTGCGGGAATTTTAGTTTGTTGGTTTTGTTCAACTAAATAAAAATGCTTCAAAGCTAAAATTTGAATTATACCGTATTTTTCCAAAAAAAAATTAAGTTTCTAACTTAATGAAAATTTCCTTGACAGGCCCTATAATTTGTTTATCAAAAAGGAGGTGTAGTTAATGAACCCCGGCAATATTGGCAAAGTAATGAATTCTATAACAGAAGTTGTTATAGAAATGTATGACAAAGAAGAGCTCTCTAGGGAGGCGGCCCTTAAGATTTTTACTGCGATCAAAAACAGTGTGGAATGGAGAGAAGAAGAAGTTTTTGACGCTGTAGAAGCTGTAAATCGATTTCGTTGCGGGAATTGCCTTAAAAAGATGAACCGCGGCGAAAGGTTTTACAGCATTCTTGACGCGACTGTGTCTATGTGGAATTACAAAAAAGACTACGGCGGATTTGGATTTTGCCCGCAATGTTTTGACAAAATGGTAAAAGACGCAAGCGACGGAAAAAGAACCGGAAGGGAAGAACGAGATTACATCGAAAAATGCTATAAGACGCTTCCGCAAAGATTCACAGTGTAGGAGATTCATATGTTTTTGGATTTTGACTTTAAAATTAATCTTGATGTTTCAAAGGCTGTCACAAAAGAAGAGTGGGCCGACGTATACAATGCGTTGATCCATTCTTTATAAGACTTACTGGTCGTCGTCCGAGGGCGGCGATGGAATGATCTGGGAATATAACTTAATTTTTAATGATCTTGGTGATATTAGAGCGCGAGAAAGATCTGTGGAACTTTACGTGTGCGTTATCCGCCAATTCTAGCGCATAGATTCTGTTCATCTCAGTACATTTGCGCCAAGGGCACCAGCGCGTATCCTTTTGCGTTTTTTGCAACATAATCTGTAAAGCCAGAGAGGGAAAATAGGATTGCTTTTAAATTTAAAGCGGAAAGAAAATCTATTTTGTCTTGAAAAATCTCAAGGTCTTCTTTGCCAAATTTTTCAGACTTAAATTTGCATTCGCCCGCCAAAACATATTTTTTGCCGTCTAGTCCAAGCAAATCGATTTCGACTGATTTTATTTCTTTTCCAATTTTTACGGAATTTTGGTACTCAACAACGTCCGTGACAAAGCAAGGGATTTTTTTTGTTCCTACATTGCTCAAAATGTAATCCTTTGCCATTTTTTCAAAAACGCTTCCCATAAATTCATGCAGTTTTTGTTTTACTTTTTGTTCGTAATAAATTTTTCCTTTGCCGCTGTTTATAAGGCTCGCTCCGGGAGCGACATAGCGGAAGTAAAAATTTATCATCGAGTCGGCGATGATGTAATATGGCTTTGGCGTTTCTCTGCGTTCAATTATTTCGGCCGCGATAAGATTTTTTAGGCAAAAGTTGATGTCGGACATTCCTGTGGCGGACTGGATTTCGTTGTATTTTGTTTTTCCGTTGGCTATCGCGTCAATTATGGAATTGTACGCGACAGGGTTTGACCTTTCGCTTGTTATGACGGTCTTAATCTGTTCCTCCGAAAAAAAAGCGTTTCTAGAAAAGAACAGCGTTTGTATGTTCTCGTCGAGCGGCAGCGCGCTGTCAAACTGTTCCAAATATTTTGCGATGCCGCCGGTAAGGCCGTAGACAATGGCCTTTTCTTCTGTGTTGTAATTTGGAACAAAGTCTGCAGTGTCCTTGTAATCAAAAGGATTGATTTTGAACTCAAGGTTTGCCCTGCCGTGAAGCGGAGCGGAGGATCCAAGCACGTCGTTCCGCATAAATGAAACCAAAGAGCCGAGCAGAATGAAGCAAAGGTTTGACTTTTTCCACTTGTGGTCAATGTATTTTTGGAGGAGCGAGTTCATGTAGGGACATGACTTTGCAAGGTACGGATATTCGTCGATTACAAAAACAATCCGCCGGCTTTCGGCCTCTTCCGCCATAAAGTCGAAAATGGAGTCAAAGGAGTCAAATTTAATCTTTCCGTTGAGGTTTGGGGCCAGGCTTTCAAGGACATCGTTCCCCATTCTTGACAAGAGCTCTGATTCCGTCATTTCTGTGCTTACGAAAGACACGGACTTGCATTTGTTCTTTTCGATAAATTTGTTTACAAGCGTTGTTTTTCCAACTCGCCTGCGTCCAAAAAGAACGGCCATGCAAAATCCCTTTTTGTCGTAAAGTTTTTGGAGCGCGCCAAGCTCCTCTTCTCGTCCTATAAAATTGCCCATGTCCATGCTCCTTGCTTTTAGCGCATTCACTAGAGTAAACTCTACTAGAGTTAACTCTAGTAGAGTTTACTCTAGTGATATTAACTCATAAATAGGCGTTTGTCAACAAAAAAATCCTTTTTTTTGCCTTCCTCCCCCTATCTTGAACAATTCCCCAAAAAGCAGTAAAATAATGCCTTAATAAAAAAAGAGCGAGCCGCTCAAAAAATGACGAGGAGAATGCCATGAAAAATCTTACTGACAAAGCGCAGACGTAGTGGGCTACGAGCTTGACGAAAACAAGAACAAGATTCCGATTCCGGGCCGCCTTTTGTATCGCGGCTACGACGTGGCCGACTTGGTCCACGACACCGAAAAGCGCGACGAATTTGGCTACGAGCAGGCCGCCTACCTTTTGCTTTTTGGCGCCCTTCCAACAAAAAAACAGCTGGCTACATTCAGCGAGTACTTGGGAAGCCGCCGCGTTTTGCCCGAAAACTTTACCGAAGACATGATCATGAAGGCGCCGTCCAACGACATCATGAACAAAATCGCCCGTGGCGTTTTGGCAAGCTATTCCTACGATCCCAATCCTGAGGACCGTTCCGTGGGAAACATAATGCGCCAGTGCATCGACTTGGTCGCGCGCTTTTCCACCTTGGCCGCTTACGCCTACCAAGCCAAGCGCCGCTTTTACGACGACAAGAGCATGTACATCCACAATCCGCTTCCAAACCTTTCGACGGCCGAAAACTTTTTGCGCTTGATTCGCGCCGACAAAAAATACACGCCGCTTGAGGCGCAGATTTTGGACTTGGCGCTAATCCTTCACGCCGAGCACGGCGGCGGAAACAACTCGTCTTTGACCGTCCACGTGGTTTCTTCGGCGGACACCGACACGTATTCGGCCATCGCGGCGGCCGTCGGCTCGCTTAAGGGAAGCCGTCACGGCGGCGCCAACATTCGCGTGATGGAAATGATGGACGACATCAAGGCCCATGTAAAGGACTGGGCGGACGACAAGGAAATCGAAGCCTACCTTAAAAAAATCGCGACCAAGCAGGCTTACGACAAGACAGGCCTCATTTATGGAATCGGTCATGCCGTCTACACGGTCAACGACCCCCGCGCCGTTTTGCTCAACGAGCTTGCCGAAAAGCTGGCCCGCGAAAAGGGAATGCTAAAGGAATTCCGCCTGTATAAAAAGATAGAAAAAATCGCGCCCAAAGTTTTGTACGAGCTTCACGGCAAAAAGAAAATGCTTTGCGCCAACGTGGACTTTTTCTCGGGCTTCGTTTACTCGATGCTGGACATTCCGCGCGAGCTTTACACGCCGCTCTTCGCCATTTCGCGCATCGCCGGTTGGGGAGCGCACCGCATTGAGGAAGTCGTCGCTGGCGGCCGCATCTATCGTCCCGCCTACAAGAACGTTTGCGCCGAGCGCGCCTACATTCCGCTGGAAAAGCGAAAATAACGGAGCGCCAAATTGACGGAGCGCCTGGACAAAATTCTTTCGCACGCCGGCTTTGGCACGCGGAAGGACGCAAAAAAAATTCTTCGCAAGGGCCTTGTCACTGTGAACGGAGAGGTTGTCCGCGACTTTGACTTTAAGCTTGACATGGAAGCGGACGAGCTTTGCGTCGACGGCGAGCGCGTTGAAAGCGAACAGTTCCTTTACCTTATGATGAACAAGAGCGCCGGCCATGTTTGCGCCAACAAGGACGGCCTCCACGAAACGGTTTTTTCTTTGCTGGAAGATTGCTACAGGACTCCGTATTTTGAAAGCCATTTGCATTTGGTGGGCCGCCTTGACATCGACACCGAAGGCCTCTTGCTTTTCACCACCGACGGAGACCTTACGCACCGCCTTATAAGCCCAAAAACTCTTTGTCCAAAAAAATACTTTGTCCGCCTGCAAAAGCCGATTGGCGCGAACGAGCGTTCCGCCATAGAAAAAAAATTGCAGGACGGCCTTGACGTTCCGCCGGAAGACAACGAAAAGGAATTTAAGGCGCTCCCCGCAAAAATCGAATGGACCCAAAAAGGCGACGAAGTTTTTCTTATCATAAACGAAGGAAAGTACCACCAAGTGAAGCGAATGTTCGCCGCGCTAGAAAACTTTGTGACATACTTAAAGCGAGTTCAAATTGGCGGCCTTTGCCTTGACCCGGCTTTGGCCTTGGGAGAATATAGAAAACTTACCGCGGAAGAAGTCGCGGCTTTGGAGGACTAGCGGCGCGCTAATTGCCCGCAAGCCAAAAACAGGAGGCGTAAAAATGACAGACATTGAAATCGCGCAGGCGAACCAAATGGAGCCCATCGCGCAAATAGCGAAAAAAATCGGAATTGAAAAAGAGGACCTTGACCTTTACGGAAATTACAAGGCAAAGATTGGCCTTAAAAAATTGCGCGAGCTTCAGGCAAAAGCCGCCGACGCTTCCAAGCGCGGAAAATTGATTTTGGTGACCGCCATCACTCCGACCCCCGCGGGCGAAGGAAAGTCAACCGTTAGCGTCGGCTTGGGCGACGGACTTACAAAAATCGGAAAGAAGGCCGTAATCGCCTTGCGCGAGCCTTCTCTTGGCCCCTGCTTTGGCGTAAAGGGCGGAGCCTGCGGCGGCGGCTACGCGCAAGTCGTTCCGATGGAAGACATCAACTTGCACTTTACCGGCGACATTCACGCGATAAGCATCGCCAACAACTTGATCGCCGCCTTGATTGACAACCACATCCAGCAAGGGAACGAGCTTGGCCTTGACCCCCGTTCCGTCACATGGAAGCGCTGCGTGGACCTTAACGACCGCCAATTGCGCAACATCGTGGACGGCCTTGGAAAGCGCGTGGACGGAATGCCGCGCGAGGACCACTTTCAAATTTCTGTCGCGTCGGAAATCATGGCGATTGTCTGCCTTTCAAAAAGCATTTCGGAACTTAAGGAAAGAATCGCAAACATCACGATCGGCCAAACCTTCGGAAAGCGGCCGGTAAAGTTTGGCGAGCTTAAATGCCAGGGCGCCGTTGCCTCGCTCCTTAAGGACGCGATTCGCCCCAACTTGGTCCAGACCTTGGAAAAGACACCGGCCTTTATCCACGGCGGCCCCTTCGCCAACATCGCGCACGGCTGCAACTCGGTAAACGCGACTCTTTGCGCTCTTGCCTCCGGCGATTACGTGGTGACCGAAGCGGGCTTTGCGGCCGACTTGGGCGCCGAAAAATTCATGGACATAAAGTGCCGCGCCGCCGGAATCTCTCCCGACGCGATTGTAATCGTGGCCACGGTCCGCGCGCTTAAAATGCACGGCGGCGTAGACAAAAAGGAATTAAAGGAGCCCAACGTCGAGGCGCTCAAGAAGGGCTTTGAAAACCTTAAGGTCCACTTGGAAAACCTTGCCAAGTTCGGCGTTCCGGTAGTTGTCGCGGTCAACAAATTCATCACCGACACTGACGAAGAAATCAAGGCTTTGCAAGACTTGTGCGCGGCCAACGGCTCAAAGGCCGTTTTGTGCGAGGCTTGGGAAAAGGGCGGAGAAGGAGCGGCGGAGCTTGCCAAAGCCGTTGTCGCGACAATCGACGAAGGCAAGGCCAACTTCCATCACTTGTACGAAAGCGACTTGCCGCTTGCCGAAAAAATCAAAAAGCTTGGCCACGAGATTTACCGCGCCAAGCATGTTGACTTTGAAGGAAGCTCTTTGAAAAAACTGCAAGAGTTCGAGGCGGCGGGCTATGGGAATTTCCCAGTATGCGTCGCCAAGACGCAAAACTCAATCAGCCACGACCCCAAGATGATTGGCGCTCCCAGTGATTATGTTTTCCCGATTCGCGACGTTCAGCTTTACAGCGGCGCGGGCTTTGTCGTGGCGCTTGCCGGCGACATCATGACGATGCCGGGCCTTCCAAAAGCGCCCGCCGCCCTTAACATCGACATCGACGACGACGGAAAAATTACAGGGCTCTTTTAATAGCGGCAAGCAAGTCGGCGTATTCTTCAAAGGCGGGGTACTGCGGGTAGTCCTTTTTGATTTGCTCGGTGGAGCGGAACAAAAAGCCCGCCTTGCTGGCTTGGATCATTCCAAGGTCGTTGAATGAGTCGCCCGACGCGATTGTGTCGTAGCCGATGGATTGCAAGGCCTTGACCGTCGTAAGCTTGGATTTTTCGCATCTCATTTTGTAACCGGTGATTTTTCCGTCGGCGGCCACGACAAGCTCGTTGCAAAAAATCGTCGGCATTCCAAGCTTTTTCATTAAAGGCGCGGCAAACTGGCTGAAGGTGTCGCTTAAAATTATCGTTTGGCAAACCGAGCGCAATTCGTCCAAAAATTCCTTGGCGCCCGGGAGCGGGTCGATTGTCGCGATGACGTCCTGGATTTCCTTTAGGCCAAGGCCCTTCTTTTCCAAAATGTCAAGGCGGAATTTCATCAATTTGTCGTAGTCGGGCTCGTCGCGCGTCGTGCGCTTTAGCTCAGGAATTCCTGTCGCTTCCGAAAACGCTATCCAAATCTCGGGGACCAAAACCCCTTCCAAATCAAGGCATGTAATTGTCATAATGCGCAATGATAGCGCATTTCGCGGCCTTTTGCTAGTGGCGCGCTTGTAGACAGTGGCGCTTTTTTTCTATATAATATTGGAACATTTTTATGCAAAAAAAAGGCAAAAATTCAGCAGCAAAAAAATCCGCTCCCAGAAAACGCAAGGCAAGAAAGGCCAAGGTGGCGCTTGACAGGAAAAAGCTTATGGTCTTGTGCGCCGCGGTGTGCGCTTCCTGCGTTTTGCTTTTGGCCGTGACGGCCTTTTTGTCCAGGGGGAACGACGGCGCGAAAACTGCGAGCCTTCCTTCCGTCGAAAAGAATTTTGAGGCGGAAAATCTTCCTTCCGTAAATGCGGAAGCTGAGACAAAAAAAGAGAAGAAATCCAAAAAAGAAAAAAAGCGCGAAGAAAAAAAATCCGGCGACCAAAAGGCCGCGCCCGCTCCGACGCCCGCTCCCAAAAAAGAGGAGCCAAAGCCAGAACCAAAGCCCGCTCCAAAAGAGGAGGCCGCTCCCGCACCAGTCGCCGTTCCGTCTCCGCAACCTGCCGCGCCGCAAGCAGACGGCTTTGGCTTTGTTCCGGCTAAAAACGGAGCGGTCCTTTGCGTGGTCTTTGACGACGGCGGCCAGAACATCAGCCAGCTAAAAAAATGCGTCGCGCTTCCGTTCCCGGTGACGGTGGCCGTATTGCCGCGCCTGGCCCACAGCGCCGAGTCCGCGCGAATCGTCCGCCAAAGCAAAAACGAAGTCATCTTGCACCAGCCGATGCAGGCGATGAACCTAAGCGTAAATCCAGGCGCGGGCGCCATCAAGCCCGAGATGACAGAGAATGAAGTCTTCGCGACGCTTTCTCAAAACATCGCCGAAATCGCTCCGATTGCCGGAATGAACAACCACGAAGGCTCGCTCATAACGGAGAACGAAGTTTTGGTTTCGTTCATCTTGCAAGCCGCGAGCGAAAAGGGAATTTATTTTTTGGACTCGCGCACAAGTTCCGCCACAAAAGTTCCCAGCGTCGCGATGGAAATGGGAATGGGCTGGTACCAGCGAGACATTTTTTTGGACAACCAAAAGACGCGCGAAAATTATTTGGCCGAGCTAAAAAAGGGCTTGGACATCGCGAACAAAAAAGGCCACGTCATTATGATAGGACACGTTTGGTCGGCGGAATCCTTGCCGGCCTTTTTGGAAGAAGCTTATCCTGAATTGGCTTTGAAAGGCTACCGCTTTTCGACGGTCTCAAAGTCAGGGGGAATGTATAGATGAAAGTTCTTGGAATAGAAAGCTCTTGCGACGAAACCGCCGCCGCCGTCGTTGAGGACGGAAAGAAAATTTTAAGCAACGTCGTTGCGACGCAAATTCCCTTCCACCAAATTTACAAGGGGGTCGTTCCCGAAATCGCAAGCCGTAAGCACGCCGAATGGATTTTGCCGGTCGTCCGCCAAGCGCTTGAAGAAGCCGACTTGTCGCTTGACCAAATCGACGCGATCGCCGCGACAAACAGGCCCGGCCTTATGGGAAGCCTTTTGGTCGGCCTTACTTTTGGAAAGACGCTCGCTTGGGCGGCGCAAAAACCATTTGTCGCGATAAACCACATGCTGGGCCACCTTTACGCCTCCCAGCTGGACACGCCGACCGAGTATCCCTTTTTGGGTTTGCTTGTCTCTGGCGGCCACACGATTATTTGCAAGGTCAATTCTTTTGACGACCTTGAGGTTTTGGGAACGACCGTAGACGACTCCGTTGGCGAGGCCTTTGACAAGGTTTCCAAATTTTATGGGCTTGGTTATCCTGGAGGCGTTGTCATCGACGGCCTTGCCAAAAAGGGCGACGCCCGCGCCTTTAACTTTCCCGTTCCAAAATTGGACGAAGCCGAGCACCGCTACGACGTTTCGTTTAGCGGACTAAAGACCGCGGTAATCCACCAGCGCGACTTGTTTTGGAACAAGGACTTTGAGCCTTCCAACGAGAACATGTGCGCGGCCTTCCAAGAGACCGCTTGCCGGACAATCACGTCGCGCCTTTTTAGGGCCGTTGACGACACAGGCTTAAAGACAGTCGTAGCGGGCGGGGGAGTGGCGGCCAATTCGCGCCTGCGCTCCTTGCTAGCCGAACGAAGCGACATAAAGTGTGTTTTTCCTCCGCTCAAATTGTGCGGAGACAACGGCGCGATGATAGCGGGCGTGGCCTACCACTTTTTGGCTCGCGGCGACAGGAGCGGTTGGGACACGACGGCCAAGGCCCGCGTTCCGCAGTTTAAACGGGGCTTGCGGCCGTAAGACCAAGAGGCGCGGCGGGCAGCCGAATTGTTTGGAGGACTGTTATGAAACTACATGAAATGACATACGGAATCGTGGGCTTGGGAATTATGGGCGGATCGCTCGCAAAGTCGATTCGCGCCAACGTTCTTTCTATGGGCGGAGCGACAGGAAAAATTTTGGCCTGCAACCGAAGCAAGGGCTCGCTTGAAGCCGCGATTCGCGAAGGCGTGATTGACCAAGGCTTTGAGAGCGGCCAAGTCAAGGAAATGCTAAAAGAATGCGACATGGTTTACGTTTGCCTTTACCCTCAGGCCACGCTGGACTTTTTGCGCGACAACAAGGACGCTTTTAAAAGCGGAGCGATTGTAAGCGACATTAGCGGCGTAAAAGGAATTTTTGAAAAGTCCCTTCCTTCGATTTTGCGGAGCGACGTTGACTTTATAATCGGCCACCCGATGGCCGGCGGCGAAAAGGAAGGCTACGTAAATTCTTCCGAAAAATTTTTTGTCAACCACAATTACATTTTGATTCCGCAAGAGTTCAACAAAAAAGAAAATTTGGATCTTATGCGCGACTTGGTCTACGCGATGGGCTTTACACGAATCACCGAAACTACTTGCGACACGCACGACAACAAAATCGGCTTCACCTCCCAGCTCTGCCACGTCATCGCAAGCGCCTTGGTGGAGAGCACCTCCGACGACGGAATCACGGCTTTTGGCGGCGGAAGCTTTGAAGACCTTACGAGAATCGCGATGATAAACGCGCCCTTGTGGACGGAACTCTTTTTGCTCAACAAGGAAAAGCTTTGCGCCCACATCGAAAATTTTGAAAGCCAAATCGCCGCGATGAAAAAGTTCATCCAAGACGAGGATTCCAACGGCCTTGTAAAATATTTGTCGGACGTGCGCGAAAAACGCCTTAGAATGGGTTCGATAAGGCAGGTGGCTAAGTAGCGGGGAGGAGAAGCGCGATGTGTTGGAAGTGCGGAACCGAGCAGGATTTTTCTCAGAGCGTTTACAGGGATTCCGTTTGCCCTTCGTGCGGAGCGGATTTGCATTCGTGCAGGGGCTGCGCCTTTTACGCGCCCGGAAGCCATTTTGACTGCCACGAAACGGTTGACGAAATTGTGATGGAAAAAGAGCGCGCAAATTTTTGCGACCACTTTAAGGCGGGAATGAATTCCAAGTGGAAATGTTTGCAAGGCCAGAACGGCGGGCAGTCCAAAGCTGACGCGGCGCGCGATGCCTTTAATTCCCTTTTTGGTTGAGAGTCGGCGAGGAAAAATTATGGGCGTTGACTTTGCTTTTTTGGACAGCGGAACAGGCGGCATTCCTTACATGCTTTCTCTTAAGGAAAAAGTTCCAAACGCCACTTGCGTTTACCTTGGCGACACCGCGCATTTTCCTTACGGCCAAAAGACGCAAAAAGAAGTCGTCGCCGCCGCTTCCAAAGCCGTGGAATTGATTCAAAAAAAATGGAATCCCAAAACTTTAATCGTCGCTTGCAACACAATCAGCGTGACGGCGCTTGACGACTTGCGCGCGCGCTTTCCGTCGCTTCCGATTGTAGGAACTGTTCCCGCAATAAAGCTTGCCGCAAAGGTGACGGCCAACAAGCGCGTGGGCCTTTTGGCCACAAACGCGACGGTCCGCCATCCCTACAGCCAAAAATTGATCGACGACTTTGCAAGCGACTGCGCGGTCTTTAAGCGCGGCGACCCGGACTTGATTGACTTTATCGAAAAGAAGTTGTTCACCGCAAGCCGCGAGGAAAGAATGGCGGCAGTCCGCCCCGCCGTGGACTATTTTGCCGCCAATGATTGCGACACAATTATTTTGGGCTGCACCCACTTTACCCACATCGCCGACGACATTCAGGCGGCGGCGGGCGACAAGGTCCGCGTCATCGACAGCCGCGAGGGCGTTGCCAACCAAGCCCTGCGGGTTTTTCCGGGCAACGCCGAAAATTGCGGGCAAGCCCAAAACGCGGGCGGACAAAACGGCGCGGCGCCTTTTGGTCAGAAAAAAAATATTTCGCAAGACCAAGACTGCGGCCCGCTTCCCGCCGACAAAAGCTTTTTCTTTACCGCGGCCACAAGCGAGCAAGAATCCGAATACCGCGCGATGTGCGAGCGCTTTGCGATTCCCTTTGGGGGAATGGTGTGAGGAGAGGCGGATTTTTAGGCTTTTAAAAATTCTTCCACAGTGTCAACAAGCTCATTTAGGCTGCCTCTAAAACGACGCATTAGTTCTTTTGTCTTGCGTTTGTCGGGTGTCATTTCTTTTCCATTAGGCAAAAGAAGTTCGTAAGGCTCAACGTTTAGCGTGTTTGCAAGGGATAGCAAGGTCTCAAATGATGTGTATTTTGCGCCCGTTTCAATGGTTGAAAGATATTTTTCGTTTACTCCAATTTTTTCAGAAAGAGCTTCTTGAGTCATTTTTCTTTCTTCGCGAAGTCTTTTGATATTATGTCCATAAATTTCTTTTAATTCTGATTCTTCCATAACAAAAGAGAATAAATCCACTTGTGCCATAAATTAACTTTCTTAAAAATGGAAAGTTTAATTAAAAATAAACAATATCTATCCTAAAGTTAACTTTTATGCTATAATATTCTGATTAATAGATAGGAATTCTATCTAAAAGTGAAAGTTAATGAAGGAATCAGAATATGCAAGAAAAAAGTTCAACTAGCCGCTTTATCACAAACAGTACAAAAACTGTAGGGCAAATAATTCAAAATGTGGCGGCAAAGTCAAAGGCCATGGACTTTTTGGTGGGGTATTTTTTCTTTTCGGGTTACAGTCTTATCGCGCCCAGCATTGGCAAAAAAAAGCTTAGAATTCTGGTTGGTCTTGACGCTCAAATTGACGCGGAGCATTGCGTTCGCGAATACGAGAAGATTTCGACAGTCAAAAATTCTGATTCAAAAAGCGAGTTCAGAAAAAATAACTGGAATTGCATTATTGAAGGAATTAACAATGCGGACATTTTTGACAACAAAGAAAGCGTTGATACCTACAAACTGTTCAAGCAAAAAATCTTGGACGGAACGCTTGAAGTGCGCAAGACGAAAGAGCCTAACCATTCAAAAATGTATGTGTTTCACTCCGAGGAAAAAGATGCTGTCGACGGATTGGAAAAAGGAAAAATAATTGTAGGCTCTTCAAACTTTTCTTATCAAGGTTTGAAAGGAAGAAACGAAATAAACTTGTATCTTCAGGACAGCCACGACTATGACGACGGAAAAGAAATATTCGAAAATTTGTGGAAAGATTCCATTCCGCTTGTTGATGAAAATTCCAAAGATGAATTTTTAGAATTTGTTAAAACACGTTCTTGGTTGGAAGTTGTGCCTTCGCCTTATTTACTTTATGTCCGTGTCTTATATGAATATTTTAAGGAATCGTCTGACTATATAAAGACGCCAAAAGAAATCACGCACGACAGGATGAACGAGTTTTTTGATGTGTCTTATCAAGTTGACGCGATTCGAGACGGCGTGGCAAAAATCAAAAAGCATTCCGGCGTTATTGTCGCTGATGTTGTTGGCTTAGGAAAATCTGTCATAGCAAGCGCTATAGCCGCTAACTTGGACAAGCGTACAGTAATTATTTCTCCGCCACACTTAAAAGCTCAGTGGGAAAACTACGCGGCTGATTTTGGATTGCGCGGATGCAAGGTTTACACTTCTGGAAAAATACCCGACGCACTCAATGAGAACAAAAATCATTCAAACTATGTGGTGATTGTTGACGAAGCACACAGATACAGAAATGAAAACACCGAGGTGTACGGCTTTTTGCACCAATTGTGCGTGGGGAATCAAGTGATCTTGCTTTCGGCAACTCCATTCAACAACAGACCCGAAGATATTTTTTCTTTGATAAAGCTTTTTCAGATACCAGCCCATTCAACAATTCAAACTATGAACAACTTGGGAAATCAAATGGCGGAGCTAGTGGCCAATTACAAAAAGCTGAAAAAAGAAAATCGCGCAAAGAAAACTTCTGAAGCGGAATTGAACAAACAGGCGGACGAGCTGGCGCAAAAAATACGGGAGATTTTGGATCCTGTCGTCATACGTCGTACCAGAGTTGATTTGGAAAAGCTCGAAAAATATAAGTCTGATTTGGATGCGCAAGGAATCCATTTTTCTGACGTCCAGCCGCCAAAGTCGCAAAACTATGAGTTGGGCGATTTGTCTGATTTGTACATTAACACGCTGGAGCTTTTAACAGACGAAAGAAAGGGCTTTAAGGGCGCGCGATATAAACCGCTAACTTATCTAAAGGCAGATAAAAAGTTGGTAAAAAAATATTCGCAATATTTTGACGATGTTGAAAACTTTGCTTCCGGTCAGAGAAATATGGCCGAGTTTATGAAGCAATTGCTTGTGCGCCGTTTTGAAAGCTCTAAATACAGTTTTATCCAGTCTCTAAAGAATATTAACAATTCTATGGCCACATTGCGGCGTTGGTTTGTTGAGCTAAAAAAGATTCCGATGGCAAAAAATGTTCAGTTGCCAGATATAGACGAACTTGAGGCGATGCTGGGCGACGAGCAAGAAGGCCTCTTTGCTGGAACCGACGAAATATTCAATTGCGCAATGTCGGATGAAAACAAAAAAGGAATTTGGTACATAGATTCCGCTGACGTGTCAAACGATTTCATAAAGGACCTCGACGCTGACATAAAGCTTATAAGTGGTTTTTTAAAAAAATGGGAAGCTCAAAAAGACGACCCCAAACTGAACGCGATACAAAAAAACATCAAGGCATCCCTCAAAAAAGAGGCGCGTCGCAAAATCATCGTCTTTACTGAGTTTTCAGACACAGCTGACTATCTTTTGGAAAAATTTGAAAAAGCAGGCATAAGAACGATGATGTATTCTTCAAAAGTTGCCAGTAAGGCCGCTCGTGAAGACATTCGTCTTAACTTTGACGCGGGATGCCCTGACAACATGCAAAAGGACAACTTTGACGTTCTTGTGGCAACTGACGCGATATCCGAAGGCTTTAGCTTGCATAGAGCGGGAACGATTTACAACTACGACATACCATACAATCCAACCCGTGTAATCCAGCGTGTTGGCCGCATAAACCGCATAAATAAAAAAGTCTTTGACAAACTTTACATTTACAACTTTTTTCCGACCGCCACTGGAGAGGAAGTCAGCCATACTGCTGAAATTTCAACATTCAAGATGAAATTGTTCCAGGCGATTTTGGGAGCGGACACAAAAATCCTTACTGCGGATGAAACAATAGACGGCTATTTGGGAAAGAAATTTGTTGAGTCTGAAAACGAGGCTAATTCTCTTTCTTGGGACGTAGAGTATCGGAACGAGCTGTTTCGTATTGAGCGCGAAGAAAAAGAAACGCTCTCAGCGGCAAAAAAACTTCCGCCGCGCTGTCGCATCGCTCGTAAAAGCGCTGGGAAAAACGGCGTTTTGGTTTTCTCCAAAAAAGGTGACGCCTTTAGGTTTGGTTTTTGCCCCCAAGACGGAGCGGCGGAGCGCGTGAATCCGCCAATCGCTCTTTCTATTTTTAAGGCTTGCAAAAAAGACAAGGTACAAGAAGTTTCAGACGCATTTTACGATATGTACGAACGAGCCAAGCAAATGAGCGGCGTTGTTAAAGCGTCGCGGCAAAACAGCAAAATCGCGCAAGCGGCGCTTCTTGTATTGAATTTCTTAAAGGCAAAGACTGCGGTTGCGTCGGAAAAGGAATATATTGAAATTTCACGTGACGTAATCAGTTGGGATTCCATTCCCACATATTACACAAAGCAAATCGCAAAGATGAATTCCCAAGGACAGGCTTCCATCAAGGACTTAAAAGCGATTTTGCCGCAGGAATATTTGGAATCAATCGTACAAAAAGAGAAAAAAGTGCAAAGCGAGCCTGAATCAATTTTGCTGGCCGAGGAACTTTTGCAGGGAGATAGTGAACAATGAAAGAATTTGATGTGTCTAAAGATTATGACAGAGAAAGTTTTGAATCTTTTGTAAGCGAATTTTTGCCTGATGATTATCTATCCGACGACGAAGACTTGTATTTTGACTTTAAGAATATCGAATGTGGCTATAGGCTTGGAACTTGCAAAAGCCTTGATTTGGATGTTTTTGAGTTCCGTACAAAGTCAAACCGTGACCCGCGCGTAACACTTACAAAAGAGGTCGTTTCTTGCATGAAAAAATACAGCTCTAACCCCAACGCGTTGGCTGTCTTTTATGCAAAAGAATCCCGTTCGTGGCGGCTTTCGCTCATCACAACCGACTACACAATTGAAAAAGGCAAGATTAAGACAGAGCATTCCAATCCCCGCCGTTTTTCGTTCAAACTGGGAAAGGATTGCAAGCGGCACACGCCTGAAAGCATGCTTTCAAAACGAGTGACAACACTTGAGGACTTGAAGAATTGTTTTGACATTGAAGTTGTGACAAAAGAATTTTACAACAAGCTTTTTGGATGGTATACATGGGCTTGCGAAAATGTCACATTCCCGACTGGCGACACGACAAAAGACAGAAATGGCAAATACAATGTTCGCCAAAGCAAAGACTGCAACGAGCTTAATCTTATACGTCTTATCACCCGCCTTATGTTTGTTTGGTTCATCAAGCAAAAAGACTTAATTCCGTCTTGGATTTTTGATCAAGAGGAATTGAAAGATGTACTTTCTGAATTTAAGCCGCAAAGCAAAAAGGATGGAAACTACTACAACGCCATTTTGCAAAACTTGTTTTTTGCGACGCTTAACAAGAAAATTGAGGAGCGCGCTTTTGCTGACGATAAACAACTTTTTTATAACAAGCAGTTTGGCGTAAAAAATTTTTACCGCGACAATAACAAAAAATCTTTTTTTGCTGAAAGCAAAGAAAAAATCATAGAGCGCTTCAAGCCTGTACCTTTCTTAAACGGCGGTCTTTTTGAGTGCCTTGACCGTCTTGTGGACGACAAGGTCAATACAAAAAACATAGAAGTTTTTACTGATGGATTTAGTAGAGAAAGCGATTGGATGGCTTTTATTCCAAACGCGCTGTTTTGGCAGAAAGACGATGGCCTGCATGAAGGCTTGATTCATATTTTAAACCGCTACAACTTTACGGTGGAAGAAAACAGCCCAACTGACATTCAAGTGGCTCTTGATCCAGAGCTTTTAGGCAAGGTTTTTGAAAATCTTCTTGGAACTTACAACCCTGAAACCAGCGAAACGGCCCGAAAAGATTCCGGATCGTTTTACACGCCTCGCCAAATCGTAAGTTTTATGATTGATCGGTCAATCAAAGACTATCTTTGCAAGACCGTAAAGATAATAAAAAACGACGAATTGGCTGCCCTTTTTGACGACAGTGATGACAGTTTTGATGGAGCGAACAAGGCAAAAATTGTAGACGCTTTAAAGAAAATAAAAATTCTTGATCCTGCTTGTGGTTCAGGGGCGTTTCCGATGGGGGCGTTGCAGAGAATTGTGCATTTGATTGAAAAGTGCGGGGGAGTTTCTGCGAATCAAAACGATCTTTATAAGCTAAAGCTTGAGCTTATAGAAAAATGTCTTTATGGCGTTGATATTCAGCCCATTGCCGTCCAAATTTGTAAGCTGCGTTTTTTTATCAGCCTTATATGCGAACAAGAAAAGACGAACAGTGTTAAAGACAATTATGGCTTTAATCCACTTCCTAATCTTGAAACAAAATTTGTTGCGGCCAATAGTTTGATTGGAATAACCAAGAAACATATAATGAGCGAGACCAACGAATTGTTTGCTGATCCAGATATTGCCAAAACAAAAAAAGAGCTTCAAGACGAGCGACACAACCATTTTAACGCTCCCACCGCCGAAGCCAAGGCTGAATGCCGCAAAAAGGACAAGTTTTTGCGCGAAAAGCTTTCAAAGTTGCTGCAAGCTGACAGCATGTACGACAATAAGGACGCAAAGCAACTTGCCGCTTGGAATCCATACGACCAAAACGCCGTGTCGACATTTTTTGACAGTGAATGGATGTTCAATGTTTCAGATGGTTTTGATGTCGTTATCGGGAATCCGCCGTATATTTCCACAAAAGGCGTGAGCGCGGAAGCAAAAACGGCCTATGAAGCTGAATTCGGTTTTAGCGACGATACATATAATCTTTTTACATTCAAAGGGTTGCAACTTGCAAGGCTCAACGGGACTTTGAACTACATCATTCCCAAAACTTTTTGGACCACGCAAACAAAACGCAATATGCGAGATCTAATTCTTAGCAAAAATATTAAATACATCTTTGATACAGCAAATCCGTTTGACGCCGTTATGGTTGACACTTGCATCATTCAGATTGAAAATGCAAAATATAATGGAAAAAACAAAATAGAGTTTCTTGATGGTTCCGAAAACTTAAAGCAACCAAAGGCTTTTGAACCTATAAATCAAGATGTGTATCTGAATACTCAGAATTCAGTAATCTTTAAGCCGACGGAACGAAACTTAAAAATTTGGGAGCTTTATGGAGAAAAGGTCAAAGATCTTTACATCACTTGGTGGGAAAAAATTGAAACCAGCAAGAAGATAAGCCAAAACGAAAACGCGCTCAAGCGTTATCGAGCAAGCTTAAAGCCTGGAGATGTGGCTTTGCTTGGTTGCCTAACTGAAGGCGGGCAGGGGCTTGCAACAGCGAACAATGGCAAGTATATAGCTGTTCGCAAAAGCTCAAAATGGGCGGCAAATATCATTGCCAGCCGTCCTAAAAAGCTGGAAGAAGCGATGAGAAAAAATCCCAAGCTTGCAAAAGAAATTGGCAATATTTCCGCTGGTGATTATCTTGCAAAGCTTTCTGAGGCGCAAATAGCGAAGAAATTTGACGAACTAAAAGAAAAGTATGGCCGCGACATTTTTGGTCAGGGTTATATTTACAAGCTTATAGACGATTCAGAGATTGCCGACGTTGATTCTTTGACAGAAGATGAAAAGTCAAATGGCATATCAACGAAAAAGAAATATTATGTTCCTTATGACAAAGGCGACAAGGACGGCAACCGCTGGTATTTGGAAACTCCTTTTGCAATCGCCTGGTCCAAAGAAAATGTCCAATTTTTGAAGACCAATTCCGGCAAAAAGGGATCCGGTATGCCTGTCGTTCGCAACCCTCAGTTTAATTTTAAGGAGGGATTTTGTTGGAACAATGTGTTATTGCCAACGAAGGAAGAAAGCATGTTTATAAAATCCAGAATAAAAGGTGTGTCGGTAAATGATGTGGCAAGCATGAGTTTATACTCATCGTTTGCTTTTACGCCGAATTTTTATTTTGTTTGCTTGTTGGGATCGAAGTTTTTTTATGATTATTTGAAAACATTCATAAATAATACAGTTAATTTACAGATTAATGATTTTAGACTATTTCCAATAATAATACCAATTGATAAGCATTTGGTGGAATTTAGAAAATTATTTGATGTAGCCGTCAAAGTGAAAAAAATGCAATATTCCAACCAATTATCGGATGCAGACGCTGATTTAGAGTTAGACAAAATACAATCGAAGTTAGATTCTATGGTCTACAAATTGTACGGGTTATAAGAGACCAGAAGGATAGTAAAGCAATGAATTCAATAATAATGGATTGGCTGAAACTTGCGTTTTTCGACTTGTTCAATTCAGTTGATAGAGATTTGATAGACAGAGGTGTTCACGAAAATTGCATCAATCATAGGCTTGCTGTTTGGTTGGAAAAACATCGTCCAGAAAAATTTTCTGATTATTATGTTGACGTGGAGTTCAATAAAAATGGCGACGAAGAAAAGATTGTATATGATGAAAAAAATAAGAAAAGATACATTAGGCCTGATATAATTGTTCATAAGAGAACGAAAGACGCTTCGGATAATCTAATTGCAATTGAATGCAAAAAATATTTGGACTCTGATTGGGACATAAGTAAATTGGCTCAGTTGAAATCGGGTAAGTATGAATATAGCCATTGCATTGCTGTAAAATATATGCCGCGAGCAGACTCGTTTTTTATAAAGTTTGCTCAAGACGGATTTGGGGAAAAGGAAATAAAAAAAGACCTTTCCAACTGGGATTCCGCCTTGGAAAAACTGTAACCAATTCACATTCCCAGCAATTTTCTTGCCGCTCCAACCGTGTCCTCAAACACAATGCCCTTGGCGTACGGAAATTTCTTCTGATACTTTTTCCAGAGCGCTTTCATTTCGGCGCTTGACTCGATCGCGGCAATTCGGTTTTTGCTTTCATTTTTGATTAGTTCGCTTGTTCCGCGGTGTTCAGATGTGGCGGCCAAGGCTTTCTCCAAAATTTTTGAATCAAACGAAACTGTTTTTGAAAGAATGTAAACGTCGTAAAAGTCGCGTGGGCGGGTGTTCAAAAGTCCGCGGGAAATTATTGTTTCCAGTTTTTCCGCTAGGATTGTTTCGACGGGGTAGGAGAGAATTGGTATTGTTTCTTCGTTGAAAAGCCTTTTGTAGGAATATTGTAAGGGGCTTGGGGTAACGGCATCGCCTGTTGATATATCTATGGAAAGCGGTGTCAATATTGATTCGTATTTTGCTTCCAACTTCAAGCAAAAGCCGCCGTACACATCGTCCTTTCTGATTGGCGCGAGGGAAATTATTTTGTATTCAATGCCGTCGTCAGCATGGACGGCAATAATTTCCGCTGCTGCTGATTGTATTTTTTCTTCTGTGAGTTCTAAATTTTTTAATGTCGCGTCCATGTCCATGGTGGAACGGACATTAAGCCCCACTATGGATGATACAAGAATTCCGCCTTTTATGATGAAGTTGTCTTTATATTTTGTTTTGGAAAGCCGGTCAAGAAAACATTCAAACATATAGTTCTGCAAAACTACTTGCGCGGTAATGCCATGTTTTTTTGCGTAATTGTTTATCTTTGCCCTAAGGCTCATTGCTTTTGGCGTCGTTTGCTTCATAAAAGCACCTCCATGTATTTTCTGACTTGAGCGGAGACTTTGAATGTTTTTGAGTACTCGTAAAGGCGGAACAAGTCTTTCGCCTTTGAGCGGGCGTAATTTTTAATGGCGGCAACTACAGTTTCTTCGTCTATGCGGGATCGGCTGCGCAAAATGTCGCAAATTGTTCGCTCTGCATTGTAGCATCGGACGAGATTTCCAAATGTTGTTTTCTTTTCTATGACTCCAATCGTGAATAGTTTTGGTTTTATGTAAAAGCAGTCGCATGTGTTTCTCATTGCAAGCGGCAACATTTTATTTGATGGAATTGTTACAGTCAATCTAAATGGCGTTCGCTCTGAAAGATTGTTAAGGAAAAGGGCGCTTTCATGTGAAAAAATGGAGTGCTTGCATTTTAAACTGAATATAAACATGTCGTCGATTACTGTGTCTGTGATTGCGTATATTCCATGCGCGAGACGTTCAAGTTCTCCAGATCTTACGTATTTTGCAATCGTCGGTTTTGAAATGCCAAGCTGCAAAAATTGAGAAGTTCTTATGATGTTGTTGTTGCGTTTTGCAAAGTCTTCAATCTTTTTTTCCATTTTTTAACCCTTTTACTTTTAGACTGATATTGTATATCATTTCAGTTTAAAAGTAAAGAGTTTTTTCCGCATAAAAAAAAGGCCCGCGCAACAGCGCGGGCGTCTTTATGGTCAGTGACCGATTATCGCTTACAAACCGAGAAGCGCGGCGTACTCTTTGAGAGCACCATCGTACTGCTTGGCCAAGACGGTCTTTGCCAAAACTTTTCCAAGCTGGACGCCTTCTTGGTCAAAGGAGTTGATGTTCCACAGGAAGCCTTGGAACATTACCTTGTTCTCAAAGTGCGCCAAGAGAGCGCCCAAGGTTTTGGGCGTAAGGCGCTTTCCGTAAATCAAGCTTGAGGGGCGCTCGCCGGCAAAGAACTTGTTGGGGTTCTCGTTGTCTTTTCCGCAAGCAAAAGCGATGATTTGCGCGGTGACGTTGGCGCAAAGCTTTTGCTGGCTTGTGGAGCCCTGGATGTTTACGTCGTTGTTGGCCTGGTTCTCGCTAAAGGCGATGAACTGCAAGGGGATTACATTCGTTCCCTGGTGCAAGAGCTGGTAGAAAGAGTGCTGGCCGTTTGTTCCCGGTTCGCCAAAGATTACGGGGCCTGTGACATAGTCGATTTTCTTTCCGTCGCGGTTTACGCTCTTTCCGTTTGACTCCATGTCAAGCTGCTGCAAGTGCGCGGGGAAGCGGGACAGTCCCTGTGAGTAGGGAAGAATCGCTGTCGAAGGATATTCCTGAACGTTCCTCTCGTAAAGGCCGATGAGCGCGTCGAGCATGGCCGGGTTTTTGCGGATGTCTTTTTCCGTCGCGGTCTTGTCCGCGGCTGACGCTCCTTCCAAGAAGCATGCGAAAACTTCGGGGCCAAAGGCAAGCGACAAAACCGCTCCGCCCACGCCGGATGTTGACGAGTAGCGGCCTCCGATGTAGTCGTCCATGTAAAAGGCTTCCATGTAGTCGGGGTTGTGGGCAAGCGGGCTTGTCTCGCTTGTCACGGCGATCATGTGCTTTGAAACGTCAAGGCCGGCCTTTTTGAGCGCGTCCTTTACGAAGGATTCGTTTGTCAAAGTTTCGAGCGTGGTTCCGCTCTTTGAAACCAAAATGAAAATCGTCTTTGAAACGTCGATGCTTTTGAGAACGCTTGTGGCGTCGTCGGGGTCAACGTTGGAGATGAACTTGGCTTCCATCTTGAACTTTCCGCCGGCCTTTGCCCAGTTTTCCAAGGCCAAGTACATCGCGCGCGGTCCCAAGTCCGAGCCGCCGATGCCGATCTGGCAAACTGTCGTGAATTTTTCGCCCTTTTCGTTCACGATTTTTCCGGAGTGAACCTTGTCGGCAAAGTCCGCGATTCTCTTTTGCTCGTTAACGTAAAACTCGCGCTTGTTCTTTCCGTCGGCCATAACGTCCTTTCCAAGCTGGCCGCGCGTAAGCTGGTGCAAGACCATGCGCTTTTCGCCTGTGTTGACGACCTCGCCGTTGTAGAGCGCCTCAAACTTTTCGCAAAGCTGGGCTTCCTTGGCCAAGTCCGCCAAAACGTCCAAAACCTTTTGGTCAACCTGTTTGGCCGCGTAGTTGTATGTCAAGCCTTCCGCCATAGGAACGGAATATTCCTTTACGCGCTTGGCTCCGTCCGCGCCGCCCAAAACGGCCTTTAGAGAAACCGCGTTCTTCAACGAAAGGAGCTTTTTAAAGCTTGAAAGAGTGTCAAGATTTTCCCAAGAAATCATATTCGCCTCGAAATATATAGAATTTAATGGCAATAATTATAGCGCTTTTAGGGTGGAGTATCAAGCGGAACGCGCTTGCCGTTAAGGTTTTGGAAGCAAAGGTACGAGCGGAAAAAACGAGCGGAATTTTGTTTGCATAAGCGCAAATTTCATGCTAAAATAGAATGGCGCAGGAGGCTTTTCGCATGGATGAGAATTTTTCCTATGACGGCGACGCCGCTGAGATAAATGAGACAGTAAAAAAACTTTCGCACAAAAAGGACGCTCCAAAATTTGTTTTTTTGATAATTTTGGTTTTGTACGCTTTGGTTTCCGTAGCGCTAAGGAAGGTTGCCAGCGACCGTTCAATGGTTTTCCTTTTTGGCGCCCGCATGCCGGTTCAATCCTTCGCCGGAGTTTTTTCCTCTCTTTCAAATGTGTGCTTGATTTTCTTGGCCGTTTTTTTTGGCCGTGTCGGCTTTTTGACTTCGCTTGTAATTCTTTTGGCGCAGTTTCCCATGATGGCGGCAGGATTGTTTCTCTCCCACAACATTACGACAATTCCCGGATTTTTTTCAAACCTTTTGGCCGTCGTCGCCGTGACAGTGGTTTACATAAACCATGCCAGAGTGCACAAATACCAGCGCAGAATTTTGGCGCAGGCGGTGACCGACAGGCTTACCGGCCTTCCCAACAGATTCGCTTGCGTTGAGTTGATGGACGACCTTGCCAAGCGCAAAAAGAATTTTGTCGCGGTCGCTGTGGAACTTGACAATTTTAAGAACATAAACGACACGATGGGCTATGATGTCGGCGACAAAGTTCTTATGAAGGTTGCCGAGCGTTGGAAGGCTTTGGTGGACACTTTCAAAGGCTCTGACTTTGCCGCCCATATCGGCGGAAACGAATTCTTTTTGATTTTGAGCGGCCTTTCCGCCTTGGAGGAAGTTGAGTCGGCCTTGGATTCCTACAGGCAAGTGCTTGAAGAAAAGATAACGATAAACGGCTGCGACTATTTTGTAAACGCCTGCTTTGGATGGGCGGCTTTTCCCAAGGACGCTGTCGACAGCGGCTCGTTTTTTTCTTGCGCCGAGGCGGCCGTCCGCGAAGCCAAAAGGCGCGGAGATGGAAAGCGGGTGGTGAAGTTTGAACCGGAATACATAGAGGACGACAAGACCTTGGAAATGGAGCGCAAGATCCGCGCCGCTTTGGACAACGGAAACATTTATTTTTGCCTGCAGCCGCAGTTCCACATGAACAAGACTTTGAGAGGCTTTGAGGCGCTTGCCAGAATGAGGGACTCGGACGGAAGCGTGATAAGCCCCGCCGAATTCATTCCTGCTGCGGAAAAAGTCGGACTTATAGAAAAAATAGACGCCCGAATATTAAGCCTTGCCTCCAGTTTTTTGGCAAGGCGAATAACGGTGAATGCCAGCCCCGTCGTTTTGTGCGTGAATGTTTCCGTCCGCCACTTGATGAAAGGCGATTTTGTGGACGAGCTCAAGGGCATTTTAAACGAAAGCGGCTTTCCGCCGGACCATTTGGAAATTGAAATCACGGAGTCGATTTTGATAGAGTCCGCGGACAAGGCGCTTGAATTCATTCGGCAGGTCAAGAGCATGGGCGTCAAGGTCGCCATCGACGACTTTGGAACCGGCTATTCTTCGCTCAGCTACCTTAACAAATTCCCTGCGGACGCTCTCAAAATCGACAAGTCCTTCATCGACGTTATGAACGACAACGCTTCAAACAAGCAGTATGTGGGAACGATAATTTCCATCGGACACATTTTGAATTTGACCGTCATTTCCGAAGGCGTTGAAAGTCAAGATCAGCTTGACACGCTCAAAGAGGCCGGCTGCGATTGCGTCCAAGGCTTTGTTTGGGGTAAGCCCTTGGCGCCGGAAGAAGCGGCTAAGCTCATGTGACAAAGGCTCGCGTGACAAAGACTCTCGTGACATCTTGAAAAAAAGCGCTCTTAGTTATATAATGGAACAATTCTAAAATTGACGGAGTGAATATGTTCGAAAAGATCAATTCCATTTTAAACGCCATAGACGATTTTGTCTGGGGCTTGCCGCTGATTATCCTGATTCTTGCGACAGGAATTTTTCTCACGGTAATTTTGCGCGGAGTTCAGTTCTCCCAGCTAAAATATGCCATTTCTTCCATTTTCAGAAAGTCTGAAAGCGGCGAGGGCGGAGAGCTTTCTAGCTTCAAGGCTTTGTGCACCGCTTTGAGCGCCACAATCGGAACTGGAAACATAGTCGGCGTGGCCACTGCCATCGGAATCGGCGGACCCGGAGCCTTGTTCTGGATGTGGCTCGCCGCCCTCTTGGGCATGGCCACAAAATACGCCGAGTGCTTGCTCGCCATTCACTTCCGCGAGGAAAAGGCCGACGGACACATTTTGGGCGGACCCTTCTACACTTGCGAAAAGGGCGTAGGCGCCAAGTTCCCCGCCTTGGGAAAATTGCTCGCCGTTTTGTTCGCCATTTTTGGAACTATGGTCGGCTTGTTCGGAATCGGAACATTCAGCCAAGTCAACTCAATCACCAGCGCCGTGGAAACTTTCGCCAACACGGCCTCGTCAAATCTTTCCACGGTGGCGATCGCCGGAATCGGAACTTACTCAACTGTTGTCATCGTTTCTTCAATCGTTTTGGCTATAGTCGTTGCCTTGGTAATCATCGGCGGCCTCAAGCGCATCTCTAGCGTGGCTGGCGTAATCGTTCCTGTAATGGCGGTCATTTACTTTGTTCTCGGCCTTTTCGCCATTTTCTGCAACTTCTCAAAATTGTCAGGAGCCATCGAGCAGATTTTCCAGGGAGCCTTTGGATTCAAGGCGGCCGCCGGCGGCGCGATTGGCGCCATGATTGTGGCCATGCAAAAAGGCATCGCGCGCGGCATTTTCTCAAACGAGGCCGGCTTGGGTTCCGCCCCTATCGCGGCTTCTACCGCCAAGGTTGAGCACGCCGTTCAGCAGGGAATCATCTCTATGACCGGAACTTTCTTTGACACAATCGTAATTTGTTCAATCACCGGCTTGGTAATCGTCATGTCAGGCTCTTGGGCTCCTGAGTTGGGACTTAAGGGATTCGCGATCACAAACGCCGCTTTCCAGACACTTTTGCCGGTTGTTCCAAAGGTCGTCATCTCATTCTTGTTGATGGTTTGCTTGGTCTTGTTCGCCTTCACGACAATATTGGGCTGGGACTTTTATTCAGAGCGCTGCATCGAATACCTTTCCAACGGAAACATGTTGCCGGTAAAAATTTACCGCTGGCTTTACATCGCCGCCGTTTTCATCGGCCCCTTTATGACCGTGAGCGCGGTATGGACTATCGCCGACATTTTCAACGGCTTGATGGCCATTCCTAACATCATCTCTCTCTTGATTTTGTCCGGAACGGTTGTAAAGCTTACCAACGACTTCTTTAGCGGAAACAAGCTTTATAGAATTGGATATGACTTTGCCAACAATCCGATTCGGGGAGAGTGATTATGATAGCTTTGATTTTGGGAATTCTTTTCATCGCCTTTACGGTTTTCAGCGTTTTGCCTTCCATGCCGCTTGCTTGGGGACCGCAGGTGATTGAGTTCTTGAAGGGCTGCGCCCCTGTTTTTAGCGCCTTCATCGGCCTTATCGCAATCTTGATTGGCTTTGCCGACATCAAGGACAAGAGCGAGGCCAAGAAGGAAGAGCAGGAAGCCGCCAAAAACTAGCGGCAAGAATAATCGTTCGCAAGCCCGCGATTGAATGTTGCCGCATAAGCGGCAACATTACGGCGTTGCCGTTTTGCGCAAAGTAGTTATCTACTTGCTCGCTTGCGCGAGCGGGCAATCGCGCTCGCAAGGCTCGCGCGAACAGCCGTACTGGCAAAAAAAACGCGGCTCGCGCCGCAAAATCGCTGAGTCAAGGCTTTAAGCGAAGCGCGCCTTGACCAGCGATATTTTTTTTTGCCTTAAAGGGCTTGGAAGCGGGCCAGCGACAAGTCGTTGGTCTTGGGAACGGCGCTTTCCAAAAAGGCCTTGCTCGCGGCGATTTGCTTTTCGCCGTAGTCAGTTCCCTTGTAGGATTTGATCGCCTTTGCCATAAGCCTAAGCTCTCCCACAATCGCGGCTCGCGTCTCGATTTCCCGCAGCTTTTCTTGGTCCGTCGTTCCAAAGTAGTATTCCAAAGTCTTTTGCCAAAAGCGCTCGCCTTGCTCGGCTGATATTCCCAAAAATTCTTGGTTGTTTCCTGGAACCGCCTTTTCGCGGCCGATGTAGGCGTTGTAGAGGCTTCCAAAGTCAAAGACCGGGTCGCCCAAGCAAAGGGTGTCCATGTCAATCAGCATAAGCTCGTTTGTGCTTCTTAGGAACATTTGGTTCTTGATGTGGTAGTCGCCGTGGTTTATGTGGAAGTTTTCGGGAACGGCCTTTAACATGTCGCATAGCTTTTGGTAAACTTCCGGCTCAAGGAAGCCTTGCAGGCGCTCGGCCCTCTTTAGGTAGTCGGACTTTGCGTCAACCATTTCGCCGGGCTTTAGTTCCACGGAGTGAATCTTTTTTAGCAGGCCGACGGAGGCTTTGGCGAATTCGTCGATTTTTTCAGGCTCCTTCTTTATTTTTTTGTAAATCGCGTCGGCCTCTAGCATTTCAAACATGGACGCGAATTTTCCGTCAACTTGAACGATGTCGTAGGAAATGCTGGTCGGGATTCCGTTCACAAAGGCTTTGCGCGCAAGCTCCCGCTCGTTTTTGATTTCGTCAAGCGCGTCGGGATTTTTGTAAACCTTTACGATTGTGTCAGGCGAAACGCGGTAAACGATTCCGTTCTTTCCTTCGCCTATGATTTCGCAGCCTTCAATCGAAACCTTTTTATAGGCCTTTTGTATTTCCATCATTTGCGTAAAGCCCGTCATGTCAAAGATTTCGTAAACTTCGGACTTTACGTTGACGACCTTAAAGTCGGGATAAGCCTTTTTGAACGCCAAGACGACGCGCAGGCCGGCGCTTGAAATGTAGTCCAAGTTTTCAGCGTCGATCACAAATTTTTTTATTTCTTTTCCGGCCGTCAATTCCTTGAGCGCCGCCTCGGCTTTGGGAGCGTTGGCCGAATCTATGTGGCCGCTCAATTTTGCGGTAAAAACGTCGCCGTCAATTTTTCCTTCTGCAAATTCCATCTTGTCCTCCAATGCGTATTATTGCCATTTGTCGCCGAACACTTCTTGGCAAATGTCGTTGTATTCCTTGTATTCCGGCGTGCCTTTAAATTCGCCCATACATTCGATTATGCTCTTGTAAAGCCACGCGTGCTGGGCCGGGTCTTTTTGGTTGAATATTTGCCAGACGGCGCTTCCTTTTTTGCGCCAGTCTTCGTAAAGGGAGCGCAAGTTTGAAAGCTTGTCCGAAAGCCACATGGCCTTGACTCCGCTGTCGTTTGTGGACCTCAAGTCCCTTATTGACTCTTCCTTGCGCATTTTCCACGAGGCGGCCGCGGACATTTCGCGGTGCTTGTCTTCGGTTTCTGCAAGGACAAGTTCCGTGACGCGCGGCCCGAACATTTTTTCAAGCTGCTCTTTTGTAACGCCCGCGTCCTCAACCGTGTCGTGCAGAAGAGCGGCCGCCATGACCTCGCGTTCCGTCGTAAGGCGGGAAGAAATGGCCGCGACTTCGATCGGGTGCAAAATGTACGGAACGCCGTTGGACTTGCGCTTTTCGTCGCGGTGGGCCTTTAGCGCGAATTCCACGGCTTTTTCAACAACGTCGTTGTATTCAACCTGGCCGGTCATCACGCGGTAGTTGAATTTAAAGCACAAGAGCGCTATGTCGTCTTCTTGCGCCGCTGTTCCCCGGTAAGACTGAACTTCAGAAAGAACGTTCTCGCAGGTTTCCTTGCAGCTTAAATTTTTGTTTTTTTGCAAGGCGTCCAAAATGCGGCCTTCGCCAAAATATTCTCCGCCGGAATTCTGGGCCGTTTCCATTCCGTCCGTCCACAAGAAAATTTTGTCGTTGTCTTCCAGCGTGGCCTTGCTTTCGGAAAATTCCAGGCCGTCCATGGCGCCCAAGACGGAATTGCGCTTGCCTTCCAAGCGCTTTATTCCTTCGTATTCCTTTACAAGAATCGGCGGCTTATAGCCCGCGTTGGCGTAGACGATGGAGCCTTGCTTTAAGTCTACAATTCCAAGCCAAACCGACATGAACATTCCCGCGTCGTTTTCTTTTGAAAGCGCGTCGTTGGCTTTTGTCAAAACTTCGGCGGGGGAGGCGCCGGATTCAATCAGGCTTTTTAGCAGCGTCTTTGCCTGCATCATGAAAAGCGCCGAAGGAATTCCTTTGTCGGAAATGTCGGCGATCACGAGCGCGAGCTTTTCGTCGCCCGCGAAATAAAAGTCGTAAAAGTCTCCGCCGACTTCATCGGCCGGAACCATCTTTGCGTAAATGTCAAATTCATCGCGGCCCGGATAGGCTGGAAAAATCGACGGCATGGCGGACATTTGGATTGTCCGCGCAAGCGTAAGTTCTTTGTGAATAGTTTCCGTCATATATTGCCGTCAATTATAGCGCGCTTTTGCGAATTTTGCAAATTTCCTGCCGGGTCGATTATTCAACAATCAAAATCTTTGATTTTGTCAAAACCTCGTTTCCGCTTTCTGTAATCAAAACGTCGTTTTCCAAGCGGACGCCGCCGAGCTCCGGGTCGTAAAGGCCTGGCTCCAGCGTGACAATCATTCCCGGCTTAAAGACGCATTCGGGGTCGGCGCGCTGTCGCACAAAGGGGGCTTCGTGGATTTCAAGGCCTATTCCGTGGCCAAGTCCGTGCGGCATCGCGCGGCGCGCCTTGGAAAAGATTTCGTCGGCCTTGGCGGCGGCGGCCTTTATCGGAACGTCCTTTTTGTAAAGCTCCAAACATTCGTCGTAGGCCTTTTGGACCAGCGCCAAAATTTCTTTTTGGCCGTCGCTAAGCTTTCCTTTTGCCACCGTCAGCGTCGTGTCGCTTGTGTAGCCCTTGTAGACAACGCCAAAGTCCAAGATGCTTAGGCCCTTTCCGGGCCATTCGCCCGCCGTGTAGCCTGGAAAGGCGTGAATCGCGAAGCTTCGCGCGGGGCCGGCCGCCAGCGTGTCAAAGCCCGTGCGCTCGCAGCCGTGGGCGCGACATTCCTTTTCGATTAAGAGGGCCACGTCGCTTTCGGTCTTTATTTTTCCGCTTTTTATTTGCTTTTCGATTTGCGCGATGATAAGGTCTCCGACGCGGGCGGCCTCCTTTACAAGCTCGATTTCGTATTCGTCTTTTGTCGCGCGCATTTTTGTGGCGTAGGCGTGAACGCCTTTTTCTTTGCACAGAACGTCGTAAACGTTAAGCTCGTCGACGCATTCCAAAAATTTTGGGTAGGGCGTGGCGGGACTGATTTCGATTTTTTGGCTTTTGAATTTCATCGTTCCCAAAACGGCCTTTATGGCGCGCAATGTGTTGCGTTCGTATCTGGTGGAAGGAATTATCTTGTCCACAAAAGCGTTTTGGCGCGCCAAGTTTTCGTCCCAGGGGATCAAGACGCAAGCGCCCGACTGGCTTATGATCAGGGCCGCGTCGCTTGGGTGGCCCGAAAAGTATCGGACGTTGGGATCGCGATGGTCTTCGTTGTCCCCAAAAATCACCGCGTCGATGTTCTCTTCATTCATTTTTTTGATGAAGAGCGCGCGGCGGTCTGAATATATTTTTGCAAGCTGGTCTTTTGTTTTTTCTTTCATGCGCTATATTGTAGCGAAAGCGGGCGTTTGTGTCAAAAGCGCGCGCGTCGGCCGGCCCGTCGTTAGCGGTCGGCAAAGCCTTTATTTTCTTTTAAGAGCGCTAAAGGCGACGCGGTCTTTGGTTACAAAAAGGAGCGCGATTCCCACAGCGCCAAAAACGGCCGCCGTCAAAGCGAGCGGAATTCCGTTCCCCAAAAGGCGGCCCATGCCTCCAAACTGGCGGACAAAAAATTTGTGGGCAACCCAGGCCGGAACGCTTGCGATGATTGAGAAGACGATAATCTTTAGCGAGTAAAAAATCGTTTGGTGGACGGCGGCCTTTACGTCTATCGCTTTTAGTTTTTTCAAAAAAGCGAAGAGCGCGATTGTGTTTACAAGGCTTGCCGCGCTAAGGGCAAAGGCGATTCCGCCGCCGCTCCATTTAAACGAAAGGGCAAAGGCCAGCGTGATGTTCACCGCAAAGCCTATGATTCCAGCCAGCGTCGGAAGCTTTGTGTTTCCTTGCGCGTAAAAGGCAGGCGATATTATTCTGTTTGCCGCGATGAAAAAGAGGCCGGCAATGTGAAAGCTAAATGCCCGCAAGGTTAGGACGACCGAGTTTTCGTCAAAGCGGCGGCTCTTGTAAACAAGCTGGATTATTTCGCGGCCGGTCACAAGCGAGTAAAATGTTATCGGAATTGTTATAAGCGCGATAATTTTTACCGCCCAGGTCAGCATCGAATTGTATTCCTCCCAGCGCTCGCTCTTTGCGTAGGCCGAAAGGTCGGGCAATATCACAGTTCCGATGGAAACGGCGAAGACTCCCAAAATCAATTCCTGAAGTCTAAGCGAATATTGGAGGCTTGAAACGATTCCTTCTCCGGCGCGGCCGGCGAGCGCGGTGCTTACCATGTCGTTTATTTGGTAGCTTGCCATTCCGATAATCGTCGGAACAATAAGCGCGACGACTTGCCGAGTTCCTGGATTGGTAAAGGCCTTCTTCAAGCCCACAAAGCAAATGGGCCAGCCGGCCTTTGCCACAAAGGGAAGCTGGAATGCGGCCTGCAAAATTCCTCCGGCCAAAACTCCAACCGACATAGCGCGCGCGGGGTTTTCCATTTTGCCGGAAAGGAGGTATGTTCCAAAAATGACGCACAAATTAAAAAGAATCGGCGTGAAGCCCGACGGCAAAAATATTTTCTCTCCGTTTAAAATTCCCTGGAAGCAGGCCGCCACGGAAATCACGAACAAGTAGGGGAACATTATGCGGGTAAGCAGGGCGGTTTCGGCGATCAGCGCCGCCTCGTCCGCCTTAAGGAAAATCCGCACGATGAAGGGCGCGACCAAGATTCCAAGGCTAACGACGCAGGCGGTCAAGAATGAAATCAAGGTGAACGTGGCTCGGACAAATTCAAGAGTTTCTTCCTTGGTTTTTTTGTTTTCCAAGTAGCCTCGGAATGTCGGAATGAAGGCGACCGAGATTGAGTTTTCGGCAAAAAGGCGGCGCAAAAGGTTGGGGATTAAAAAGGCTATTCCAAAAGCGTCGGCCAATGACGACGTTCCCAAAAAGCGCGCCTTTGTCATTTCGCGGACAAGGCCCAAAACGCGCGAGATTAGCGTCAAAAATGAAAGCTTGATTCCAGAGCTGACTAAATTTTTTTTCATGTTGCCATTCTAGCGCATTTTTTGTATAATGGCAAATATGAACGCGATTATTACCGTAGTCGGCTCGGACAAAGTCGGCATCGTAGCCAAAGTCACAAGCTTTTTGTCGGAACATTCCGCCAACATCATCGACATCACCCAGTCAATTTTGTCTGGCAATTTTGTCATGATGCTTATGGTCAACCTTGACAAGGCCGACCTTACAATCGACAGCTTTAGGGACAAGATGCTGGAATTGGGAAAGCAGATTGGCGTTGAAATCAACGTCATGAACGAGGCCGTCTTTTCCGCGATGCATCGTGTGTAATTAAAAGCTAATTATTTCTTCATACAGGCCAATCGCGAATTGGTCTGTCATTCCGCTGATGTATTCAATCAAGCATTTTTGCCAGGACTCGTCGTTTGTTATGTCAAATACTTGCGGGGCCAGGCAGCGCAAGAGGCGCTTTCTGTCGGGCTGTCGGACCGCCTGGTAGTTTGTGTAGCGGACAAGCCAGTCCTCAAAGTTTTCCAATAGTTTTGGGAAGTATTTGAGCGCGTTGTTCAGCCTTCCCCTTTGCGCGTAGATTTGCGTCCGCGACAACGTGTTGTAAATCGTTTCTATCACATTGCGCGCATAGTTTTGGAATTCCTTCAGTCGCCAGTGCGTGTAGATTTTTGAGTAGCTGAACTTGTGCAGCTCCACGATGAACTTAAAGTATTCGTCGCTAAAGGTGATTCCGCGCTCCGGGGAACTTTGCTCGCAAAGATCCACTATCATGTCGTTGATCAAAACAGTCGTGTTGACGGCCTTGCCTGACCTAAAGGCCTTGGCTCCCTTTCCTTCAAAGCCCAGGCTGCTTCCAACAATGTCGCGCAACATTCGGTAGCTTCCCATGTCCAAAAGATGGTAGGCCCTGGCGTCCTCCAAGTCGCGGCCAAGGAATGAAATTTTGTCCGAAATCTTTACCACGCAGCCTTCCCAAGTGAAGGGCTGCAAAAGGCCCGGCCGCTTTATCGTGTAAAGGTCAATCGCGTCGTCGCGCGGAATTATTCCCTGCTGGTGGATTTCTCCGCAATGGCTAATAAGGCCGTCGCGCACGGCGTAAGTCAAGTCCAAATTTTTTAGGAAGCCGTCAGGGTCGGAAAGCGTTTCTATGTAGTCGGCGAAAAAGAGACTGTTGCGCTCGTGCCAAAATTTTTTTGGAGCGTTGGCGCCTTCCTTTTGCTTTAAGAGGGAATTGAGACATTCCTCGCCAAAGTGGCCAAAGGGCGCGTGGCCTATGTCGTGGCCCAAGGCGATGGCCTTTGTAAGCTCCGCGTTAAGGCCAAGGTATTTTGAGATGGTCGTGGCCACGCTGGCCACATGCTGGACGTGCTCCATGCGCGTGCAAATGTGGTCGTTTTTAGGCGCGAAAAAAACTTGCGTCTTGTGCTTTAGACGGCTGTAGGCCTGGCAGTGAAGTATGCGGGTGTAGTCGCGCTCAAATTCGCTTCGTATGTCGTTTCCGCGATCGTAAAGCGCCGACTGCCGGCGGACGCTGTCTTCCCATTTTGGCGAGCCTTGGACTGTCGCCGCTTGCTTGAACGAATCTTTCATTATGACTTTGCTTCGCTCGCGATTTTTTCCAGCTCGGGCGCGGCTTTTTCAAAAGCGCGGATCAAGTCTGGATTGAAGGCGCCGCAGTCGCCGTTGAGAATCATTTTTACGGCTTCGTCGTGGCTGTAGGCCTTTTTGTAGACGCGCTTGGAGACAAGGACGTCGTAGGCTTCGGCAAGGCCTACGATTTGCGCGCTAAGGGGAATTTGGTTTTCCTTTAGGCCGTCTGGATAGCCCCTTCCGTCGTAGCGCTCCATGTGGCTGCGCGCGATTTCCTTTGCGAATGTGCAGAATGGCTCAGGAATTCCTTGAACGGAACTCAAGAGCTTGGCTCCCAGCGTAGGCGCCGCGCGGATTATTTCCATCTCTTCTGAACTGAGCTTTTGCGGCTTTGTGAGAATTTCGTCGGAAACATAAACTTTTCCAATGTCGTGAATGACGCTGGCGTTAGCCATGGAATCGATGATGTCGTCCTTTAGGCCGTATTCCGGATGCTCCACGGAAAATTCTTTCGCAAGCGTTTTTGTCACTTCCCTTATTCTGCGCGCGTGGTCGCTTTCTTCCTTGCTGCGGCTTTCTATGACTTCGCAAACATGGCCCACCAAAGAGCCGATGGAAGTGTTCAAGTCCTGCCGCTGCATTTGAAGAAGCTCGTCTATTTGGACGATGCTGGAATCGCTTTTGTGTTTGGCCTCAAAGTATTCAATCATGTTTTGGACGCGGCGCTTGATTATCATTATGTTGAAGGGCTTGGGAATCACGTCGACCGCGCCGTAGTCGTAAGCGCGCTCGATGACATTGCTTGACGCGTCGGTTGTTATCAAGAATACCGGAATGTTTTGAATCAAGGAGCTTATGTTCAGTTCCTGCAAAACGCCAAAGCCGTCCATCTCGGGCATGATGATGTCAAGGAAAATCGCGGCGAGGTCGCTTTGGTTTTCCTTGATTTTTTGCAAGCCCACGGCGCCGTTTTCCGCTTCAAGCACGTCAAATTCTTTTTTAAAGGCTTCCTTTAATATGGCTCGGTTCAGCTCAACGTCGTCGATTACAATAAGTTTTTTCTTGTCCATGCTTATTCCACCTTTGATAAAATTTCACAAACGGCGTCAAGTTCCGCCAAAACAGTCGGAATTGACGCCTTTGCGCCGGCATAATCCTTGGCCCTAATTGCAGCCACAACTTTTGAACAGGCGTTGAACAAAGCCTCGAATCCAAAGTTTCCGCTGGTTCCTTTTAAAGTGTGAACCGCAACCAAAATTCTTTCCCAGTCTTCGGTTTTGCAAGCGTCCTTTACCGCCTGTATCGTTTCGTCTTCGGGGAATTTTTGAATGAACATTTCCAAAAATTCCTGGTTGCCGGAAAAACGCTCCAAGACCTCGTCGGGCTTGGGAATCAACTTTTTAATAGCTTCACTTATTGTCATTCTACTATTATAGCGCGCTTTTTTGAATTCTAACAATAAAAATGTTGTTATAGTAAAATGCCGCTTTTTGTTCAAATGCCAAAAAGGCCGCGGACAAACGGCTCGCAAAGGACAAAGAGCGCGCTGAAGATGACGGCGGGAAGGTAGTTGGCCGTCTTGATTTTTTTTAGTCCCATCAAGTTGATTCCAATCAAGACGATGAGCGCGCCGCCGCTTCCGGTGATTTCGGCAAGCAGGGAGTCGCTAACGTATTGGTGGATGAAAATCGCGAGCAGGGTAAGCGCGCCCTGGTAGACAAAAATCGCGAGCGCCGAGAATGCCGTTCCGACGCCCATCGCGGCTGCGAAGCCGATGGCGATAAAGCCGTCCAAAACGCTCTTTAGGAATATGATTGAATAGTCGCCTTCGATTCCGGCCTTAAAGCTTCCGATAATCGCCATCGCGCCGACGCAAAACAAGACCGACGCGTTTAGGAAAGCGTAGGCGAAATTCTTTTGCGGCTTCCCGGCGGAAAATTCTGCGGCGCTTTCTTGGGCGGCGGAATCGCTGGAGGCGTTTGGCTTGGTTGGCGAACTGGAATCGCTTGAGGCGCGCGAAACGGTAGGGGCGGCGGGATTGCTTGGGGCGCGCGAAACGGCAGGGGCGGCGGATTCCGGCTTTTTCAAAAAGACGCGCTCCAAAAAGCGGCCTACTTTTAAAATCTTTCCGTCTATGTCCAGCGCGGTTCCCACGATTCCGCCAAAAATCAAGGACAGCGCAAGGTAAACGACGTTTTGGTATTTAAAGGCCATTTGAACGCCTATGACAAAGGAGACTAGGCCGCAAGCGGTTTGGATTGAGTCCGTTATTTTTTGCGGGATTTTTTTTGCGAACAAAAGTCCGATTACAGAGCCGGCCACGATTGCGGCGCAATTAACGAATACAGCGAGCATTTTTTTTCCTCGCGGGAATTGTAGCGCAAAAGGCGGGCCTTCCGCAAGCGACGCGCCAGGCCCTGGGCAAGCGCTTTATTTTATTTCAAAAACTTTCTCGCTTTTGATTTTTCCGTCGGGGTAATATGTGTATTCGTATTTTAATTCTTCGGCCGGCCCGCCGCTGATGTAATTTTTTTCCCGCTCAAGATAATTGTTCGCGTTGTAGAAATACTCGCTTTTTAGATTACCGTTGAGAAGCCTTTTTGTCCTTTTGTTGGCGGAATTGTATTCAAATTTTTCTTCTGTCGCCACTTTTCCGATTTTTTGCTTTTGCAAAACAAGGTTGTCGTTGGAGTCGTAGAAAAAAGTCGCGGTCGCCTCGTCGCCTAAAAGCGATCGCCTTTCTTTGACTTTTCTTCCTGCGGAATCGTAATCGTACCAGCGCTCCATGCCCTGCGTGTCTTTTTCGTGGATTAAAAGCTTTTTGTCGTTGTATTCAAAAGTCACAACGCTTCCGCTTGAAAATTCCTTTAAAATCAAATTGCCGTTTGAGTCGTATTTGAACGAGCATGAAAACAAGTCGCCCAAATTGGTCGTGTATGAAAGCGCGTTCCCATTTGAATCGTAGGTGTACCAAACTTCGTCGCCGGCCGTGTTTTTGGAATGCTGGAGCTTTCCAAAGGAGTTGAACTCACGCCATTCCTTAAAGCCCGAGGCTCTTTCGGTGTAAGTGACGTTTCCGTTTTCGTCGTACTCGGAATATTTGGCGAAGATTTCTTTTGGCTCGTCCGCTTCCCACCAGTCTTGGGCAAGGCAAGGGAAAACGCCTAAAAGCATGGCTGTCAAAAGCGTGATTGATTTTTTCATAAAGATTTCTATGCAATTTGAGCCGCTAGTCGCGATTTTGTCCTCGTATAGTTTGAGAACCCCGCCTCTAAGCCTCACGAACCCGCCGAGCGCGTACCGCTCCACCGCGTTTGAAAGTTTCACGCCTTCTTCCATAATTAATCCTCCTGTCAGAAAATTATATAAAAAAATTAAACAAGGAAAAGCGCAAGTCCGCTATTTTACATCGGCAGCTCCGCCACGAGCCAGTCGCCGTTTTCGTCCTGCGTCATCGCAACTTGGTCTTCACCCTCGTCTGATTCCCCCTGATAAGAAGCGGCAATGTTCACCGTGTATAACGCCCTCCCGTCGCCGTTGGACTTGAAAGATGAGGGATTGATTGTAACGCGGACTGAATCAACTTTCCCATAGAAGCCTTCCCATGCTTCATTCATCGCGGCTATTCCTTCGTCAAACGAAGAGCCTGGGAAACTATAATGCGCGATTAAATCATGCCATTCTTCGCCCTTGGAAAAATAACTGACGAAGAACGAAACGAGGACAGAAGTCGGGTCTTTTCTGTCGGTCTGCGACAGGATTTTTGCATTGTCAAAAACTTCCTCTTCAGAAACCGCGGCAACTTCGCTTCCTCTTCTTGAGACAATGAAAGACTTATTGTCATTCGCCGTTTTCAGATTTCTGTCTTCCGCAAACGCAAGCGACGACAGCGCGACCGCCGCCGCCAAAATCAGAAATAGTTTTTTCATTGTGTGTCCTCCGTGTGTTTCCCCCATTGTACCACATTTCGCGCGGTCGATACAGGGCGGGCGGGGCGTATAACAACTGGTTGTACCGCAGCGGGCTTGACCCGCTGTCGGCTACGAACCTTTGTTATGTGATTTTACTTACTCCTTACAGCTTTTATCATGGCTACAGGATAAAAAATTATACCACGAATATTTACAATATTACTTTTATAAATTTTTATACTATCGTTATCTTCCCAAACAAAATATTCATACGGAATATCTTCTTTGCCTTCAATCCAGACATGAGCCGTAGACTCATAAAAAACTTCTTTCCGTACAATTGGGAAAAACTTATTCACCAGAAAAACACAAACGTGTCCTGAGCCGCCTGAATATGCGCCTACAGGATAATGATAAGCATCACAGTATTCTATTTTATTCGGGGAATAGCATCGTTGAATTCTTACTTTGTTTATTTCTTCATTGATCCAAAAGAGACTGCCCAAAAAATTGATGAGAAAAAATAAGATAATTACTATATAAAAACCAAATCCGCCGATAAATGACGGAAGATAAAATAACAGCTTTCCTTTTTGCTTAGTCGTGATTTTCTTATACGAAAGAAATCCAAAAAGTAAAACAAATAATGGAAAGATAAAATTTGCAATAGTCGAATTTAATTCCACATTTGTCAAAATGAGAAACAAAAGGATTATCCCTAAAAGAAGATTACAGTAATTTATAACTATGCTTTTTTCTTTCATTTTTTATAACCGCTTCTTCGTCCTAGCCCTAAAGTTAAATTTCATTTTAGAAAGCAAGCTTGACTCGATGAAATTATGAGCCTTTAGTCCTATTTTGTTGTGTTGTATCAACTTCCATTTTCGGCAGCTAATACAACTTAGCATTTAAAAAATCTCCTTTTTCTTTAATTTATGCCATTTTTGATTTGCTCTATATTTTTCGATAGAGAAAACTTTTTGAACTTTTTCGGTGCTAATAGAAAGATCATAATAGCGAACAAGACTTTCTACCAAACTCAAATGAATGTAATATTGATTTTCGGGTCCCCAAAACCAATGATGATTCCATGAATCCATATCAAAAAAAGTTATTTCTCCTGAGTCTTTACCATCTTGTAAAATAAAGCCATACATGTATTCAGTATCATCAAAATAACCGATTTCTATAAATTCTTCAGTTATTATATTTTTGCAATAAAAGGAGATAAAACCCGATTTACCAATATTTTTTTCGGAAAGAGATTTCTTATTAATTTTAATATCCTCTAAAAAAGGTGTGGCTGGATAATCAGGCGGAATATTTAATACAAGATTTCTTGTACTTCTACACGAAATCACAAGAAAGGGTAACAATAGTATTATAATTCTATATTTTTTTAACTCCATATTTTTTTCGCTTTGCCCCCATAATATATTTAATTATAGATTATCAATAATTTTTTTATTTCGTAACCAGTTAAGATTAATAGGCTTTTGATTTAATATCGGTTCCATTAATTGTTCATTCCTAACAATTGTTTTAAAATCTTCAATTTTCATTTTTTTGAACACCTTTTATCAAAACTTTCTTTCATACTTCATATTATATTGAATCAATATAATGTTGATCCCTCAACCAATCTAGCAATTCAAAAAGTGCCTTTTCTTCTGTATCAAATTTTGAACTTCGAAAAACAGTGGCTCTCTCATCAGTTTCATATACAATCCAACTCTGTTACCGTAATCCCATAATACCCATAAACGCGGCGTATGAGCGTATCCGCTCCAGTGAGGCGGTGTCATCGATGACGATTTTTTTTGCGAGGTTTCTTTTTTCGTCCTCTGGCAAATTCCATCGGTCGGGGGCATCTGGTGTTTTTACAAGATAGTCGATTTCAAGCGATTTTGTCGTTGTGAACACCGCTTCAAGATAGTTGGGCATTTGAATGGTTTCCCAGTAAACATCTCCGTCTTTTGCAATGTTATCGTCACAGAAAAACGCTCCCTCTATGCTGTCCAGAGTCGCGCCGTCAGAATCTTCATACTCATCGGTCTTGAAACAAAAATAGGCGTAGTCGAAGAGCGTTTCCGCTTCCGCCTCAAACCTCATGAAATATCTGCCCTGCGCCGGCTTATATTGCCACCAGACCGCCACATTCTCATCTTTGCAAAGGCAAAAGCGGAGGGAATCTTCCATGGAGGAAAGTATGTCATCATCTGAAAGCGCGGCTTCGCTTCCGTCCGCAAATATAATCCTGATAGTTTTATTCCGTATTGTCTCCGTCCACCCCGAAACTTTTACAGGATTTCCGATAGAAAATGTACAGGCGGCATAAGGGCTGATTTCATGCGAAAGGCTTTCTGATATGGAAAAAAGTTCCCTGTCATTTTCATCAAAGACCGTATAGGAAAAATACATTTCCTTTATGGTTTTTTCTGTAATATTACAGAGCACTATGCTGACATCCTCACCATACAGTTCAAAGGTATTTACGGCGACAGGTGTTGCCATGCCTTTATGGACGGCTCTGAAAACAGTTTTTTCGTCTTCCGTGTCATAGAGGTGAAGGTATTTAATTCCCGTTTCCGTGTGTTCCTCCGCCTCAGCCGTCTGAGCAAACGCGGAAATTTGTTCCGCCTGTACGGTCTGCTCCGCCGTTTCGCCCTGCGCGCTTTGTTGCGCGGACTTTTTCTCGCACGAACCGAGCGCGAGAATGAGCGCGAACGGCAGAAGCGGGCGGATTTTGGCTAGTCGGGCTTTCATTTTGATTCCTCCACCATTATATATTGTTTGATAAATCTCAGCAAAAAATCAAGCGCGCCGATGACTGTGAAGCCGTTCTCGTCAAGCGTTTCTTTTATGTTCTGGTTTGTCACGATGATTTTCCGAACCTGGTCGTTCAGCAGCAGAAAGGGACGGACTTCCCGCGCCCGTGTCTCCGCGTCTGACATGCTGGCGCAAACCTGAATGTAGAACAAATTCGTTCCACGCTTGGCAAAAAAATCGACCTCGTTTGTCTTGCGCGCTGACTTTCCGTTTTTGTCCTTGCCTACGGTGTCGAAAGTTCCCACATTCACCGTGTAGCCGTTGTAAACAAGCTCGTTGTACACGATGTTTTCAAGCATCTGTCCTTCGTCGGGGAAGGCAAAGTTAAGCCGCGCGTTGCGGAGTCCAGTGTCAACAAAATAATATTTTCTGAGCGCGCCGATTTCGCTCCTGCCCTTCAGGTCGTAGCGCTTCGCCTCCCTAATCAGAAAGGAATCGACAAAAAAGCCAAGGTATTTTTCCACCGTCAGCTTGTTGATGTTTTCTTTTTTTACCGTTTTGAAGGTGTTCGCGATTTTTTCAGCGTTCATAAGTTGGCCTGTCAATGAGCTTATGAGGTTGCACAGTTCATCAAGGGAAGAAGTTTTTTTCAGCTTGTTGCGCTCGATTATGTCCTTGAAATAGGTCATCTCAAAAAGATTCCGGAGGTAGTCTTTTTTTTCGTCATCACTTTTCAAGACAGCAAGGGGAAGCCCGCCGAACTGCATGTATTCAAGCAGGGCGTCTGCCTCTGAGCCGCCTTTGTATTCGGAAAACTCCTCAAAGGAAAGGGGCAGAAGCTGGATGTTCACGGCCTTGTCGCGGAATTCGGTGATGATGTCCGTTGAAAGCATCTTTGAATTTGAGCCGGTCACATACAGGTCGATGTTTTTTTCTCTGGAAAGCCCCAGGATGACATCGACAAAGGTTATAACCTGCTCATCGTCTTTTTTTGCGAGGACATGACTTCCGCCAGTCAGCGCGGGATTGACAATCGGAAAGATTTTCTGAACCTCGTCCAAAAAAACATAGCATTTTTCTTTTCCTGCGCAGAATTTTCGGACATGCTCGCCGAGAGCAATCGGATCGCGGAACAAGGTGTTCCTGTCATCGTCAAGCTCAAGAATCAAAATATTGTTTTCGTCCACGGAGCTTTCAAGCAGGTATGCCTTGTATATTTCTTTGAGGAGGTAGGATTTTCCGCACCGCCTGATTCCCGTAATCACCTTGGGAAAGCCGTTGTCGCGGTTATTGATTAAGAGATTCAGGTATTTATTGCGCCGTATCATAAAATCACCTTTTTTGTAGAATTCTACAGTTTTTGTCATTTAAGTATAGCAGGAGATGCGGTAAAATGCAATATTCAGCAACTTTTTTTGTAGAATTCTACATAAAAAGTTAGTTTGTGTTTTCCCCATTGTAGCGCATTCCGCGCGCCTACTGTTTCATTGAGCTTGCTCCTTTGTCAGCGCGAGCGGAATGGGGAATCGGTAGCCTTTCTCCAGCTCGTCCGCAGAATACAAAACGTCGGAAAGCGGAGTGTGTATCGTGAGCGTGTCGCCATCGAGCGAATAGGAAAGCTCGCAGTAATCCGTAAGGCTTCCGTAGCCGCCAACGCCGTCTTTGTAGCCTTCGGTGTAGTCCGTTACGAAAAGCTCGATGTGGCTGTCGGTGGCGGCGTATTTTCCTTGCCACTTATAAAACTTGTATTTGATTTTTTTGTAGTAAAGACTGATTTCCATTTCGTCAGCCTCTGGATACCCCAAGCCGAACTCCACGGTGATTTCCACTTTCTCGTCGGAAAAAGTCCACCGAACAGGGGTCGGAGAAAGGATTTCCCCTCGCTTTTCCCCCAGAGCGACGCGGGATTTTTGTTCTTCGTCTTTGGCTTTTTGGATTTCACACAGCTCATGCCATCGTTCATTGTCGATTTCAAGCGAAATCTTGCAGTCTTTAAATTCATCGCTGAGGTTCGGGATAAAAACCTCTGAGTTTTCGTCGCACTCTGTCCAAATCCGTCCCTCTCGCCCGTCGCCAAACTTCACGGTGATAATGATGGGCATATTTTTCATAAATGCTTGAGTTATGCCTTTCTTGTCCGCAAAGCGAGTATGAAACCACTCCGAGCCGTCAAAGGTGATTCCTTCGCTTTTGAAAACAGGCGACGGCGGGATGTTTTCGGGAGGGGGCTTCGGACTAGATGCGCATGAGGCAAGCGCGATTATCAGCGCGAGCACCGCCGCAAAAATCAAGAAAAATTTTCTTGCTCTCACTGTGGTTGCTCCATGCTTTCAAGAAGTATCTGTCCCTGCGTATAAAACACCCTTATGCTCTCGTCTATCTTCGATGGATAAAATGTAAATAAAAGCAACAGCGCCGTACCATCTGAACGAAGTCCAACATCACCGTGTACATCATTGCCAAAATTATCGACACAGTTATAAACAAACAGATTGTTTTCATACTTTGCGGCTGTTTCAAAATATAAGGTAACTTTAGAAGATACCAGTTCTTTCCTTACTTTGAATTTTATTTCCAGCGGGGACACTTCGGTTACAACGACATCGGTTGTTACAGTCTCCGCTCCTATTTGCTCGGTATGCCTGTATTTCTCTTCCGCAAAAAGCGCGGAAGCGGCAACCGACGACAGCGCGACCGCCGCCACAAAAATCAGAAATATTTTTTTCATATTTTTCTCCTTTTAGTCCTCGATTTTTTACTTTATCGGAGAAGTTATAGACACGAACTTTTTATAGTGTAAATAAATTTTTTTTGAGTTTAATTTTTCAGCATCGGACTTCAATTCTTCTATAAAATCCAGCTGTTTAATTTCTTCTTTGGGAATATA
>ONET01000044.1 GCA_900316905.1 uncultured Treponema sp.
CAGTAGGTGATCATCCGAACGCTCCCAATCGAAAATCGCGCAATTATATCAAAAAGCGATTTTTTTTGCAATATTTTTGCATTTTTTGTGCTTTTTTCGGCGATTTATTAAAAAAAATTTGTATCTTATATGCGTAAAAACAAAAAAGGAGATTCGCGTTTATGAAAGAAAGAATTTTTTTTGACGGAAGCGGCCGCAAGGGCCAGCTTAAGGTTTATTCAATTGTTCGTCGCGTCCAGCGGCCAAAAAGCCTTTTGGATTCCAAGCGCCTGAACGCCGCCGATTTTTCCTGGCCGCCCAAAAAGCGCTTCCAAAGAATCGCCGCCTTTGTCCGCGACGGCGGGGTTAAAGAATGACGGGCCGCGCCTTTAGGGCTTTCAAGGCCAAAAGCGCCGCCGAGGAAAATGTTGGCAAGCCTAAAATCGACGCCGCCAAAAGCGCTTGCAAGCCCAAAATTGCCGCCTTCTTGGCCCTGGCGTTTTTGGCTTTTGCCCTCTGCTCTTGCCAAGCCCTAAAAAGGGCGGCCGCGCCTGTTGTCATTTACGACGAGCGTGTTTGCGAACGGCCGCCGGATGGGCAGAACGGCGGCGGCCAAGGCCTTGGCGTGGAATTTACCGTGGTCAATCTATGCGGCCGCCCTGTAAAAAGCCTGTCGTTTAGGGCGGCCGTTTTCCAAAGGGAAGATGGCGGCGAAGGCGGCTCGGACGATTTTTCAAGCGATGTCGGCGAAATCTATGAGGCGCGCCTTGCTTTGCAAGACGGCCTTGACGCAGGCGGGGAGCGGACGATTTTTGTTCCGCTGGAGGACGCGCCGCCCGATTGCGAGGCCGACGATTTGGAGATTGAAAGCGTTCTTGTGGAAAGCGCGGAGTGTGAGGACGGGGAGCTTTGGCCGCACGGCAATTAACGTGAAACTTGAAAAGGTTACAAACGACATCGCCGACGTCAAAAAGGGAAAGCCTATGACTTTTGCCGAGGCCGACACAGGAAATGTGAATCCTCATTATGTTCCGCATACAGCGACGGCCGACAACTGCCAATCATGCGTTCCAGCTTTTATGGCGCGTTTGGACGGCTTTGATGTTCAAGCGAAAGCTTTTGACGAGTCAAATGAAATTATGGTGGCGCTTTCTGAAAATACCTCTTTGGCTTGGATTGACAAGGCGACAGGCTCTTTTCCTGAATATATAAAGCCGAATGAAAGGTATATGTCAAGATTGATGTCTTGGTTTGATGACAATTTGGAGAACAATAAGTATTATAGCATTGAGTTTTATTGGAAGGATTTTACGCCCGATGGCCATATAATGATGATTGCGAAACATAACGGCGCGTTAATGATATATGACCCTCAAAATAATCTAAAACTATTTGGAAAAGACATTGAAAGATTTTTATACACAACCAGATTGGGAACGATAAAAATTATGAATCTTTCCGATTGCTTTTTAAACAAAAATGTGGTAGACTTTGTGTTGGAGGAAAGGAAATGACATTGAATAGTTTTGTTGATTTTTCAAAAGCTCATGGAAGATCCTCTGCCCGTTTTTTAACGACTTACAGGGGAAAAGATATATATGTCGGCTATTCTGATGGAACAAAAGGCAGAATGATAGGATATCCGCTTTTAATGAAAGAGATTAATAATAGAGTTGTCGCGTTAAACAACAAGCAGGTTTTGGCTGTCTTGGCTTCTATGCCAGACGACGAATAGCAACCGCCCCGCGAGAAAAGCGGGGCTTATTTTTTTGCTCCCAGCGCCTCTTTCATCGTGCGCCAGCCGAGCTCGGCGCACTTTACGCGGGCGGGCATCTTGGCGATGTCCTGCAAGGCGGCGGCCTCGTCCAAGGACTCAAGCTCCTCGTCGGTGACAGTTCCTGTTATCATGCGCATGAAGACTTCGCAAAGGCGCTTTGCCTCGTCCTCGCTTTTTCCAAGGATAAGGTCTATCATCATGTCGCAGGAGGCTTGGCTTATCGCGCAGCCGCTTCCAGTGTAGGAGGCGTCGGCGATTTTTCCGTCTTGGACTTTTAGGTTGAGCGTGATTTTGTCGCCGCAGCTGGGGTTCACGCCGTCAAGGACGCAAGTCGCGCCGGGGAGCTCTTTTTTGTGCAGGGGGTTCAAGTTGTGCTCGTTTAGTATTTCGCGATAAAGTTCCTTTGTGTCCATGTTGCCTCCGTTTTTCTTGCCGCTTTTAGTCCTTAAAGCCCGCCCATTCTCTGACGCGGGCTAGCGCGGCGCAAAAGCGGTCCACTTCTTGGGCGCTGTTGTAAAAGTAAAGGCTCGCGCGCGCGGTGGCCGGAAGGTCAAGGTATTGGCCAAGCGGCTGCGCGCAGTGGTGGCCCGCGCGTATGGCGATTTTTTCGGTGTCCAAAATGCTGGAGATGTCGTGCGGGTGGACGCCGTCAATCGTAAAGGTGACGATGCCGCATCTTTTGGCGCCGTCTTTGCTTCCGACAATGTTCACGTGTGGAATCTCGCCCATCTTTTGGACCAAAAGCGCGGTAAGCTCGTTGTCGTGGGCCGCTATCTTTTCCATGCCGATTTCCATAAGGTATTCGGCGGCGGCGGCCATTCCCACCGCGCCTCCGACGTTTACCGTGCCCGCCTCAAATTTTTCAGGAACTGGCGCCCATGTGGCTCCTTCGCGCGTCACGTATTCTATCATCTCGCCGCCGCGCAAAAAGGGCGGCATTTTTTCCAGCAATTCGCGCTTTGCGTAAAGACCGCCGATTCCTGTAGGGCCGCAAAATTTGTGGCCGCTAAAGGCGTAAAAGTCAACATCCAAGTCTTGGACATTTACAGGAATGTGGGGCAGGGCCTGCGCTCCGTCGGCCACAATGACAGCGCCTTTTTGGTGGGCGAGCGCCGCGATTTTTTTTATCGGGTTTGTAGTTCCCAAAACGTTTGAAACGTGGGTGACGGCGACGATTTTTGTTTTTTCGGTAATCTTATTGTATTCCTCTTGGGGAATCTCGCCTGTCGCCTTGTCGCATTCAAGCCAGACAAGACGCGCGCCCGTTTTTTGCGCGGCCATTTGCCAGGGCAAAATGTTTGAGTGGTGCTCCATCACGCTGACTGCGATTTCGTCTCCCTCGCGCAAAACGTCAAGCGCGTAGGAGTAGGCGACAAGGTTGAGGGATTCGCTTGCGTTCCTGGTAAAAATAATTTCTTCCGCCTGGGCCGCTCCGACAAAGCGCGCGATTGTCGCGCGCGATTTTTGGTAGGCCTCGGTCGCGCGGACGCTAAGGTTGTAAAGGCCTCGCAAGGGGTTTGCGTTGTCGGCCTCGTAAAATTTTTGGACGGCTTCCAAAACGGCGCGGGGCTTTTGCGCCGTGGCCGCGTTGTCAAAGTAAATTAGGCCGTCGTTTTCTTTTGCGGAAAAAATCGGAAAGTCCTTTTTGTAGTCGCGCATTATTTTTGGCCTCCGTCCGCGCTTGTTTCCAAGCCTGCGTCAAAAAAGTCCAGGGCTTTTTGAGCCTCTCCGTCGTCGCCTATCAACGCGGCCACTCTAGCGATTTTTGAGCGGGCCATCATTTTTTGAGCCTCCTCAAGCGGAAGTCCGCGCGTTTTCATGTAGAACAAAAGGTCCTCGTCCAAGCGGCCTATCGTCGCGCCGTGCTCGCCCTGCACGTCCTCTTCGTCGCACAAAATAAGCGGGATCGACTTGTTGACCACGTCCGGGCTAAGCAAAAGCGTTTCTTCTGTTTCGTTTCCGACAGAAGCCGCGCAACCTCTTTTAAAGTCGATCGTTCCTCGGTAAGTTTTTTTTGCGCCGTCCTTTAGGGTGCCGTAAACGTTCATGAGGCTCTTTGTCTCGCGGCCAGTTTGCTCGGCGATAAAGTTCATGTCTAGCTCGCGCTGGCCGTCCAAGCAGTAGGCCGCGTTGTGGACAAAGCATGAGCGCGCGCTTGCCAGGGCGGATTTTATTCCCTGGTAAATCTTGTCCGCACCCAATTCAAGCTGCGCGATTTCTATCGAAGAATTCTCTCCGGCTTCGCATCCGATGTCGTTAAGGTGGACAAAGCCGCTTCCCAAAAGCTGGACCGTGGCGACCTTAAGGCGCGAGTTGCTTCCCGCTTGTATTTTTGTCTGGAAGGCGTTGAGGCCCTTCGCGCTTTTTTCGCTTGTCCATTCGATTATGATTGTGGCCTGCACGTTGTCGCCGGCCTTTACAAAAAAGCGCTTGAATGATGCCGCGCCGTCTTCAAGGTTCGCGCGGACAAAGAGCGGAACGGCGGAATTAAAGCCGTCCTTCAATTCAAGGAGCGCGGCCGCTTCTTGGCCTTGCGATGAGTTTTGGTCAAGGAGCGCGTCAAAGTCTTTTCCAAGCGCGCCTTCGATTTGCGCCGGGCTTTTTGGCGCGGCCGCTTCTTGGGCTTTTAAATCTTTTCCGCTTGTGAACGCCGCTCCTTCCGGCAGCGCGCTTGTCTCTAGCGCCGTCGGCTTGATTGCGTATTCCGCCTCCTCCAAAAAAGAGGCCTTGTTCATTCTAAGCCAGTTCCAAGTAAGGGCGGGCAGGGGATTTAAAGTCATCTCTTTCATAGCGTCCCCTTCATCTCTAGGCGGATCAAATTGTTCATCTCAACCGCGTATTCAAGCGGAAGCTCCTTTGACACAGGGCTTGCAAAGCCCGAGACTATCATCGCCCTGGCTTCTTCCTCGGGAACTCCGCGGCTCATCAAGTAAAAAATCGCGTCGCTGGAGATTCGGCCAATCTTTGCTTCATGTCCCACGTCGGCCTTGTCGGTCAAGACCGTCATCGCGGGAATCGTGTCGCTCCTGCTAATTGAGTCAAGCATAAGGCTTTGGCAGGAGACGCTTGCCTTGCTGCCTTCCGCCATCTTTCCGATGTAGACCGCGCTGCGATAGGTCGAGATTCCGCCGCTTTTAGAAATGCTCTTTGTGTTTATGACGCTTGAAGTGTTGGGAGCCAGATGAAGCATCTTGGCTCCCGTGTCAAGGTTCTGGCCTTCGCCGGCAAAGGTCACGCCTGTGAATTCGGCGCGGGCCTTGTTTCCCACAAGGTCGCTTTCCGGGTACAAGTATGAGATGTGGCTACCAAAGGAGCCTGACACCCATTCGATCGTCGCGCCTTCCTCGACGCGGGCGCGCTTGGTGTTCAGGTTGTACATGTTCTTGGACCAGTTTTCGATCGTGCTGTAGCGCAAGTGCGCGCCCTTCTTTACAAAAAGCTCCACGCAGCCTGCGTGCAAGTTGGCCACGTTGTATTTTGGCGCCGAGCAGCCTTCGATAAAGTGCAAGTCCGCGCCCTCGTCAACGATTATAAGCGTGTGCTCAAACTGGCCCGCGCCCTTTGCGTTCAACCTAAAGTAAGACTGCAAGGGGAATGAAAGCTTTGTTCCCTTGGGAACGTAGACAAAGCTTCCGCCCGACCAAGCCGCCCCGTGGAGCGCCGCGAACTTGTGGTCGTCGGGCTTTACGAGCGTCATAAAATACTCTTGGACCATCGGCCCCCATTCATCGCTCTTCAGCGCTTCCTCAAAGCCAAGGTATACCACGCCCTGCTTGGCCACTTCCGACTGAACGTTGTGGTATACAAGCTCGCTGTCGTATTGCGCTCCCACTCCGGCAAGAGAGGCTCTCTCGGCTTCGGGGATTCCAAGCTTTTCAAAAGTGTTCTTTATGTCGTCGGGAACGTCCTCCCACTTTCCGCTCATCTTTGTCTTTGGGCGGACGTATGACGAAATGTTCGCGATGTCCAAGCCCGCGATGTCGGGGCCCCATTCAGGCTCCTTCATCTGGTTGTAAATCTTAAGGGACTTTAGGCGGAACTCGCGCATCCACTGGGGGTCGTCCTTTTCTTCCGAAATTTTTTTTATGATGTCTTCCGACAGGCCCGACTCCATGCGGTAAAAGTCCTTGTCGCTTTCTTCGTAGCGAAAGTCGTAAAGGGAGCGGTTTATGTCGTTTACTTGAGTCTTTTCTTCAGCCATAAATCATTCTGCCAAATATTTGTCAAAGCCGTTTTGGTTGATGTCGGCCACCAATTCCGCGCCGCCGGTCTTTAGGATTTTTCCCTTGGCCAAAATGTGCGCCTTTGTGACGTTGAGGCTTTCCAAAATTTTGGTCGAGTGGGTGATGATTAAAAGCGAGCCGTTTTGCGTCTTTTGGAATTCCTCGATTCCCTTGCTTACGGTGCGGACGGCGTCCACGTCAAGGCCTGAGTCGGTTTCGTCCAAAATGGCGAGCTTTGGCTTAAGCATCAATAGCTGCAATATTTCGCTCTTTTTTCGCTCGCCGCCCGAAAAGCCCACGTTGAGGTCCCGGCCCGCGTAGGATTCCGCCATGTTCAAAAGCGCCATCGCGGCTTTGAGCTCTTTTTGGAAGGCGAACAATTTGACGCGCTCGCCTGTTTTTTGCTGGAGGGCGCTGCGGATAAAGGTTTCCAAACTGATTCCCGGAACCTCAAGCGGCGCCTGGAATGACATGAAAAGTCCGGCCTTGGCGCGCTTGTCGGCGCTCCAATCGGTCACGTCCTGGCCGTCAAAGAGGATCTTTCCGCCCTGCAAGGCGTAGACAGGGTTTCCCATAATGACGTTACCCAGCGTGGACTTTCCGGCGCCGTTTGGCCCCATCAAAACGTGGGTCTCTCCCTCGCCGATTTGTAAGTCCAGTCCGTCAAGCACGGTCTTTTCGCCTATGCCGACCCTTATATTTTGTATGTCGAGTAAATTTTTTCCCATAATAGTATCAATATAATGAAAAACGAATTGATTTGCAATAGCCGCGCTTGCGCGAAATCCGCTCGAAACAACTGTTATCGTTGGCCAATCAGCGGTACGAGCGGAGCAATTCATAATTCTTAATTATGAATTGAAATAATGAATATTATTATATAATTTGCGGAATTTTAAGCGATTTTTGGCGGAATGTGGCGAAAATCGTTAAAAAAATGGCGAAATTCGCCGTTTTTTTCTTTACAAAACAGCGCCGCCGCGCTATAATCTTCTATATGAAAACAAACAGAACAAGCGGCATTTTGGTTCATCCCACAAGCTTTTCAGGCTCTGCGGGAATCGGAACGTTGGGAAAATCGTCCTATAAATTCATCGACTGGCTGGCGTCGGCTGGCCAGACCTTGTGGCAAATCCTTCCCTTGGGGCCGACCGGCTACGGCGACTCTCCATACGCGTCTTTTTCCACTTTTGCCGGAAACCCGCTTTTGATTGACCTTGACGACTTGGCCTCGCGCGGCTGGGCGGACGCGGCTTCCATAGAGCCGCCGGAATACATAAAGAATTCAGGCCGCGTGGACTACGGCGCCGTCGTTTATTGGAAGAACCCCGTTCTGGCCACGGCGGCCGATTTTTTTCAAAAAAATTGTTCCGCCGCCGACCGCGTAAAATACGAGGCCTTTAAAAACGACAATTCGGCCTGGCTTGACAACTACGCAAACTTCATGTCGATAAAGGCGGTCTACGACAAAAAGGCCGCCGACGAAAAGGCAAGCGGCATTTGGTTCAAGTACTGGCCGGCCGACTTGCGTTCCTGCGAGCCGGCCGCCGTTTCAAAATGGAACGCGGAACACACGCAAGAAATCGAATCCATAAAGACAATCCAGTTCTTTTTTGCCCAGCAGTGGGGCGGACTAAAAAAATACGCCAACGACAAGGGCGTAAAAATCATCGGCGACATTCCGATTTTTGTCGCACCCGACTCGGCGGATGTTTGGGGAAGCCAAAAGTTCTTCCAGCTGGAATCTGACGGAACGCCCAAGGCCGTGGCCGGAGTTCCGCCGGACTACTTTAGCGCGACCGGCCAATTGTGGGGAAACCCCCTTTACGATTGGGACGCGATGGCAAAGACAAACTATTATTGGTGGGTGGCCAGAATCCGCCGCTGCCTAGAGCTTGTTGACATCGTCCGCATCGACCACTTTAGGGGCTTTGAGGCCTATTGGTCGGTTCCTTTTGGGGAGGAAACCGCCGTCAACGGAAAATGGATTCCCGGCCCCGGCCGCGCCCTCTTTGACGCGATAAAAAAGGAGCTGGGCGATATTCCGATCATCGCCGAAGACTTGGGCCTTATAACGGAAGGCGTGCGCGCGCTTCGCGACGGCTGCGGCTTTCCGGGCATGAAAGTGCTTCAATTCGCCTTTGACCCGGGCGAGGCCGGAAAGGACGGAATGGTCAACGCCTTCCTTCCGCACATGTACGAAAAAAACAGCGTGGTCTACACGGGCACGCACGACAACCAAACGATGCAGGGCTGGCTTGATTCCGCCTGCGACGAAGCCGTCAAGATTACGGCGGAATACGCCTACGGACGCGAGATGGGCGTCGACGAAGCCAAGCACTTGGCGTCCAGCGGCGAGCTTCGAAAGGCCTTGGTCCGCTGCGCCGTCGCCAGCGCCGCCGAAACCGCCGTCATTCCGATGCAGGACATTCTTGGCGTGGGCGACGAGGGCCGCATGAACGCGCCTTCCACCGTCGGAACAAACTGGACTTGGCGCTTTGACTTGTCCGAGCTGACCGAAGAACGCGCCCGCCGCCTTTTGTTCCTGAGCAAAATCTACGGCCGGAATTTATAGCGGCAACTGTAAAACTTACAAGAAAAAAAAAGCGCGGACATAGAAGGGCGGGAGCCGTGCCGAGCGCGTAAGCGCGAGTGCAAAACCACAAGAGGCCTCATTCTAAAGGAATGAGACGCAGAAAAAGAGCCTTGGTGGGCCCCCGTCAGCGTAGTGGCTTGGCCGCAGGCAGCAAGCCGCAAGCGAAGGACGGGGGGGGACCTAAGGCTTTTTTCGTCGCTGGGATTGTCCGCGCTCGTAAGAGCGCAGTTGAATAAATTTCCTATAACAAAACGACGGCTTGTCCGTCGTACCCGCCTGCCAAGTCCGCGTTTTTTTTGTATTGCAAATATTCGCCGTTGCCATTATAATAATGGCGCAATGGAAAACAAACGCATTTTGGCTCCGTCGCTGCTTTCGGCCGACTTTGGCCGTTTGGCGGAAGCCGTTAAAAAAATAGAAGAGGGCGGCGCCGGCGCCGTTCACGTCGACGTGATGGACGGAACTTTCGTGCCCGAAGTTTCCTTTGGCCAGCCCGTCGTCCGTTCCCTGCGGCCGCTTACAAAGCTGCCCTTTGACGTTCACTTGATGGTCCAAAATCCCGAGCGGCAAATCGAGTCCTTCGCCGCGCTTGGCGCCGACTGGATAACCTTCCACCAAGAGGCCGCCGCCGGAAAAGAAGGCAATTTAATAGAAAAAATCCATTCCCTTGGAAAAAAAGCCGGAATCAGCGTAAAACCCGGCACAAGCGCGGAAACATTGAAGAATTTCTTGAATTCTGCCGATATTATATTGATAATGACTGTCGAGCCGGGCTTTGGCGGACAAAAGTTGATTCCCCAATGTTTGGAAAAGGTTAGGGAATTGGCCGCTCTCCGAAGCGAACTTGGCTTGAGCTATAAAATTTCCGTTGACGGCGGCGTGAACGCCCAGACATTGGACTCCGTTCTGCAAAGCGGAGTTGACATCGTGGTGTCAGGGTCGGCCTTCTTTAACGGAACGCTAGGCTGGAGATAAAAGTGAAAGATTTTTCAAAGCGCCTTTTGCCATTCGTTTTAGCGGCCCTTATTTTTCCGCGCTCCTTTGAATGCGCCACCGCGGCAAGGGTAGGCTCATACTATCAAGAGAATCCCGCCCGCGAGGCTTTGGGCGCCGCCTACAACGCCTACCGATCGGCCGACTGGCCCAGCGCGGTCATGCTTTTCCGCCGCGCCTTGAGCGACCCGCAAAACGAAAGCGATTCCGCGCTTTACATGCTGATAATGGCGGGAATGAATTCCAAAAGCTACAAGGCCGCCTACGCAGACATGGCTTACTTTTTGCAAAGCTATCCTGATTCCGAATACGCTCCGCTAATCAAGTACCAACAGGGACGCAGCCTTTTCTTTATGGGGGAATTTGACAAGGCTGTCTTGGCTCTGAGCGATTTTTGCCACGAGCATCCTGAAAGCGAAATGTATGCGTCCGCGCTTTTTTGGATAGCGGAATCTTTTTACACTGGCTACAATTTTGAGCAGGCCCGCCCGCTTTACGAGCGGATTGTGGACGATTTTCCCAAGGACGCAAAGGCCATAGAAGCCAAATACCGCCTTGACGCGATAAACCAGCGCCTGCGCGAGGAAAAGCTCTTGTACCTTTTGCAGCAAACCGGCGAAAGCTATTTGTCGTCAAAGGAAAATTACGAGAAGGCTCTGCGCCGCTACGAGCTTGAGTCCGCCATGGGCGTGACGGCCCGCGCGGAAACGTCCGACGGCGCGGCGCAAGTCGATGGGAATGAAAGCGGCCAGGAAGACGCCAAGAAAGACGGCGCCAAGAAAGAGCTTGTCCGCCGCGAGATTGTTGAGACCCCGTCTGGAAGCGCCGCAGATTATTCGTTCATAGACGCGTTGGCCCGCCTAAAGAAATCGGCGGCCGAAGCGCAAGGCTTGTTGGACGATGAGGGAGGCGCGAAATGAAAAAAGGGCTTTCTCTTTTTTTAGCCTTGGCCTTGCTTTTTTCCGTCGGCGCGGCGGCGCAGGACGAGGTTGATTACGACGCTGAAATCCAAGAAAGCGAAGCTGCCGCGCGCGAAACAAAAGCAAAAACAAAAAAACGCTCCAAGGTCCAAAGCATGGCCGGAAAGAACCAGCTTGTAAAGAAGGGCCTTGTTTGTATGGAAACTGTCGGCGAAAGCGGCGCCGTTCTTTTTTATGTGGCGAACGGAAAGAAGCTTTATCCCGCGGTGGAGACTACCGGCTACGGACAATCCAATTACATTTCGCTGTATGTGGAGGGCAGGGAATACCGCCTGAACAAAAGCGGAAACTGCAAGTATTTCTTTGAGGTCGACGACAATTCAATCACGGAAACATTCACTGTCCGCGACGTGGCGGAATTGAAGGCCGTCTACAAAATCGCAAAGGTTGACCCGCAGGACGAGCTTGAAAATTCCGTTGCCGTGAACTATTCGCTAAAAAGCTTGTCGGGAAAGAAAAAGGCCATAGCCTTGAAGGCCGTGTACAATTTGCGCTTGGGCGAAAACAGGAACGCCCATTTTTCCTCTCCCCTAAAGAATGAAATCGGCGGCGAATATGTTGTCTTTCCGTCGGAAGACGAAAGCTGGATAATTTCAAGCGACAGCATGAACGCGGTTGAGGTCGTCGTCTTTGGCGACGGCGTGACTCCTCCCAAAAAGGCGGTTGTCGCCAACAAGGACGTCATTGAACTTTCCACGTCGGCCACGTCGTTTACGCCCGGCAATTCCTTTGACTCCATTTTGTCGTACAACAATTCGTCCCTGGGCCTTTTTTGGCAGCCGGTGGAACTTGGGGCCAAGGATGTCGCAAACTATTCCTACAAAATAAATTTTTCAATAAGCGACTTTCAGAATTCAGGAAAAGCCCGCGTCATTCCCGCGCAAAAGAGCGAGGACGCTCCGGCCGCCGAAGAAGAAAAAAAGCCGGAGGCGGAAGAAGGCCAGATTCCTGTGGACATTGAATACAACGATCCTTCAAAATTGAACGCTGAATACGTGCAGCAGTTGATAAACCACATCAATTCGCTTGAGCAGAGCGACCCAAGTTTGAACAAAATGAAAATCCAACAGCTGCAGCAGGAACTTGACGAAGTTTTGCAAGTCTTGAGGAGCCGCAAGTGAAAAGCGCAATCGACCGCGCGCGTTATATGATGCGTTGCCGCGAATTTTCGGAGGCGATTCAGACGCTCAATGAAAAGAAAGAGCTTTACGAGGAAAGCTTTGACTTTCACTACACGCTAGGTCTTGCCTTTTTGTATGTCGGCGACACCGGAAGCGCGGCGGAAAATTTTGAAGCCGCCCGAAAAATTAAGATAAACGACGCCAACCTTTTGCTCGCGCAAGCGGCGATTCACTTGCGGCGCGGAAACACCGAGCGCGCGGTCCAATACTATCTTGACATCTTGGACTTGGAGCCGCAAAACCAAAACGCAAAACGCGCTTTGGAATTTGTCCGCGCGCACGGCGACTACGAGGAAATATGCCGCTGGGTTGACGACGGCCGCATCGAGTTGTATTATCCGCCGCTAGGAGCCAACCCCAAAAAAATCCGCGCGCTCGCCGCCGCCTTGCTTTGCGGGGCCTTGGTCGGAGTCCTTGCGTTTCATTTTTGGCCAAGAGATTTTTCAAAAAGCGAGCGCGCGGATTTGTCGTCGCTTGTCCTTTCGGTTGACGATAGCGCCAACGCTCGCGGCGTGAAAAAGGCTTACAACAAGGCTTTGGAGTACTTTGAGCAAAGGCGCGACAACGCGGCCCAGCGAGAGTTGAACCGCGTCCTAAATTCCGCCGCGTCCGCCGGGCTAAAGCAAAAGGCGCGCTCGCTTATGTCGTACTTTGAGGCGCCTGGCTTTGACAGCCTTAAGGACAATTTTTCCTACGAAGAAGTTGCCTCGCAAAGCGCGCTCTACCTTGACTGCTATGTGGACTGGAGCGGCCGCGCCTCAAATTTGGTTCAAGACGAAAATTCAATGTCGTTTGACTTGCTTGTGGGATACGAAGACCTCAAGGACTTGAAGGGCGTCGTTCGCGTCTACTTTGACTTTTTGCCTGAGCGCGGCGTTGACGTTGAAAAGCCGGTCCGCGTCTTGGGAAAAATTGGCCTTGACGGAAACAACGTTGTTCTAAAAGGCCGCTCCTTCTACCAAAGCGTGAAGGAATTTTAATAAAAACGCCGGCTCCCGGTCGCGGAGCGAATCGCGAAACCGCTAGCTAGCGTCGCTACTCGCTGTTTGCGGTTGTAACTATTGCATGTCGCCGCATTTGCGGCGCCGCAAACAGAGAGTTTTCGCAATTCGCTCCGTTCCCTCGCGCCGGCTTTTTTTTCAACCAATCCGTAAATTTGTATTGTAATCCGCCGTTTTTCTATTGAAAATTTTTCATTTTTTTTTTAAAATAGGGTGAATTGTTGAATAAAATTTATACCTTATGGGTGGAGGTTGCTCTATATGGCAGAAAAAAAAGAGGCCGCCGCGGCCAACGAAAAGCTTCAGGCTTTGGAAGCGGCGCGCCTGCAAATTGAAAAGCAGTTTGGCCAAGGCTCGCTGATGAAATTGGGGACTCAGACGGACACGGCCAAAATCGACGTGATTCCGTCCGGCTCCATCTTGCTTGACGAAGCCTTGGGAATCGGCGGCTATCCGCGCGGCCGCGTCATCGAAATGTACGGCCCTGAAAGTTCGGGAAAGACTACGCTCGCGCTTCACGCGGTGGCCGAGTCGCAAAAGCTTGGAGGCATCGCGGCCTTCATCGACGCGGAGCACGCGCTTGACCCGGTCTACGCCAAAAATCTTGGCGTGAACATCGACGAGCTTTGGGTGAGCCAGCCGGACACCGGCGAGCAGGCTTTGGAAATATGCGAAAACCTTGTGCGAAGCGGAGCGGTTGACATAATCGTAATCGACTCGGTTGCCGCGCTCACTCCGCAAAAGGAAATCGAAGGCGAGATGGGCGACAGCGTCATGGGCTTGCAGGCGCGCCTTATGAGCCAGGCCTTGCGAAAGCTCACCGCGATTGTCGGAAAGTCAAAGTGCACCGTCATTTTCATCAACCAAATCCGCATGAAAATCGGCGTCATGTTCGGAAACCCCGAGACGACGACCGGCGGAAACGCGCTTAAATTTTATTCCAGCGTGCGCCTTGAAATCCGCCGCATCGAGACGATTGACGGAAAGGGCGACGAGGACGCGATTGGAAACCGCGTGCGCGTTAAGGTTGTCAAGAATAAGGTCGCGCCGCCGTTCAGAAAAGTTGAGTTGGACATTTACTTTGGAAAGGGAATCTCAAGCGCGGCCAGCCTTTTGGACTGCGCCGTCAAGCACGGTCTCATCGACAAGCGCGGCGCTTGGTACACCCGCGGCGACGAGAAAGTTGGCCAGGGAAAGGAGAACGCCGTGGCCTTTATCGAGAACAATCCCGACTACAAGATGAAGCTTGAAAAGGAGCTTCGCGAAAAGATTTTCCCTGGCCAAGTCTTGCGCAACAAGGAAGGCGAGGTTGTGACCGAGGAGCAGATTCGCGCCTACGAAAAGGCCATGAGGGAAAAGGGCGTTGGAACCGGAAGCCTTCCGACTGACGAGCTTCCTCCTAGCGCCGCCGAAAAGCCGGCCGCTCCCGCCGCCAAGACGGAAGCCGCTCCCGCCAAGGCCTCCGCCAAGAAGGCCGCCGAAAAAGCGGGCGCTCCCGAGGAGCTTTTCTAGTGATTCCCGTCGCGCTGGGCCTTGGAAGCAACAAAAGCTACGGCGGTCGTTCCTGCCTGCAAACATTGCGGGATGCGGTCGCGGAGCTTGAAAAGCTTTTGGACGGCCTTGAATGTTCCTCCGTCTACAAGACCCGGGCGATGTATTACGAAGACCAAGACGACTTTTACAACATGGTTGTCTTGGCCAATGTCGGCGACGGCCAGGACGCCTTTGATCTTTTGCAAAAGACGCAAGCGATTGAGGCGCGTTTTGGCCGCGACCGTTCCAAGGAAATGCGGAACGGGCCTCGCTCGCTTGACATTGACATCGAGCTTTACGGCTCGCAGACTATAAACGCGGAAAATTTGCTTGTTCCGCATCCAAGGCTCAAAGAAAGGGCCTTTGTTCTTGTTCCTTTAGTGGAGATTTTGGCAAAAGATGCCGATAATATAAAATGGAAGGGCTTTGGTTTGGAAAGAATTTCTGAATTGAAGGGCCTTTCATCAGCGCTTTGCGGGCGGGAGGTTCCGACACAAAGGAACTGCGGCGTTGAAAAATTTATGGACGCAGAGGTCTTTTATGGAACAAGAAATTTTGGAACAAGCGCAAGAAACTGAAAGCCGCCCCAGAAAAAAATTTTCGGTCGGAGAATTTCAAGGACCGCTGGACTTGCTTTGGAGCTTGATCCGCGAAAGCAAAATCAACATTTACGACATTCCGATAGCGCAAATCACCGAACAATACTTGGACTACCTTGACAGCATTGTCGAGACGGACCTCAGCGACCTAAGCGAATTTTACAGCTGGGCCGCCAAGTTGGTTTACATCAAGAGCCGCATGCTGCTTCCTGTCGAAGTGGCCTACGACGACGGCGACGACATAGAAGACCCCCGCCAAGAATTGGTTGACAAGCTCATCGAATACCAAAAGTTCAAGAAGCTTTCGGAACTTATGGAAGAGCAGGAAGACGACAGCGCCTACACCTTTGAGCGAAAGAAAATCCAGCGCATGCTTCCCTTTGACGACGCTGAAAGCCAGTGGGAGAGGGTGGACACTTGGGAACTTTTGCAGCAAATGCAAAAGATTTTCCGCAACATGGTCTCCAAGTACTCCAACGAAAAAGTCCTTAACATGTACGAGGAAATCAGCGTCAACGAAAAGATCACCCTTATGAACGAAAAGCTTGACGAAGCCGGAAGCTGCATGTTCACCGACTTGATCACGCGCCACGGAAACGAAATGGACGTGATTTGCGCCTTCATGGCTCTTTTGGAAGCCGTGAAATTCAAGATGGCCACGATTTTCCAAAGCCGTCTCTTTGGCGACATCAAGATTTGCAAGTACGAGGCCGCCGCGTAAAGCGATTCCTTCCGCCAACAAAAAGCCGCCTCTAGCAAAAGCTTTCAAAATGCGCTATACTCTTTCCACTATGGAAATGAATCTTGACAACGAAGCGGCTTTGGTGGAAGCCATTTTGTTCTTGGAAAGCGAGCCTTTGGCCGAAAAGACAATCGCCTTGATTGCGGAACTTTCGGAAGAAGTCGTCCAAAAGGCTCTGGAACTCTTAAAAGAAAAGTACGCCGCGGAAAATTCCGGCCTGGAACTTAAGATGATAACGGGCGGCTGGGCGCTCACTCCTAAAAAGAAAGTTTGGGATTTGGTGAAGGAGCGCTACGGCTCAAAGAGCGAAGGCCGCCTTTCGCGCAGCGCGATGGAAACATTGAGCATCATCGCGTATTCCCAGCCCATCACCCGCGCTGAAATCGAAGGCATTCGCGGCGTGAGCGCCGACAACATGATCCGCCTTTTGACCGAGCGCAATCTTATCAAGGAAGTGGGCAAGAAGGACGTTCCCGGAAAGCCCACCCAATACGGAACGACCAAAGAATTCCTAAAATTCTTCCGCCTAAATTCAATCGCGGATTTGCCCAAGCTGGATCAGGAAGAAGCGGAGAGGTTCGTACTTGCAAGGTAGTTCAAAAAAGTCGGACGGCCAAGAGCGCCAGGAGCGCTTGCAAGCCTTTTTGGCCCACGCGGGAGTGGCCAGCCGCCGCGCCAGCGAAAAAATCATTTTGGACGGCCGCGTGTCTGTCAACGGCGCCACTGTCACCGAGCTTGGAACGAAAGTCGGCCCGGGCGACAAGGTCTTTGTTGACGGAAAGCAAGTCTTTGCCGAAGAAACAAAGCGCTACGTTTTGCTCAACAAGCCCGTCGGATACGTATGCTCGATGTCGGACGAAAAAGGCCGCCCCGTTGCCGCCGACCTTTTAAAGGACAAGTATTCCGAGCGCCTTTACAACGTTGGCCGCCTTGACATGTTCAGCTGCGGCCTCATCATCTTTACCAACGACGGCGACTTTGCCAAAGTTCTTTCGCATCCCAGCGCGGAAATAGAAAAGGAATACGTGGTTGACACAAGCCTTCCCTTGCCGCGCGGCTTGGACGCGGACTTTGAAAGGGGGCTGCGCGTTGACGGCGTTTTTTACAAGGCCAAGAGCGCGCGAGAGCTTAATTCCCACAGAATGGCCGTGGTTTTGGTGGAAGGAAAGAACCGCGAAATCCGCCGCGTCTTTGAGTCGCGCGAGGCTTCCATAAAGCGCCTTTGCCGCGTCCGAATCGGAAACATTAACATAAACGAAATGGCGCCCGGCGAGTCGCGCGACCTTGAGCCGTTTGAGGTCCAGGAGCTGCTAGGCGAGGCCACGACGCATGAGCTTTAATATTAGGAGGATAAGTTGAAAGACCGTCGATTGCCGCCGGCCTTTCAACTTGACGAGTTTCTTTCAGAAACTCGCATATTAAACTGCCCGCTTTCGCGGGCGTAAAAAAGCCTGTTCGGAAATTGACATTTCCTCGCCGGCTTTTTTTAGGAGAAAAAATGATAATCGCGATTGACGGGCCGGCCGGAACCGGAAAAAGCACTATAGCGGGCATAATCGCCAAAAAGCTTGGAATCACTTACCTTAATTCGGGAAGCTTTTACCGAGCGATCACTTTGGCCTGCCTGGAAAATTCCATCGACATAAGCGACAGCCAGGCGGTGATCGACTTTACAAAGACGCTCGCGCTTGACTACAAGGACTCGCGTTTAATCCTTAACGGCGTTGACGTTGAGTCGCGCCTGCACGAGGACAAGGTCAGCGCCAACACAAGCCAAGTGAGCGCGATTCCCCAAATCCGCCAAATCGCCGACGCCAGAATGCATGAAATCACAAAGAGCCAAAGCATAGTCTGCGAGGGCCGCGACATGACAACCGTGGTCTTTCCCAACGCGGAACACAAGTTCTACCTTGACGCCTCGCTTGACGTCCAAGCCCAAAGACGCTACGACCAAGGAGTCAGCGGAATGACCTTGGAAGAAATAAAGGAAGCGATAAAAAAGCGCGACGAGATGGACAAGGCCAAGGCCGTCGGCGCCCTAAAGCGCGCTCCCGACGCCTTTTATATTGACACCTCAGACTTGACTATAGACGAAGTTTGCGCTAAAATACTTAGCAAAATTCACTAGTGAAAGGATAAAAAATGGAAAAGATGGAAGTGGAAATGGACGATGTCCAGAATTCAAAGGACTCGATCCAAACACAATTAGAGGAGTCTCTCAACAGACTTAAGCCGCTTGAAGACGGCCAGCTTGTTGACGGATCGGTTATCGCTGTAACAGACGAGTATGTCTTCATCGACATTGGATACAAGTCTGAAGGAAAGATTCCTGTATCTGAATTTGCGGGCGACTTGCCCAAAGCAGGGGATCTTGTAACAGTTGTTCTCATCAGAAAAGACGGAAGAAACGGTCCTGAAGTTTCTAAAGCCAAGGCAGACGCCAAGCAAATGTGGAAAGACGTTCGCAAGGCGTTTGACGAAAAGACCGCGGTTGACGGAACGATCGAGAAGGTTGTCAAGGGCGGATTTGAAGTCGCTCTCGGCGGCGACATTCACGCTTTCCTTCCCATCAGCCAGTCTGACAGCCAGAAGGTTGAAAAGCCCGAAAGCTTGCTTGGAACAAAGGGCAAATTTTATATAGAGCGCCTCTATTCCGACAACAAGGCCAACGTGGTGGTGAACCGCCGCCGCTACCTTGAGGAACAGATGAACGGAGCGCGCGACAAGTTCTTCGCCGAGACGCAAATCGGCGACAGCGTGAAGGGCGTGGTGAAGAGCTTCACAAGCTTTGCCGGCGATGAGCCGCGTCTTTTTTGACAAGGATTTTTTCAGATGTCTGACAGAACAGTTCCCGTCATCGCGATTGACGGTCCAACGGCAAGCGGCAAGGGAACCGTTGCCGCCCGTGTTGCCGAGGCTCTGGGCTTCCACTATCTGGACAGCGGAGCGCTTTTTCGGCTGGCAGCCCTTGCCTGCCTTGAAAAGGGCGTGGATCTCACGGACGAGCAGGCCTGCGCCGAGCTCGCCGGGGCGATGAACCCGGTGTTTGAGGCGGGCGAGATTCTGCTCGATGGCCGTGCCGTGACACAGGCTATCCGTGCCGAGCAGGTGGGGCTTGCGGCAAGCAAAATCGCGGTTTTGCCCGCCGTGCGCAAGGCCCTGTTCGAGCTCGAGCTCCGGGCGCGGCGCGCTCCGGGGCTTGTTGCGGACGGACGGGACATGGCGAGCGTGGTTTTTCCTGATGCGGCTCTGAAGGTATTCCTCACGGCGAGCGCCGAGGCTCGCGCAATGAGAAGGTACAAGCAGTTGATAGAAAAAGGAGTTTCTGCTAATCTCTCAAACCTTACGCGTGATTTGCAGGAAAGGGATCGCCGCGATCGCGAAAGACCGGTTTCCCCTTGCGTTCCGGCTCCGGATGCGCTGGTTCTTGACAGCTCGGATCTTTCAATAGAAGCCACTGTCGGACAGGTGCTTTCCTGGTGGCAGGCACGAGTGAGATAGATTTTTTACCCCGCAGGAAACGGGCCCTGCGGCTTTTATGAAAAACACCACCCCAAACTCTGAGCGATCAGAGGGCCCGGCGGGGTGAGATTTTCTTTTTTAACTTTTTATTTTCATGTCCAACACTACTAACACCGAATCTTTTGCCCAGCTCTTTGAAGAGAGCCTTGCCAAGCAGGAAATGCGTCAGGGTGAAGTCATCACCGCTGAAGT
>ONET01000037.1 GCA_900316905.1 uncultured Treponema sp.
CTTCCGACCGACGTGGTGAACGTTGGAAACTCCGGCTCCCTCCTCTACTTTTTGTCGCCGATTTGTTCCACCTTTGAAGGAACGTCCGTATTTACCGGAGACGCAAGCATCCGAAAAAGGCCCGTCCATCACGTGGCCGACGTGATAAAGCAAATGGGAGCCGACGCTTGGTGCGCGGTGCCCGGAACCACGACCTGCCCGCTAATCGTACGCGGAAAGGCCGACGGAAAAAACGTCGTCCGCACCGAAGGCTCGATTTCAAGCCAGTACATTACCGGAATGATGCTGGCCGCGCTGCGCTTGCCGAGCGGCTTAAAAATCGAATTGTCCGACCCAAAAGAAACGCCCTACCTTACGATGACAAAATTGTGGCTTGAAGAATTTGGCGCTCGCGTCCAAATGTCGGACGACTTTAAAAAGATTTCCGTAACGCCGCCCGCCCAGCTTAAGGCCAAGGACTTTGCCATTCCCAGCGATTGGGAAGGAGTGGCCTTTCCGCTAATCGCCGCGCTTTTGACGGACAGCAAAATAACGATTCAAAACGTTGACTTTTCGGGAAGCCAGGGCGACGACAAAATCGTTGATGTCTTGCGCTCGGTCGGCGCCGACATCGTTTGCGACAAGGCGGCGGCCACTCTTACCGTTACCGGCGGAAAGCCGCTAAGCGCGCGCAACCTTCCCGACCAAACACTGCGCGTTCCGATTTCGGGCTTTCCTGACGCGATTTGCGCGCTTGCCGTGGCCGCCTGCTTTATCGAAGGAAAGACGGTTATCGAAGACGCCGCCGTTTGCCGCCGCAAGGAAACAGACCGCATCTCTACGCTTAAAGCGGAATTGGAAAAAATCGGCGCCAAAGTTGAGGAAGGCCCGGACTGGCTCGCTATTTACGGCGGCCAAAAATTGCATGGCGCGCAAATTCAAAGCCACGACGACCACCGAATCGCGATGGCGGCGGCCTGCCTTGGACTTGCGCTTCCAGCCGGAGAAAAGATTGAAATTGTCGGAGCGGAATGCGCGAGCGTCTCGTTCCCGCGCTTTTACGAATTGATGAACGGCTTGGGCTGCGGTTTTATAGAAGCCTAAGACTTGAACGGCGCGGAAAAAACGCCGCGGCTTTTTGGGCTTGCCAAATATCGCCGCCTTTAGTCCGCGGACTCGTCCCTAAAATTTTCAAGCATTTTGTGAAGGTTTTTCATAAGCGCGTCGCCGTCAACCTGGTCCAGCTTGGCTTCGCATATCAACTTGTCGGGATTTTCGCGGCACTTTTTTTCCAGGCCTTTTCCTTTTGAAGTAAGGCTGATGATTACGCTGCGCTCGTCGTTGGGGCTTCGCTCGCGGACCACCAAAGATTTTTCCGCCATCTTTTTTAAAAGCGGAGTCAACGTTCCCGAATCCAAGAAAATTTTCTGGCCCAATTCTTTTACGGGAACCTTGTCCTTTTCCCAAAGGGCCATCAACACGACATACTCTGTGTAAGTCAAGTCCAAGGGATCAAGAATCGGCTTGTAGGCTTTTATGATTTCGCGCGAGCAAGCGTACAAGGCAAAGCAAAGCTGCTTGTCAAGGCGCAAAAGCTCCGGGTCGTTCTTATCTACTTGCATTTTTAAAGCATAGCATAAAATTAAAAATAATGCAAGTAAATTGCGTTCAATTTAATTCGCCCGGCTCGCCACGCAAGCCGTCCGCCGCCATTTTTCCCGCGCCTCTATTCTTGGCCGTTCAAAAAATTGTCCGCCAGCTTGTTCAAGGCAACGACCAAATCGTCTTCCTCAAGGAAGCCCGCCAAGGCCTTCATGTCGGTGACAACGATGCGGGCAAGCTCGTCAAAGGTGTAGTCCGTGTCAACATCCTCTTCCTTGACGCAATCCGACAATTCGCCGCTTTTTCTTAAGGCGGCGGAAGTCTTTAAAAGTCCGGGCCGCCCTTCCAATTTTGAAATTAGGTAGTCAAGCGAAACGCGGGTGCGGCTCTGCAAAAACTCGCGGCGGTCTTCCGGCGGCAAAGATTCGCTCAAAGCGCGCAAGGCTTTGAACATTTTTATCTCGGAAGAAAAATCGCGCGCGCTTTTTTCTTGGCGCAAAATATTTTCTATTGCGGGAATCATCGCCGCGGCTTTTTCTGCCGCGCTGTCAAAAGTTTCGGGGACTTCCGCCGCCTCTTCCGTCTGCGGTTCAGGCTCCGCTTCTGGCATTGGCTCGGGTTCAGGCTCGGGTTCGGGCTCAGGCTCTGGCTCGGGTTCGGGCATTGGCTCCGGTTCAGGCTCGGGCTCGGGTTCTGGCGCCGGTTCCGTGTCGTTTTCCGCATCATCCGCAAGCGCTTCATCTTCCTCGCCAGGAACGCTGGTTCCCAAAATGTCGTCAAATAAATCGTCAAAGTCTTCGGACGGCTCGTCGGCCTCGGCCGCTTCAGGCGCTTGCGCGGCTTCTTGCGAGGCCTTGATTTCTTCAAGGGCTTCGGCGGCCTTCTTCGCAGCCTCCTCGGCCATCTCTTCCATGCGCTCGTTCATCGCGTCGTTTGTTTGCTCGGCAAGCTGCGCGTTGTCGGCCGCCTTTTGCGCGGCAAACCAAGCCTTTTCGGCGGCGTCGCTGGCCTTCTGCGCGTTTTCCTCGACTTCCGACATTTTGTCCATCAAGTCTTGGTTTTCGCGGGAAAGCGCGTCAAGCTTTTTGTCGTATTCGCGCGCGAGCTCTTTCTTTTGCCTCTCCAACCTTCGTTCAAGCTCGTCCTCGTCAATTCCCGGCGCGGCGTCTTGCGGCGGATACAAAGGCTCGCGCGTTTTTGGCGCTTCAGGCTTTTGCGCTTCCGGCTCTGGCTCAGAATCCGCAACAGGCTCAGCTTCCATCTCAGGCTCAGGCGCCGTCTCAGGCTCTGGCTCTGGCTCGCTCATGGCTTCCGGCTCATCTTGCGCAGGCGCATCCAGCGGAATCTCATCCGGCAACTCTTCCTTCTCAATCTTGTCCTTTATCGTGGAATCGTTTTCGTCAAGCAGGCCCATTTCGCCGGCCTTCTCGTCTTCGTCCTCAGCCTTCTCCGTTATTCCGGCAATCGAGCCAAAGTCAACTTCCGGCTCGTCGTCCAAGAGCGGCGACTTTCCAAAAGCGTCAAAGTCAAAATCGTCTTCGGTCAAAACATTGTCGTCTTGGCTTTCGTCTTCCTGCGGCGCAAGTTCCTCCTGCCCCATGTTGATTTCAAGGTTTTCAACTTCGTCAAAGCCGCCGTTCAAGTCAAGGCTTTCGTCAACTGCATTTTCCGCAAGCTCGGAAGAGCCCACGGACGAAGCGAGACGCGCGCTCGCTTTTTTGGCAAGCTTGTTTCCGCTGTCGCTCTCCAAGGCCTTGTTGTAAGCGGCAAGCGCAGCCTCCACGTTGCCCAGCGCCTCTTCTATTTGCGCCAGCGCCACGTAAGAGCGCGAGTCTGGGCGCGGAGACTCCGCCAAAAATTTCTTGATGTACGCTTGCGCCTTCTTCAAGTCGCCGCGCTGCTTGAAGCGCTTTGACGCGTTTTTAAGATGCTTTTTGTATGTCGGGTTGAATGTCTCTATTTTTTTGTAGCAGTCTTTGGCGCCTTTTTCGTCGTCGGAACAAATCAAGTATTGGCCCTTAAGGTCAAGGGCTTCTAGGTCGTCCTTGTTCTTTTGGAAAAGTCCTTCAATCTCTTTGTTGGCTGCGGAATACTTTTGCGCGGTCAAATCGACCGAAGCGGCCCGTTTGGCCACCTTTTCGCTTTCGGGAGCGATTTCCTTAGCCCGCTGGACCACTTCCAGCGCCTCGGCGTTTTTGTCTTGACATTCCAACGCCTGCGCCAAGCCCAACAAGGCCTTGATTCTTTTTGGATCCGACTTGAGGGATTTTTTGTAGCGTTCCTCGGCGCCCTCGTAATAATCTTGGGCCAAGTAAATGTCGCCCATCAAAGACTGAAGGCGCGCGCTTTCTTCGTTGACCTTTATCGCCTGTTCGGTGACCGCCTCCGCGGCCTTTAGCTTTCCGTCCTTGAACAAAAGCCTGGCGTAATTTACATAAGCTTCCTTCCAGCCCGGCTTGTATCGCAAGGCCGCTTCGTACTCACGAATCGCGCCTTCTGTGTTGCCGGACTCCTCAAAAGTCTTGGCCAAATTAAAATGCAAGATTGGATGGTGCTGGTCAACCTTAAGGCCAGTCTGGTAGGCTTGTATCGCGTCGTCGTATTTTTTCTTCAATTCGTAAATCGAGCCTATGTGGTTGTAAGCCAAAACATCGTTTGGGTTAAGGGCCACAACAGTCTCAAAGCAATCAATCGCGTCCTCAAACTTTTCTTGGAATTTATATGTAAAGCCCAAATTGTAGTATACTTGAACGTCCTTGGCTCCTGCCTTGAGCGCCTTGTTCAAAACGTCAATCGATTTGTCATACAACTTCACGCGGCGATAAATTCCGCCCAAAGACAAAAGCGTGTCCGCGTTGTTCGGCTCAAGCGAAAGAAGCTTTTCATAAATGCCTTGCGCCTTTTTGTCGTCGCCGCTTTTTACAAAAACGTTTCCCAAGCGCTTAAGCAAGTCAATGTTTTCAGGCTCTTCTTTTAGCAAAGTTGTGTAAAGGCGCGCGGCCAAAGCGTAGTCGCGTGACATCACCGCGGACTCCGCGCGGTTCAGCAACAAAGTGTTTTCAGACATTTTTTATTATCTCCTTCCCGGGCGCGCGTTGGCTTCATTTGAAAGGCCGCCGCTTATTTGCGCCTCGTCTTTGGAATAAGTTGAAAGCGCAAAATAATAAATCGCGCCGTTCTTTAGGCCTGTCAGCCTGAATGACGTTATGTTGTCAACCTTAATCGGCGACGGTCCTTCGTTGGCGTCAGTTCCCAAATACTCGCCTGGCCTGTTTCCGTAAAAGATATAGTAGCCGCCGGCGTTCTCGTCAACCGAATAGGACCATGTCAAATCCACAAAGCCGTCGCCGGGATTCGCCTTTACTCTAAAGGGCGCGGTGGGCGCTTGGGCTTGCGTGTAATTGATTTTTATTTCCGTAACCGACGGCGTCGCGCGACCTGCTCCGTCCGGAAAAAGCTCGGCGGCAATCTGGAAGTAACGGCCTCTTACGCCCTTGATTTCCTCTTCATTGTGAACGCGAATCCATTTTGGCGCGCGCTCCGGATCCTGCCAATTGAAAAAGTTGTCGCCGGCGCGGACGTAGTATCGTATTTCTGTCTGGGCCGGAACATTGTCAACTATTTGCAATGAATTCATTACCGAACCTTGCGTGGTCATAATCGGAAGCGTTTCAAAGCGGCCGCCGTCAATCTTGTACTTGTCGTAAATTAAATTCTGGGGCTGCGACGAATCTATGACCCGAGTCAAAATTCTAAAGTCATCCAAGCTTCCTGTGTAGGCCGGAGCGATGTTGATTGGCGCGACCTCGCCCAAGACAGGTTGGTAAATCGTCTTTCCTTCGCGGCCGCCTTCGGTTATGTATTTGAGAGCTTCGACTTTGGAATCAATTTTACATTCAAGCAAGCCGCTTTCTTCGTCGTAGGAAATTTCGTGATGGCTCCACTTGTTGGGAATAAGAGCGCTGTAGCTTAACAGCGTGACCTCGCCGTTGTTGGCCGTCATTCCGTCAAAAATGTTGGTGAAATTCCACTGGATTCGGTTGTTAAAAAAAGAGGCTTCTATCATTTGGAACAAGACATATCCGTCTACGATTCTAGACGACCGCCATTCAAAGACGCGCTCTCCGTTTTCAGCGATCGCAGGGCACAGCCAAAATTCTATTGTCCACGAGCCCGTTCCGCCCTGCCTGCCAAAAACGCTTTCAGGGCTTCCGCGCAAGACCAAGCCCTTCCCGTTGCCTCGGCTCAATGCGGAACTGTGTCCCATCACCGATTTAGGCGAGCGCAAGAGCGAGTTTGACTGAACGGAATAGTTTCCGCTCCTGTCCAAGAAAGTCCGCTTGTCGTTCGCGTCCGCGCCTTCAAAATCCAAAAGCAAGTCTGTTTCATCAGTGACCGAGCGGGCGTTTGTGGCAAGTTCCACCGCCTGATAGCCAAAGCGGCCGGTTCCAAAAGTCACTCCGTCTTGAACAGAAAGTTCCGGCCAACCAGTTTTTCCACCCAAAACGACGCTTTTGCTTTCTGCAAAAAAATTCCGCCCAACCGCTAGACAAAAGCAAAGAAAAATGATTATCTTTTTATCAGCGTTCATCGCCTTTTCCCCAATTATGAATTCAACAAATACGGCAAGAGAAAAATTACACGAAACCGCGCGCAAAGCTCCAAGTTCCAGCGGAGTTTATTTGTGGAGAAATCCGCAAGAAACCGTCATTTACGTGGGCAAGGCAAAAAATCTCAAAAACCGCCTTTGCTCATATTTTTCCGGAAACAAGGACATCAAGACTCGCCTCTTGATTTCCCGCGCCCAGTCAATTGAATATATCACAACAGCGAACGAATACGAAGCGTTCCTGCTGGAAAACAATTTAATAAAAAAATACTCGCCGCGCTACAACATAAACCTAAAGGACGGAAAGTCCTACCCTGTCTTGCGCGTGACCAACGAAAAGTTTCCTCGCGTCTTCAAGACCCGGCAAATGATTCAGGACGGCTCGCTTTACTTTGGCCCATTTCCTGACGTCACCGCGCTGGACACGTTCATAGACACTTTGTACAAACTTTATCCGCTTCGCCACTGCAAGCAATTCAAGGAGCGCGACTATCCTTGCCTTTACTATCACATCGGCCGCTGCAAGGCGCCTTGCTGCAAAAAAATCGACAAAGACTCCTATAACGCTTATATCGGAGAAATTTCAGAACTGCTTGAGGGAAAAGGCAAAGAAACGGAAGAAAAGTTGGAGCGCGAAATGAAGGAGGCGGCAAAAGACTTGAATTTTGAAAAGGCCGCCCGCCTTCGCGACGGAATCCGCGCTCTCTTGATAATGCAAAACCAAAACATCGTTGAAGATTTTTCTTCGGAAGACCGCGACTACATAGCCTTTTGGCGCGAAGGAGAGCTTGCAAGCTTTACCGTCCTTAAAATCCGCGAAGGGCGGGCGCAGGGGCGCGACAATTACCGCGTCACCAGCCTTAACGAGGACGACGAGCTTTTGCCGGAATTCATCAACGCCTACTATGGAGACGGCTCCGACATTCCGCCGGCCATTTACGTTCCGTCGCAAAGCGGCCTTGAATTTATGGAGCGCTGGCTAAAGGAACAGTTTGACGAAAAGACAAAAATAGTTTTGGTCACAGACGACATGGAAAGCGCCGGCCGCCACAAGGCCGCCATAGAGATGGCAAGGCAAAACGCGCATGAAGACATAATCCGGCGCATGAGGGAACGCGGCGACATTCCGGCCTTGCAGGAACTAAAGGAAGAATTGGGTCTAAAAAAACTGCCCGTTAGAATAGAAGGATTTGACATCGCGCACATTGGCGGAAAATTCCCGGTCGCGTCGCTAATCAGCTTTTACAACGGAAACCCCGACAAAAAAAATTACCGCTACTTTAGGCTAAAGACCACAAACGGAATCATCGACGACTTTGCCTCAATGCGAGAGGCCGCGACGCGCCGCTACACCCGGCTTTTAAACGAAGGGGCCGACCTTCCCGACTTGATATTGATAGACGGCGGCATCGGCCAAGTGAACGCGGTGGAAGGCGTCTTGCGGGCACTGGACTTGGACATACCGGTAGCGGGCTTGGCCAAACGCGACGAAGAAATTTACAAGCCCGGCGACTCAACGCCGATAACGCTTCCCAAGCGCAGCGACGCCCTTAGGCTTTTGCAGCGCGTGCGCGACGAAACCCACCGCTTTGCCACCAGCCGAAACCAGCGCCTTAGGACAAAGGAAAACGTCGTTTCCGCCTTCGCCGCCCTGCCTGGAATCGGAGCCAAGCGCGAGCGGATCCTTACGCAAAAATTTGTCACGATAGAAAATTTGGCCAAGGCCCAGGAAGCGCAAGTGGCGCAGGCGCTTGGCATAAAGGCTGACAAGGCCGCCGAAATTTTGATGCAAGCGCGCCGCCTAAGCCAAGAGCGCAATCAAAAAAAGGAAGCGCAGATGCAGTCGCTTAAAGAGGCCGGAACGACAAAGGAAATCGCGGCGCATAACGAGTGGATCGCGCAATTAGCGGACGAGGCGTAAAAAGCGCAGACTAGACAAGCGGGTCCCAGCGACGAAAAAAGAGCCTTAGGTTCCCCCCGTCCTTCGCTTGCGGCTTGCAACTACGCCAGCGCTTCAAGCAGCGCGACCAAAAGCGGAATCGTTACAATGCAGGCGGCGCTGGAGACGGCCACCAAAAGGCTCGCGTAATCAGCGTCTTTTTTAAAGACAACCGCAAAGCTTGAAACGCTCATGCCGACCGGGCAAGCGGCCGCGATAAAGAGCACGCTCATTATCAATTTTATTTCATGAACAAAATCAAAGGCGCGCAAGGCAAAAAGCGTCGCGAAAAGCAAAATCAATGGACAGGCGAGCAAGCGCAACGCTACGTCCCGCGCCAAAGGCCGCGCGTACGCCCTTATTGTCGCGGCGGCTTTTTGCTCTTGCCCGCTCTTGTCGCCGCCAAAAGACGCGAACAAAAGGCCCAACAGCATCATGCTCACGGCGCCGTTGCAAGAGCCAATCATCCGCAAGGGTTCAATCACCGCGTAAGGCATCCTGAACGGAACGCAAAAAACCACAAGCCCCGCCGCGCAGGCGATGACGTTTGGATTTGCCAAAATCTTTAGCGGCCGCATGGAGCCGGTCACAATCCATTCGCCCCAAAACCAAAGCAAAATGTTAAAGACCAAAATGTAGCCCATAAGGTAAAATACGCCTTCGCCGCCAAACACGCCGTTTATAAGCGGAATTCCTATAAAGCCTGAATTGGTGAAAACAATGCCAATCTTGCTGAGCGCGTCGCGGGCTTTTTGCTCTTGCAAAGCGCTTTGCTCTTGCAAGTTTTTTTTCCGCGCGAACAAAAGCGTCGCCATTATAATCATCACAAGGTGGAAGGCAAAGCTAACGCCAATCGCAAGCGCCAAAAACTTTAGCTTTTCACGGTCAAAGTCAACGTCAAAAGTTGAGACAATCATGCAAGGATTTATTACATAAAGAAGGATTCGGCTTAAAAACTGCGATTCCTTTTGTCCAAACTTGTTCTTGCGCGAAAAGAAAAAACTTATCACGACTATAACGGCCATAACAAAAAGCTGGCGGGCGACGGTCAAATGCATTGGAGCATTATAACGCAAATCACTTTTCTTTTCTACAAGGCGGCCCTTGTCCTATTGAACATTTTCGCGTTTTTTTAGATAATGTAAGACAACGCATTTTTGAAAAGTTTTGGAGTTCTACTATGAAAAAGTTTTTGCTTTCCGTCCTTGTCGCTTCATGCGGAATTTTCGCCTTCGCCTACGACGATTCGCCGTTCATGAATCCAAAAGGCTCGCCAAAAAGCTACACGCAGACGGAATTTACGATCACCACAAAATTTGGCGACTACTTTAGAACCCCCGCCACAAAATACAAGCACACATTCAACGAGCTGGGCCTTGAAATCGAATCCGCCGAATACTCGGCCACCGGCCAGTTTGCCGACAAAGTGGTTTACGAATACACTGACGACAAGCAATTGGCAAGCCAAAGCTGCTTTGACGCCAACGGAAACCTTGTTTGGAAAATTAGCGGAGTCTTTGACAAGAACGGCAAAAAAATTGAAGAAAACGAATACGACGGCAAGGGCGCCATGGTTGGAAAAACCATCTACAAGTATGACGGCGACAGTTCAATCGACGAAACCTACTACAATTCCCAAGGCAACTTGATTTGGAAAAACACTTACCTTTACAACCAAGAAAAAAAGCTTGTCGAAAGCTGCGCCTATTTTTCAAACGGAACGCTTGACGTTAAGAAAGTTTACGTTTACAACACAGACGGAACTCTTTCCGAAATAAACTCATACAACTACCTTAACGAACAAGTGGAACGCGAGCAGTATGTCTACAACGCCGACGGCCTGCTTTTGGAGCAAGCGCTTTACGGCTCTGACGGAAAGCGCCGCTCAAGAGTATTCTTCAAATACGACGCCAACAAGAACATTATAAAGCAGACCACCTACAATATTTTGCAAAAGTTCGGCTCAACGGTCAACGAAATGGCCGGCCAGTCAGACTTTGAGTACGAATACCCTAATCAATAAGGTATTCCTCAAACTGCGGGCACGAGCGCGCAAATTCCGCCGCGGCAATATTGTAGTCCACCCAAGTGGACGAAAACAAGACTTTGAATCCCGGAATGTAGTACAAGTCCGTCGGGGCGACTTTGTCATAGCCTATGTTCCGCTCCTTAAAATAATCGTCAACGCTCTTTATGCAAGACTGAAGGACATAAGCCAAGTAAGTTGAGCACACAAAGAAATTTTCCTTTTTGTGGGGATCGATGTAGCCCCTCTTTAACTTTCTGCCGCCCAAGCGCGACTTTGAGCGCGGCAATTTTTTTCGATTCAAGCTGTCAATTCCTACAATCAAATTTTTTGTAGGCCAATACTTTACCTTTTGCTCGGCAAAATCTTTGGCAATCAGTTTTTTGACCGCCTCATACTCTTGGTCCGTCACCCGCATCGCAAGAGTCGTCTGCGTTGAGGTGTAAGGGTTGCAAAGCTTCATGTATTGGTTTGACTTGGGGTTAAGGCAGCTTTCGCGCTTCAAGTCTTTGGTGGAATAAAGGGTAAGACCGTAAAAATCGTCGGCCAAGCTAAAGCCAATAGAAGAATGGCTGGCCTCCTCCGGGTTTGGGTCAACTAAAGTTATAAGCTTTTTCAGCATGTTGACGGAACTTGCCTTGTTGTCATAGTTGGGAAGGTAAAGGCGCATAAAAAGAAATTTGCCTTCTTCCGCAGACCGCCCGCTTTTTTCATCGATTCCGCCTGAAAAATCAACGTCATACAATTTAAACGCGTCGTCGCTCGCGTTTATTTCCAAACCGTCGGCCAATATCTGCGTCCTGTTGTCCACAAACTTCGTTGACTGGCACGAGGCGAACAAAAGGCAACACAGCGCGAATGGCGCCAACAAAGAAAAATCTTTTTTATTCATAATACTTTTCATTTGCATAAGATCAAAAGGCCTTCGACAATCGCCTCGTGCTCCTTGGGAGCGATTCGGGCGTAAAGGCTTTCAACAGTGTCGCCCGGCATTACCGGGACTTTTTTTTGGACCAAGATTTTTCCGGTGTCGCAGCCTGAATCAACCAAGTGAACCGTGCAGCCGCTTTCCTTTTCGCCGGCGGCAAGAACGGCCTTGTGGACGTTTTCGCCCCACATTCCCACTCCTCCGAATTTTGGAAGGAGCGCCGGATGCAAGTTGATTATGCGGCCAGAATATTCCTGGACAATGCCGCCCGCCAAAACGCTAAGGTAGCCGGCCAAGACAATTATGTCAGCCTTATATTCCTTGCACGCCTCCAGCGTCGCGTCGCTAACTGCGAGCATTTTTTCCTCGCGGCTTAAGGCGGCGGCTTTTTCCTTTCCCAAAACGCTTACCGGGCTTTTTACCGCTGTCGGAATCCCGGCCGCTGCGGCGCGCTCCAAGGCGTAGGCGCTCTTTGTGTTAGAGACAACCAAAACAATTTTGTAAGGACAAGCGGCCGCCGACTTTTGCCAGTCAATCAAGGCCTGCAAATTAGTTCCTCCGCCGGACACCAAGACCGCGACGCGCTTAACTTCCGCCATTCCTTAGTCCTCAAACAAGAGAGCGTCTTTTTGGCTTTCGACGGGACCGGCGGCTTTTGTCACGCGGCCAATCTTGTAAGCCTTCATGTCCGGGATTCCGGGCTTTGAGTATTGGCTTGCGTTCTTGTTGAACATTTCGATTATTTTGTCCGCGTCCTTGTTGGCCACGGCAAGCACAAAGCCTATTCCCATGTTGAAGGTGTTGTAAACTTTCTCAACGTCGGCGCCGCGCTTGATAAGCTCGCCAAAAACCGGCGGGATGTCCCAAGAGCCGCGGTTGATGACAGAAATCAACTGCTTTTGTCCGGCCTCGGCTTTTGGATACATTCGGGGAATGTTTTCGTAAAAGCCGCCGCCTGTAACGTGCACCATTCCGTGAACGCTCTTGCGGAATTTTTTAAGAACCTGCATTACAGGCTTTACGTAAATGCGCGTCGGCGTGAGCAATACTTCGCCAATCGTTTTTCCTGTTTCCTTTCCGTTCAAAACAAAAGGCTCGTTAAAGTCCTTGACCAACTGGCGGACAAGAGAAAAGCCGTTTGAGTGGACGCCGGTTGAAGAAAGGCCGATAAGCGTGTCGCCTTCCTTGATGTTCTTTCCGGTAATCATTTCGTTTTTGTCGCCGACGCCGACTCCAAAGCCCGCAAGGTCGTACTTTCCAACGTCGTAAAAGCCCGGCATTTCGGCGGTCTCACCGCCAAGCAAGGCGCAGCCGGTTTGAAGACAGCCTTCCGCCACGCCCTTTACAAGTTCGGCGGCGACAGGGGCTTCAAGCTTTCCGCAGGCCACGTAATCCAAGAAGAACAAGGTTTGAACGCCAGAGCACAAAATGTCGTTCACGCTCATGGCAACGCAGTCGATTCCGACGGTGTCGTATTTTTTCATTTGGAAGGCGATGTCAAGCTTTGTGCCCACGCCGTCCGTTCCGCTTACCATGACAGGATTTTTTATTCCCTTGGGAACGGAGAACATTCCGTTAAAGCTTCCAAGGTCGCTGAGCAAGCCGGGAATGGCAGTTTGCTTCGCGTATTTTTTATACTCGCTTACCGCGCGGTATCCTTCCTCAACGTCAACGCCAGACTCTTTGTAATCCATAACCATGTTCTCCTATTCGCTAATTTTTTTTCCGTTCAACTCGCCGGGAACGCTCATCGGGTATTCACCGGTAAAGCAGCCCTTGCAGTAGCCGAAGTTTTCGGGGCTGCACGAGCGCAAGGCCTCCAGCATTCCCTCGACCGAAATAAAGGCCAAGGAATCCGCTCCGATTTCCTTGCGGATTTCGTCAACGTCGTGCGCGCTGGAAATAAGCTCGGCGCGGCTTGGCGTGTCGATTCCAAAATAGCAAGGGAATTTTACCGGCGGGCTGGAAACCCTAAAGTGAACTTCCTTGGCGCCCGCGCGGCGCAAGATTTGGATCAAGCGGCGGCTTGTCGTTCCGCGAACGATTGAGTCGTCAATCACGACAACGCTCTTTCCGTCAAGCTCCGACTTAAGCGCGTTAAGCTTTACGTAAACCATGTTCTCGCGCTCTTTTTGCGTCGGCGCGATGAAGGTGCGGCCGATGTACTTGTTCTTTACAATCGCGTTTGAATAGGGAATGCCCGCCGCGCGCGAGTAGCCGATGGCCGCGCCCAAGCCGCTGTCTGGAACGCCCACAACGATGTCGGCCTTTACAGGACTTTCCTTGGCAAGCGTCGCGCCCATTCTGTGCCGCGCCTCCTCGACAGAAATTCCGTCCATGACAGTGTCGGGACGCGCGAAGTAAACGTATTCAAAAATGCAGCTTCTCTTGGAAGTCTTTTCTCCAAACTCAAACGACAAAACTCCGTCGTCGTTTATGATTACGATTTCGCCCGGAAGAATGTCGCGGACAAAAGTTCCGTTCACAGCGTCAATCGCGCAAGACTCGCTGGACAAAATCCAGCCCTTTCCGCCGTCAAGCTTTCCAAGGCAAAGGGGCCGGATGCCGTTTGGGTCGCGCGCGCCGACCAAACCATTTTCGGTAAGGACGCAAAGCGCGAACGAGCCTTTTATCATTTGGATTGTGTCGGTCAACGCGCGCTCAAGGCCTTTTTTGTAGCTTTTTGCGATGAGCTTTACGATAACTTCGGTGTCGCTTGAAGAATTGAAAGTGCTTCCTGTTTCCTCAAGCATTTCGCGGAGCTGCTCGTAGTTTACAAGCTGGCCGTTGTGCGCGACGGCAACGCTTCCCAACTTCATTTGGCTTACCATAGGCTGCGCGTTCTCCACGCCTTTTCCGCCGGCGGTGGAATAGCGCACGTGGCCTACCGCCGCGTAGCCCGAAAGATTTTTTATGTCGTCCTGGCTAAAAACGTCGCCCACAAGGCCAACGTCTTTTTTTACCTTGATTTCAGTTCCGTCGTAGACAGCGATTCCGGCGGACTCCTGTCCGCGGTGCTGCAAGGAGTAAAGGCCAAAGTAGCAAGTGGCGGCGGGATTAAGGTCTTTGGGAAGCTTTCCGTCCTCGCCCTTGTTTATGTAAACGCCGTAAACGCCGCATTCGTCATGCAGCTTGTCGTCAAAGTTCTCTTCCATTTGAATCATAGCTCAATGTCCTTGGCGGCTTTCGCGTCGTCGGCCAATTTTTTTCTAAAGGCCAAAAGCTTTTCTTTTAGCTCAGGATATTTTATTGAAAGAATTTGAACGGCCAAGTAAGCGGCGTTCTTCGCGTTTCCGATTCCGACTGTCGCCACGGGAATTTGCGGAGGCATTTGAACGATGGAAAGGAGCGCGTCCATTCCGCCCAAACCGTTGGACTTTTCCGACACGCACTCAAGCGGAACTCCGATTACAGGAAGCGTGGTCATTCCGGCCACAACGCCTGGAAGCGCCGCCGCCAAGCCTGCCCCGGCGATAATCACTTCAAAGCCGTCAGCCTCAACTTGGCTCACGACCTGTCGCAAGAGCTCGCCGGCCCTGTGCGCGGAAATAACAAAAGCCTTGTATTCAACGCCAAATTCTTTCAATACGGCGGCGGCTTTTTTCATAGATTCTGTGTCGGATTTTGACCCAAAAAAGATAGCGACTTTCATAAAAGGATATTATCAGATTTGGCCTTTTATGGCAATAGTTCCGCGTAAATGTCAACGCCGCTCGCCGCGATGGAGCGGACTTTGACCAAAGCGCCAGGCTCAACGCGGGCCGCGCCCTTTTCGTCTTTGTCAAATCTTATGACAATGTTTCCGTCAACCTCGGGCGCTTGGAACCAGGCGCGGCCGATGGCAAATGAGTCGCCGCTTTCGTCAGAGCCGGCGTCTTTGGAGTTTTGGACGATTTCTTCCACCAAAACATCGTATTCCAAATATTTTTTGCCCTTCTTTACGCGAGAGGCCAGGCGCGACTTTGTTATCTTTTCTTGCTCCGTTTGCAGGGCGGAAACGCGCAAAGCGGCGACTTTTTTGGGCGTTTGTTTTTTCATCAAGGCCGCGGCGGTGTCTTCCTCCTTGCTGTAGGCAAAGGCCCCGCTCCAGTCAGGCTCAACGGCTTTTAGAAAGCCCAATGTGTTTTGGGCGGCGTCTTCCGTCTCGCCGGGAAAGCCGGCCAAAAATGTCGTCCGCAACGCCGCGGCCGGAAACACGGAGCGGATTTTTTTGACAAGCGCCTTGTAGTAGGCCGAGGACGACTTTCTGTTCATCGCCAAAATTATTTTGTCGTCGCCGCTTTGGAAGGGAATGTCAAAGTAAGGCAAAAGGCGCGAATCGTTTTTCATGACTTCCAAAATGTCTGGATTGAAATGGTCGGGATGAATGTAAAGCAGGCGAATCCAAAAGTCGCCTTTTATCGCGGAGATTTTTTTGAGCAAGCGGGCAAGCGGCGAGAAGGCCGCTCCGTTTTTTGCCCGGCCAAAAGCAGGCTCAGTTCCGTAGGCAGCCAAGTCCTGTCCGATTAAATTAATCTCAAAAACGCCGCGCTTTAAAAGCGACTTTATTTCTTTTATGATGTCGTCAGCAGGCCGGCTTCTAAGTTCACCCCGGATAAGGGGAATCGCGCAAAAGCTGCAATGGTTGGAGCAGCCTTCGGTTATTTTTACATAGGCGGAATTTTTGTACGACAAAAGCCTAGGCCGCTCGCCGCAAGAAACGCCCGCTTGTTTTGGCGTAAGCGCGACGCGTTTTCCGGCCATGACTTTTTTTGCCACATCCGATATTTTGCTCAAGTCGCCGTTTCCAAAAATGCCGTCGGCTTCCGGCAGCTCGTCGGCAAAAACTTTCGCGTAGCGCTGGGCAAGGCAGCCGGCCAAAATTATTTTTTTGTCCTTGTATTTTTTTCTGGCGCCCATAAGCGCGTCAAGGGATTCCTTTTTTGCGCTTTCTATGAAGCCGCAGGAATTGATTATGATTAAGTCAGCCTCGTCCGCGTCAAAGGTTTGCTCCCACGATTCCGAAAGCAAATGAGAGATTATGATTTCGCCGTCTACCTGATTTTTGGCGCAGCCGCGCTGGTCAAGAAAAAATTTAGTCAAGGGCTTCGACCACCAAGCGGTAGCGGCCTTCGTCGGTGCGAATCCACTTGATGTCCTCGACAACGACTTCGCCGGCCTTGGCTATTTCCAAATCGTGCGAGCGGCCGCCCGCGATCACTTGGAACTTGACAGTGTTTCCGTTGCTTATCCAAACGCGCGTCTTGTTGTTGGCCGTCATCGTGACCGCGTCGCCGTTGGTGTAGTAATTTTCAACAGATTTTTTTCTGTCCACCTCATAGCGGAAAACGCAGGGGTTTCTAAAGCTGGCGTTAAGCGTGAACGGATAGGCGCGGTTGTCTTCAAGCACAATCGTTTGGTTGGCTTGCTGGGAAGCCAAAAGCGGGATCGAAGTCTCGTCGATGTTTTCGGCTACGGCGCTTCCGTCCTTAAGCATGATGTAAACTTCCGCGCCGCGCGAATTCTTGTTTGACGAAACTTCCCAAACGTCAATCAAAAGGTCAACGGAGTTGTCGCCGTCAATGTCAAGCTCGCGCGTTTCGCTAAGGTCAAAGTACTGCAGGCCAACCGGCGTTTGCAAGCCAAGGCGCGAATCCGTGTCGCTGGCCACGGTAAGCATTATGTTTCCGCCGTGGGTCGGAACAACAATTTGGTCGCCGATGTAAAGGCGTTCCTTCAAGGGCTTGGAGTCAAGCTCGTATGTCTTTTGCTGAACTTTGTTTGAGACCGCGTATTCATTCTGCTTGGCGATTTGCTTTGGCCGGTAAACCGCAAAATAAAGCGCCAGCAAAACCGACGCGGCCACCACGACCACCGCGCTTGTCACTATCGCCGGAACAAAGTAAGAGGGACGCGGTTTTTCTATCAAGCCTTCGGGAACCGGAGATTCCTGAACCAAGGCGGCGTGGTAAAGCTTTGTCAAGCGGGCGGAATCGACGTTCAAGTAATCGGCGTAGTTGCGCAAAAAGCCCACGACATAAGCTTCGCCGTGAAAAACCGTAGTGTTTTCGCTTTCAAGCGCCTCAATGTAATGTTGCGAGATTGAAGTTTCTTTAGCGGCGGTTTCAACCGTAATCTTTTTTTCTTCGCGCGCGTGTCGCAAAATTGCGCCGTAACTGTCCATTGTCTTTCCTTCTAAAACATAAAGTTGTCGTAGCTGTTCGCCGCCGACGGAATGTCATAGCTAAAGCGCTGGGCGGTCAGGCCTTGGTTTATTTCGTAGTCCGAAAAGTCAATTTTATAAGTTATGTCGGAAGGCGTGACCGCTTCTATCCGGCGAATCAATTTTGTTTTTGGAGAGATTGAAAGCTTTATGTAGCGGAAGGCTTCGCTTGTAGTGCGGCGCCACAAAACCAGGCGCACGACTTTTTCTTCAGACACTTCGCCTGTGGCTTTGTCTTCGTCAAGAGGAACCGCTTCCTGGCTTGTTTCCCAGCTGACAGTGTAATAGCGGCGCAAAAGCGAAAGACCTTCGCTTGTGGCAAGGTTGGCCGCGTTTCCCTTTGCGTCGGAATCTTCGGAATTGGCGTTTTGCGTCAATACGGCGGCGGAACCTGGCAAATAAATCGTGAGCGTTTCGCCGTTAAAGACTATGACTTGGTCTTCGGGCTTTGAAAAGTCAAAGCGAACCTTGTCCGGCTGCAAGTATGTGATTTTTGCCTTCATCTCTTCTTTGTCAATGAGAATGTTGGCGTTGGCCTGGTAGTCCTTGATTTTTCCGTATTCTTCTGAAACGCCCTTAAAATATTCGTTGGCGGTTATGATAGGTTCCGAGCCTTGCGCAAAAAAGAGGGCGGAAAAAATTCCCGCGAAAAGCGCGCTCGCAAATGATTTTTTCAATGAAAAACGCATAGGTTTTTATTATAGAAGAAAACCGCAAAAAGGTCAACTCTGCCGCTAAAGCTCTTTTACGTATTTTCCTCGGCTGATTTTAACAAAGCCTATCTTATACATGTAGGCCTCGTGGTTTTTGGCGCTCGTTTCCAAGACCGCTTTTTTTACGCCTCGGCGCGCGATTTCCTTGTAAAGGAAAAGGCCGGCGGAATTGTCGCGGTAGGCGGGCGTCGTGTAGTCGATTGAAATGTGGAAAGTCTTTTCGCCGTCGATTTTTCCGGCCGTGAGGCCGGTGGCGTTGTCTCCGTTCATCAAAATAAAAACCGCGTCGTCCTTGTCAAAGCCCTTGAAGCCGGGAAAGTAATTCAGGATGTCGTCGTTGTATTTTTGCGCCAAATAATTTGGAAGGCCCGCGCCGCCGTTTGATTCTATTAAGTGGTAGCTTTTTTCCAGCCTAAAAAACTGGACGATTTTTGCCGCGTTCACGACAATCAAAATCGCGTTCAAAAACACGACAGGATAGGCCCCGACGGCCGCCGCGTAAAAGACGGAGACCGCGCTTCCGGCGATGTTCACGATTCTAAGGCGCAAAACGGAAGTCATCGTCATCGAAAGGACAACCAGCGCCGTTCCAATGTATCCAACCGCTTCCAAAACAATTCTCATTTTTGCCTCCGCCAAAGTCAGTATAAAGAAAAGGCCTTTTCTAGGCAATAATTTTTTTCCGCCCCACTTGAACAAATTGCGGCAAATGCGCTATAATGATTTCCACTTGGGGTATTAGCTCATCTGGTAGAGCGATAGGTTCGCAATCTATAGGTGGTCGGTTCGAGTCCGATATACTCCACAAAGCGCGGTTCCAAAGGGGCCGCGTTTTTTTTAGGCGGAGGAGACTATGAAAAGTTTTTCAAAATGCTTGGCGGCGCTTTTGGCTTGCGGGGCGTTGTCCGTTGGAATGGCGGCGTGCTCAAACTCAAGCGACAACAGCGCGGCGCTTTTAGCTTTGGCCGCTGGCGGACAACCGCAACCCCAAGCGGCCAGCGGCGCCTATGCGAAAATCGGAACCCAAACAATAAACGGCGTTGAATACGACCTTGTGACATTCGGCCTATGGCCGCAAACGATAATAGCCGCCAATGTTACGGTGAGCGATAGCGAAAGCAAGACTGCCGGCGCCTTCACCTACTGCAAGGGAAGCGACGGCCAGTGGTACGTCAAGATTAAGGAAAGGGCTTGTCCCCCTGTATGCAAGTACAGCGACGGAACAACCGCAAAGGAAAGTTCCGCCGACAGCTGGAAGTGGTTCAAAGTGGAGCCGATAAAGTGGCGCGTCCTTACGACAAACTACAACGGAACCGGCAAAAAGCTTTTGTTCGCGGAAAGCGTTTTGGCAAACGGCGTGTATTACGATTATCAGAGCGTGAACAGGACTGTTGGCGGAAAAACAATCCACCCCAACAACTACGAACATTCAAGAGTCCGGGCTTTTTTGAACGGCCTCAGCTACCAAAGAAAAGCGAGCGCCGACGGCCAGCAAGCCGCTTGCGACGACTTTTTGGGCAAGGGCTTTTTGCAGACCGCGTTCACAGCGGAGGAGCTTGCTATAATCGCGGACACGAGCGTGGACAACGGCAAGCGCTCGACATTCCCGAACGCCAACGCCAAGCAGTGGAACAATGGAGAAAATCCATACGCCAGCGACACGCCCACGACCGACAAGGTTTTTCTTTTGAGCCTGCAGGAAGTCACGACAGGGGCCTACGGCTTTGACGAGGATTACAACGCTTATAAAGGCGACGGAACGCATAATGAAAGCGCTCGCATCCGTCAAGCGACGGACTACGCCAGGGCCAGCGGAGCGAACCAAAACGGGACGGAAGGCCTTGGCGGCTGGTGGTGGCAGCGCTCTCCATTTTATGGCGACGACTTCCACACGCGCTATGCAGACAGCAATGGCGAGTCCTTTTACTACGCCATCGTTTCCGAAACGAACGACGGCATTGGCTATGGCGATATCGTTCCCGCCTTGTGCGTGGGGAACTAGCCGCTACGTCCTGCGGACGTTGCTCGTCGGCTTCCTTCAAGCGTGGGAAGCCGTTTTTTTTGCCCCTTCCGTTTTCCATTGAATTTAATTAAAAAATTCAATATAATTCTTCCCCATGAAAAAGACTGGCTCACAAATCATTTGCGAACTTTTAAAGGCGTATAAAATCACGACCGTGGCGGGAATTCCAGGCGGCTCAATTTTGCCGCTTTACGACGAACTGGCCCGGAGCGGAATCAAGCATGTCCTTGTCCGCCAGGAACAGGCCGCGGGCTTTATCGCGCAAGGCTTCGCGCGGACTACGGGTAAACCCGCCGTTTGCATGGCCACCAGCGGCCCGGGAGCGATGAACCTTTTGACGGCCATCGCCGACGCGCGCTGCGACTCGATTCCGATTGTCGCGATTACTGGCCAAGTGAACCTTTCTATGATTGGAACCGACGCATTCCAGGAGGCCGACACTTTTGGCCTTTCGTTCCCAATTACAAAGCACAGCATGATGGTAAAGAGCGCGGCCGAGCTTTTGACTGCGATTCCAAAGGCTTTTGAAATCGCGACTACAGGAAGGCCCGGCCCGGTTTTGATTGACGTTCCGCGAAACGTTCAGCTTGAGGAAGTTGAATTTTCCTCTTGGCCAAAAATTTCTTCCGCAAAAAAAGAAGTGCGCTTTCACACAAGCAAAAAGGAAATCCCCGCGCGCTTAAAGGCGATTTTTAGCGCGATGGACAAAAGCAAAAAGCCCGTCGCCTATTTGGGAGGCGGCTGCAATTCCGTTGAGGCGGCAAAATACCTTAAGGCGCTTTTTGGCCTTTACAATATTCCGGCGGTTTCTAGCCTTATGGGAATCGGAGCCGTTCCCGCGACAGACCCCGCTTATTTGGGAATGGTCGGAATGCACGGCTCGGTCGCGGCCAACCAAGCGATGCACGACGCGGACTTGGTCCTTGCGCTCGGCGTTCGCTTTGACGACCGCGCGATTGGATTGGCAAAAGAGTTCTGCCCCAAGGCAAAAATCGTCCACATCGACATCGACGCGGCGGAAGTGAACAAAATATTTAGCGCCGACATTTCGCTTGTCTGCGACTTGGAAAGCTCTCTTGCCGCGCTTTCAGAGCTTGTCCGCGAAAAGAAAGCTTCGTTCAACAAGGAAGCCGCCGCCGCTAGAAAAGCCTGGCTTGAAAAAACGTCGGCCTTTAAAAAGAAAACTTTTACGCTTGAATGCGGCCGCAACAAAAAGACCGGCTTGACAAACCCGCGCGCCTTCATCGCGTCGCTTCCAAGCAAAAATGTAATCGTAACGACAGACGTAGGCCAGCACCAAATGTGGGCCGCGCAATACTATCCCGTCCAAGAGCCCAGGACTTTCTTGACTTCCGGCTCTTTGGGAACGATGGGCTTTGGACTTCCGACCGCGATCGGCGCGGCGCTGGCCAATCCGCAAAAGCGCGTCGTTTGCATATCGGGCGACGGCTCGATTATGATGAACGTGCAGGAGCTTGCCACTTTGGCCGAGCAAAACTTGAACGTTACCGTAATCGTTTTTGAAAACGGAACGCTTGGAATGGTAAGGCAGCAGCAAAAGTATATTTTTAAGAACAACTTTAGCGCCAGCGTTTTTGCAAAAAAGCCTGACTTGATTGACATCGCGCGCGGCTTTGGAATGCAAACCTTTGACGCCGACGCCGACCGCGACTGGGCAAAGAAAGTTTTTGACCCGGCCAGAAAGGCGCCCGCCTTTGTCCGCGTTAAGATTGACGCCGACGAAGACGTTCTTCCGTATGTAATGGCCGGCAAGGCCAACATTGACAGCATAAATTGACGACAAAATCAGGACGAGCGGACGGACAAGCCCGAGCGTTCTGCCACACATTCAATTCTCGGAGGCAATCATGAAGAATTTTTGGAAAAAACTTCCGCTTTTGGCGGCGCTTCTTTTGGCGCCGATTTTCGCAGCGTGCTCCAACAGTTCCGCGTCTGACAATTACGCAGCGGCGATCACGGCCAGCCTGTTTTCAAAGGACGCGCTTTCGCACAGGGCTTACATCGGCGGCTCGCTGATTTACAACCCGGACAGTTCCGCCTTGTCGCAGCTAGCTTACGGCGTGAAAATCGCGGTCCGAACCAGCGTCTTGGAAAAGAGAAGCGTTTCGATATATCAAGTCGGAACAGGATCCACTCTAAGAACGGACACGACAGTTTCCGTCGGAGAGAGCGGAAGCTGGGCGAGCGGTTCGGCTGAAACTTTTGACGACTAC
>ONET01000031.1 GCA_900316905.1 uncultured Treponema sp.
CGTAGGCCGCGATCCTGTCGGCCACGCAAAGCTTCTTGAACATTCCCCACGCGAAAAGCTTTAGTCCGTCCGTCGCGCTGCCGTAGTCAAAGCGGTGGGTTTCCTTTAATTGCGGAATCAAGTTCCCCGCGCGTTGTATCGGGCCGCTGGAGACGACGGGAAAAAAGCTTACGAAAAGCGCGACGTTCAAAAGCGAGCGCTCCGGCTCGACTTTCTTTTTGAAGCAGTCGGCGACGTAGCTTAGGCTTTGGAAGGTGAAGAAGGAAAGCCCCAGGGGAAAGATTATGCCGGGATGAAGTTCGCGCGGAGCGTACTTGAAGAACAGGAGCGGCGCGAGGCACGCGGCGGAAAGCGCGAGAAGGCGAAGGCGCCTATACCCCCCCCTATACAAAATGACAGTCCGCCCAAATATGAGACCGCGACAGCGTAAGCCAAAAAGGGAACGAAGCGCAGGTCCGCCCAAGCGTAAAACACGAGGCTCGCCGCCAACAAAAGAATTCTCTGCGCGAGCGGGGCGTCCTTAAAAAGGCGCGCCGCCAAATGGTAAAGGCAAACGAACGCAAAAAAGAAAATCGCGAAAGTCAGGGAAATGAAAGACATAAGGCTCCTTGCAAGGGCGAAAAAACGCTTTAGGCATTATAGCGCAAAAAGCGACACAAAATCAATCGGTAATGAATTAGTCCGCAAAAGCGACATCGTAAATATTTCCGTCTGCAAAAGGGCACGCGATTCCAATCTTGCGCCGTCCGCGTTTTAGCGCTAGTATAGCCCTATGAACAAATCAGACCTTCTTCAATTCATAGAAAAAAGCGCGGACGAATGCGTCGCGCTCCAAAAGCTTTTGACATCGCATAAAGCGCTGGCCCCGGAAAACGGCGGCGACGGCGAATGGGAAAAATGCTCAGGCTTGGAAGAATTTTTGCGCGCTCATGGAATAACAAACTTGGAGCGCTTTGACGCGCCGGACAGCCGCGCCTTGCATGGAAGGCGGCCCAATTTAATCGCGACAATTCCGGGAAAGAAAAAGCCCGTCGCCGCCGGCAGTCTTGGGCTTGCAAACGATTCCGGCGCCTCCACCGATTCAAGCGCATCGTCCGATAATTCCGGCTCGATTTGGGTCATCGCGCACATGGACGTGGTTCCGGTCGGGAACCACGCGGACTGGAAGACCGATCCGTGGACAGTCGTAGAAAAGGACGGAAAGCTTTTTGGCCGAGGCGTTGAGGACAACCAGCAAGGCTTGTGCTCGGCCTTCGCCGCCGCCTGGGCCTTTGTAGCAAACGGCGTCCAGCCAGAGAGGACGATAAAACTTTTGTTCGCGGCCGACGAAGAAGTCGGAAGCAAGTACGGAATGATTTGGCTTTTGCAAAATCACGCGGAGCTTTTTAGCAAGAACGATTTTTTTGTAATCCCCGACGGCGGCGATCCGCTTGGCCAGACAATCGAAGTCGCCGAAAAAAACGTCTTGTGGGTCCAGTTCACCGTAAGCGGAAAGCAGTGCCACGGCTCGCGGCCAGACGAAGGACTCAACGCCTGCCTTGCCGCCAACCGCCTAAGCGTCGCGCTTTACGAGGGCTTGCATAAAAAGTTTGACGCAAGGGACGATTTGTTTGAGCCTGCCACTTGCACCTTTGAGCCGACTAAGCGCGACGCGAACGTTGCGGGCGTGAACATAATTCCGGGGAGCGACGTTTTTTGCTTTGATTGCCGCGTTCTTCCGCGCTATAAAAATGAAGAAGTTTTGGAAGAGATAAAAAAGATTGTCGCGAAAGAGGAAGAAGTTTCTGGCGCCAAGGTTTCGTTCGAGCTGTTGCAAAACGCGCAGTCAAAGGCCACCGACAAAAACGCGCCGGTTGTAAAGGCTTTGGCCGCGGCGATAAAAGAGGCCCACGGCATTGAGGCAAAGACTATCGGAATTGGCGGAGGAACTGTCGCCGCGGAATTGCGAAACCTTGGCTACGACTGTGTGGTATGGAGCAGCCTAGACGAGACCGCGCACATGCCCAATGAATACTGCGTGATAAGCAACATGACGCGAGACGCAAAGACGCTCGCGCTTATGTTTAGCGGATTTTGAAGAAGATTCCCAGCGTAAAGATTGTGACCAAAAGCTGGACAATCAAAAACTTGAGCAAGACTTGAGTCGGAGACCAGCCAAGATTTTTTCGCACGTGGTCGTGCAAAGGAAAGCGCACGTTCGAGAAAATCTTAATCTTAAAGAAGCGCAAGAGCGCCACTTTGATGAGTCCAGTTCCGCCGTTAAGCAAAATCACAAGGCTTGTCGCGATTAGGATAAAGGGGTTTCCCGTAACCAAAACGCAGGCTCCGATAAAAAAGCCCAGCGCGCGGCTTCCGGCGTCTCCCATCAAAACGGAGCTGGGAAAGGCGTTGTGCCACAAGTAGCCCATCAACGTTCCGGCCATCGCGAAAGTCATGATGCCCCAAGCCGCTCCCGTCTTTAAGTGCGGAACCAGCAAATACTTTGCCATGTCAACGTGGCCAAGAACGACGTAGAAAATAATTCCAAGCGCCATCAGCGCAACAAGAATCAGCGTCGAAGAAAGGCCGTCAACGCCGTCAGTGCAGTTGGTCGTGTTGATTGAAGTCCAAAGCAAAACCGTTCCGACAATCATGTAAAGCCAAAATGGAATCGCGACTGGATTTGTCACAAAGGGGAACCAAAAGCGCACCGCGCCGTCTTCCGAAAACTTAGAAAGAAAGTAATACATGATGGCGGTAAAGGCCGCGCTCAAAATCAAGTCAAGCGCTCCCTTTAAATATTCGCCCCAAGAAGTCACGCTTCGGTCGTCCAAAAAGCCGCTTAGCATCGTAAGCCAAGTGAACGCGACGGCGGCCAATTCCAGGCCTGTCATCGGAACGCACAAAAGGCAAACCAAAACAAAAAAGCTTATGAAGACAACGCCGGCGCCGGTAGGCTTTCCCTTGGCCGCCTCGCTGGTCGACGCAAGCGCGAACTCGCGGCCCCTGTCGTGCGGCAGCAAGTTGTAAAACTTCGGCAAGAGCTTTAGCGCGCAAAAAAATCCCAAGTAAAGCGAAACGCTGATTAAAACCGCGTATGACTGCAAGAGGCGCGCCGGACCAAAGTCAAACGCGTCCTGCAAGTATCGGCCCAAGTACCAAAGCATAGTTACTTAGCCAAATATTCGTTGATGCTGGCGGCGGCTTTGCGGCCTTCGCCCATGGCAAGGATTACAGTCGCGGCGCCCAAAACGATGTCGCCTCCGGCCCAAACTTTTGTCATGCTTGTCGCCTGCTTTTCGTCAACCAAAATGTGGCCGCGCTTGTCAACGTTAATCTCGGGCGTGGTCTTTGCGATAAGCGGGTTGGAATTGTTTCCAAGCGCGACGATAACGGCGTCGCAAGGAATGTCGTGCTCGCTTCCCTTGATGGCAACTGGAGAGCGGCGGCCTGATTCGTCGGGCTCGCCAAGCTCGTAGCTCAAAGCCTTGAGGCCTGTAACGCGGCCGTCTTCGGCGCTGCCCAAAATCTCAACCGGATTTTCCAAGAAGCGGAACTCCACGCCTTCTTCCTCGGCGTGCTCGACTTCTTCGGCGCGGGCGGGCATCTCGGCGCGGGTGCGGCGGTAAACCACGTAAACTTTTTCGGCGCCTAGTCTCAAGGCCATGCGGGCCGCGTCCATCGCGACGTTTCCGCCGCCGCAAACTACAACCGTCTTGGCTTCGTAGTAAGGCGTGTCGGCCTTTCCTTTTTCGTAGGCCTTCATAAGATTGGCGCGGGTCAAATATTCGTTTGCGCTAAAGACTCCGATGTAGTTTTCTCCGGGAATGTTGAAGAACTTTGGAAGTCCGGCTCCGGTTCCTACAAAAGCGGCGTCAAAGCCTTTTTCGGTCAATATTTGCTGAATCGAAGAAGTGCGTCCGACCAAAAAGTTCATCTCAAATTTTACGCCCATCTTCTTAAGGTTTTCAACTTCTTTTGCGACGATGTCTTTGGGAAGGCGGAACTCAGGAATTCCGTAAACCATGACGCCGCCGGCCTTGTGGAAGGCTTCAAAAACTGTAACGTCATGGCCGGCCCTTCGGCAGTCGGCGGCTACTGTAAGGCCGGCCGGGCCGGAACCGATTACCGCGACTTTCTTTACTGTCTCGGCCGCGACTTGCGGAACAGAAACCATATTGTTGTTTCTTTCCCAGTCGGCGACAAAGCGCTCCAAGCGACCGATGCTTACGGCCTTTTCGGCTGACTTGTAAACTTTTCCTACCGTGCATTCGCCCTGGCACTGCTTTTCCTGGGGGCAAACGCGGCCGCAAATCGCCGGAAGCAAGTTTGTTTCTTTGATGGCGTCAACGGCGGCCTTAAAGTCTCCCTTGGCCACGCTGGCGACAAAGCGCGGAATCTGAACGTTTACCGGGCAGCCCTTTACGCAAGGCTGGTTCTTGCACTGAAGGCAGCGGTTGGCCTCGACCATCGCCTGCTCTTTTGTGTAGCCAAGCGCGACTTCGCTCATCTGGCGGGCGCGAACCTTGGGCTCGCCTGTGGGCATTATCTGCAAGGGAATCGCCATGCGGTCTTTGTTTCCGAGCGAGTCCAACTTGTCCTTTATTTTGTTCCATTCGTCAAGGCCGGCCTGCGCCAAAGCCTCTTTTGAAATATGTTCTGCCATTTAAAAAATCCTCCAATATTTACCGCTGTTCGCGCGAGCTTGGCCGCGAGCGCGAATGTTGCGGCTTATGCGGCGCCTTACGATTTTAGGCTTGCCACCGTTTCTATCGCCGCTGTTAGTTTGACAATCCTATTTTGCACTTGTGGAACGCTTCCGTTTCCTGCGGCTTGAACGACTTCATTCTCATCATCATGTTGTCCCAGTCAACCTGGTGGCCGTCAAAGTCCGGGCCGTCAACGCAGACAAACTTTGTCTCGCCGCCGACGCTTACGCGGCAGCCGCCGCACATTCCCGTTCCGTCAATCATAATCGTGTTGAGCGAAACGACGGCGGGAACGTTGTATTTTTTTGCCGTCAAGCAGGCAAACTTCATCATTATCGGAGGTCCAATCGCAATCATCAAGGCAGGCGGAACGTCGCTCTGGCAAAGGCGCTCAAGCGGAATTGTTGTCACGCCCTTTTCGCCCGCGCTTCCATCATCGGTCGTGATAATCACTTCGTCGCAAACGGCCTTCATCTCGTCGACAAAAATAAGCAAATCCTTTGTGCGCGCGCCTTCGATCAAAATGACCTTGTTGCCCGCTTCCTTCAAAGCCTGAACGATTGGATAAAGCGGAGCGGTTCCAAAGCCGCCGCCAACGCAAACGACCGGTCCGTCGTACTTCTTGATTTCGCTGGGAGTTCCCAAGGGGCCAAGAACGCCTCCAAGGTAGTCGCCCTCTTTCAACTGCGAAAGCTTGTATGTGGACGCGCCAACCGGCTGGAAGGCGATGGCTACCCAGCCCTCCTCGGCGTTGGCGTCTGCGATTGTAAGCGGAATGCGCTCGGTCAAGTCTTGGTCAACTTGAACGATAAGGAACTGGCCGGCCTTGCGGTTTTTGGCAATGTCCGGCGCCTCAAATTTCATGTAGTAAACGACTTCAGAAAGCTGTCTCTTCTCGATAATTTTGTTCATAGCTCTTCCTTGAGCGCCATTTGGCGTTCAGCGAATCTAAATTTTATTAATTATACTGAAAAGAAGGCTCAAAGTCAACGAGCGCAGGCAGCGTCCGCGAGGACGCGGTGAAACCGCTCGAACAAAAAATTATGGTCTTGCAAGCAACAGCGCCGTTATGTACCGCTGTTCGCGCGAGCTTTGTCGCGAGCGCGATTGCCCGCTCGCGTAAGCGAGCAAGTAGATAACTTCTTTGCGCAAAACGGCAACGCCGTAATGTTGCGGCTTATGCGGCTATCGTTCGTTTTTAGGCTTGCGACCAATTTTCTTGCCGCTCACCATCCAAACTTGACGCCCACGCCCGCGGAGGCGCCTTCGCCTTTAAAGGACTGTATAAAGCTTGAGCTGCAAACAGCGGCAAAAACGTCAAACTCCACGGCCCTGAAATTCAGCATGACGCCCACGCCGTGCGCGAAAATCTTGTTTCTGTATTCCGTAGAAAAGCTAAGGCCGAACATGCCCAGCGCCGAAACGTCCGCGGCCAGGCGGTATTCTGGATAAAGGCTCTTGATTGTGACGTCTTTTCCAAAAGGATTTCTAAGCCCCAGGCCCAAAAGGCCGCGCAAGGCAAGCCACCTGCCCAAAGGACGCCAAGCGCATTCCGCGCCAATTCGGAAGGGGCGGTTGACGCTGTAATTGGCGGAGCTGTATTTAGCGTCGCTGAATTCCGCCGTGGTGGACGGAGAATTGCCGTCGATTATCGTTTGCATCAAGGAATCCGTGTGGACCGAAAGCGTGGCCATAGCGGAAACTTTATGCTTCATTCTGCCGGGCAAAATTGGAAGAGAAAGATATCCGCCCACGTCAAAAGTTTCAAAAAGCGGATACTCGACGGCGGCGTTCAAGTCAATTCCGCCGCTAGAAAGCATGCTGTTAGACAAAGTTCCGGAATCAAGGTTCTTGACAAAATCGGTTGAAAAGTCGCCGTCCTTTATCAGGCCCTTAAACTCGCTCACCGTGTAAAACTCAAAGGGAGCGACGGCGCTGACCGTCACGGAACCGTCAACGCCGTTGACCGCGTATCCGCTCACAGTGGTCGAAGGGAAGTAAAACACCGGAATAAAATACGAGGGCGTGATTTTCACCCTCCACTTGTCAACGGCAAACTTTACGGGAACGGAAAAAACCGCGAAAGACTCCGCCCAAAGATTCGCCTCCGCGTTGTAAACTTTTCCCGGCGCGACATTTTCCACAACCTTGAACAAGTCTTTTGATATGTTCATGTTCATGTCAAGAGAAGTTGACGCATGCAAGCCAATTCCAAAAGTCTTGAAGCTGCAGTCAATATAAACTTCTTCGTTTACCGAAAGGCCCATCGAAGCGCCGTCGCCGCTCATCTCCGAGTAAATTTTCTTAAGGTCAAGGACAAGCTTTTTCTTGAAGATTTCATTCAACGGCATTACATTTTCGCTGGCAGTGACATTAAGCAAATTTCCAACTTCAACATAGCGCCTGGCCGGATGCAGTTCCGCAAAAATCGGAAAGAGCGAAAAAACTAAAATGGCAAAAAATATTTTTTTCATTTCCCTTTCCTCCTATTTTATTATGTCCTTGATGTTGACGGCCACGCTGTCGTTCAATTGCAAAAAGACTGTCGGATTTATTCCCAACGCAGTCTTTGTTTCCACCGCGTCCCTGGTCAAAGACAAGGTTCCTTGCTTTACGGTCATCGTCATGTCAGGCATGAAGAAGTGCGTAAGCGCGGCCTTTATCTCGTCGTTGGTAAAAACGATGGCGTCGGAGGAGCTCCCAGTCAGCTCCAAAGTCCTTACAATTCCTGAATAGCTGGAGGCGTCCGCCTTGCCCTGATGAGTGTCGTCAACTTTTACGACGGCGTCAAAGCCCTCGACGCCTTTGTTTATAAAATTATACTTAAGCTGCAAAGTTGAAATCGCCCCGGAATACTTGGCGAATTCCTCCGTCTTGGAAACTTCCGTCCTGAACATCAAGTCCTTCTCGTCGGAAGTGTCCCATTCGGCCAGCTTGTACACATCCAAGTCGGTGTCAGTTATGACATTCACCTTAAACGGAAGGACGGCGGCCATCTCAACGCCGATTGACGTGGATTCGTCGTCTCCAAGCGTGTCAAAGCGGGCCTTGTACAATTCAATGACTGAACCGCCGGCGATGCCCATGCTGTAATTTACGGCAAGGTCTTTAGGCCGTTCGTTCAATGTGTCCGCGATGTCGGAATGGTAGCTGTAGTCAACCCCGGGCGCGGCGAAAACTTTTTCCACCACGGAGCCGGATTCTGGCCAAGCGAAGGCTTCGCAGAAGGGCATGTCTACAGTTGAGCCGCTGTCTCCCGCGATGTAATCTGTCTTTACGGCCGAAGTTGAATCCGTGTACTTAAAGAAAGCTCTTCCATTTATCTTGGCGCTTCCAATTTCGGAGGCCAAAGAGCCCTCCGGCTTGCGAACCAAAAAATAAACCGGCACGGAGTCAAATTCACAATTGTCAATCAGCTTGGAAATTTCGCCGTCCACCTGGTCCACAATCGCGTCAAACGAAAAATCGGACATGTCGACTGAGTCCTCGACAGGGGCGAGGTTGGAAAGGTTCATGTCAACCTTGTCCCAATCAAAAAGCATTTGCATGTCGGAGACGGCTATTTTATAAGTTTGCCCCAAAGCCAAGTTCACAAAGTTTTGGCTGGAGGAAAGCTCCACCCTAAATTTTATCCACGCGGGAGCGTCTGCCGTTCCGAAAAGTCCGGGATCCGCCACGTTAATGTCGCTGAACTCAGCGAAAGACTTTTCAAAAGCGTCGGCGTTGCCCTTGGCTGGAATTTTTGCGGTCGTGGCCAAAGCGCCGTCCTCGTAAATCGAGCCGTCGGTTGAATCGATTCCAAAAGTCTCGGAAACTATGTCCAGCTGAATGTCGTTTCCCGCGGGGAATGAATTTACGGCCTTGAATTTTATTCCCTTGCCTTGCGCCTTTGTAGTGGTGATCGTTCCGCCGGCGTCGCTCTTGTAATAAACGCCGGCGTTTGTCTGGCCAAAATTTATTCCTTTCACATAGGCGACCATTTCCTTTGGAACGGTCTTTTTGTTTTCGGTAGTTCCGTCCATCTTAAAGCCGCCGACGCCGGACAAGTTCACAGTGGCGCTGGAAAAAGTTTCGGTTGTAATTTTGCAAACCAGTTGGCTTGGCGCGGAGACGCTTCCGCTGGAAAGGACAAGGCTTCCGCTGGCCTTTATCTGTGTAAGCGGAAGTTGAAGCTCGGCGCCGGACAAATCCAATTCCTTGTTGATGTAATAATCTCCGCCCTTGTCAACAAAATCTCCGGGGCCGTAATCGCCGCCGACGCCTTTTTTTAGTCCTTCCAAAGTGAACGCGCTTATGTCAAACTCCGCCCCGCTGCCCGCAGCCTGTATCACGATGGAGCCTGCGCCGATGGTGGCGGCCTTTACAAGCGAATCCAAGGAAACAGTCAAAGTTATTTCAAAGGGAAGCGGACCTGTCGCTCCGGCGAGAATCGGAACGGCTCCGTTCTTGCTCAACGAAGGCAAAGCGATTTCCTTTTCAAAGTTCATCGACTCCGAAAGCATGTCGTCAAGCTTAATGCCGTCAAGATACTTTCCAACGTCAAGCGGAACGTCGTAAATCTTTTTGTGGAGCAAATACTTCATAACCTTGTCTTTTGGGTCAGGAATGTATTTGTAAACGTCGCCGCCAGTTTTTTCGACCATGTCGGAAATAAACGTGTCGCCAAACTTTTCGGAAAGGTCAAAAAACTTTTCGCCGGCGGCGCCAGAGAAAGTTCCGCTTGTTTTTACATAAACTTCTTCAGGAATGCCGGCGTTGGAAAAATCACAAGACGCGAAAATGACGGCGACAAAAAGCGCAAACGCCGATTTTAGTCCATTCATACAACAAACTCCCCCGGCCACAAAAAGCCGCGCTAAATTCCCACCATACACATATTTTACTATATTATCGGCGCAAAATCAAGGATTTTCGACAAAAACAAAAAAGCGGGCCGCAAAGCCCGCGCATCCATGTCATGTTCGGGCTTGCCCCGGACATCTTTCATAAAAAGATTCCCGCGTCGGGGCGCGGGAATGACAAATCATTTCTTTAACAGCGCTGCGAAGGGATTGTACATCATGCCGTCGTCGCTGCCTTGGTACTCGCGCTTTTCGCGGCGAGGACCGTTGTCGCGCTTAAAGTCGCCGCCGTTCCGAGCGCCCGCCCCGGAAGCTCCGGCGCCGCCCTTCTTCACGACCACGACGCGCTTTCCGCCAGCACCAGCGCCAGAAGCCGCTCCGCCCGCCGTTCCGCGAACCTTTGACTTTTCGTCAGTGCCCGCGCGGCTCGCCGCGTCGCTCTTAAGCGAAAGGCTTATGCGGCGCCTGTCCATGTCCAAGTTCAAAATCGTAAACTCGTGAACGTCGCCTACCTTGACCACTTCCATCGGATCTTTTACAAAGTTGTCGCTAAGCTCGCTTACGTGAATCAAGCCGGTCTCGTGCAAGCCGATGTCCACAAAGGCGCCGAAGTCGACTACGTTGCGGATTTTTCCTGTCACCTTCATTCCGGGCTTAAGGTCTTCAAAGGCCACGACGCCCTTTTGCATGATCGGCGCCGGGTAGTCAGCGCGCGGGTCGCGGTTGGGCTTTTGCAATTCGTCAACGATGTCGTTAAGCGTTGTCTCGCCGACAGAGTATTTTTCGGCCAGCTGCTTTTTAAGGTCGGCTCCGATTTTTTCCTTCTTCTGCACAAGCGGAAGGATTTCGCGCGCGAGCGGATAGTTTTCCGGGTGAACCCAAGTGTTGTCCAAGGGGTCTGAGCTTTCCGCGATTTTTAGGAATCCCGCGCACTGCTCAAAGGCTTTTGGTCCAAGGCCCGGAACTTTCTTTAGGTCCTCGCGGCTTGTAATCTTTCCGTTGGCGTCGCGATAGGCCACGATTTTTTTTGCCGTTCCGCTTGTGATGCCGGAGACATATTTTAGCAAAGAGTAGCTTGCCGTGTTCAAGTTCACGCCGACTTGGTTGACCACCGAGCCGACAACTTCGTCAAGCGCGTCGCCAAGCTTTTTTTGGTTTACGTCGTGCTGGTAAAGGCCTACGCCAATCGCTTTTGGGTCAATCTTCACAAGCTCGGCCAGCGGGTCCTGCAAGCGCCGACCCATGCTGATGGCGCCGCGAATCGTAAGGTCAAGGTCAGGGAATTCTTCGCGCGCGATGTCGCTGGCGGAGTATACCGACGCGCCGCTTTCGTCTACGACCGTGTACTGAACGTCCTTGTAATTTTCGCTGATGACTTTGCTTACGATCGCCTGCACTTCCTGGCTGCCTGTTCCGTTTCCCACGGCGACAACCTGAATGTCGTACTTGTCAATCGCGTCGCAAATTTGCTTGTAAGAGTCTTCGGGGCTTTGAACTTGGAAGATTTTAAAGTAGCCCAAATACTTTCCTGTTTCGTCAAGCGCCGCGCACTTTGTTCCAGTTCGGATGCCGGGGTCGATTCCCAAAACGCGGCTGCCTTTAATCGGCTGCTGCATCAAAAGGTTCTTTAGGTTTTCACTAAAGACGCTGATGCCGTGAACGTCGGCCTCGTCGGCTTCGTCGCTTCGGATTTCGCGAACGACGGCGGGGCTTAGAAGGCGGACCAAGCCGTCCTCGATCGCGGCCTTGTGGTAGTCGTTGTGAATCTTGGCGCGCTTTTGAAGCATGGCCACCGCGTCGTCAACGGGAACGTCAATCGTAACGTCAAGCGCCCCTTCGCGCTCGCCGCGGTTGATGGCAAGAATGCGGTGGGGCTTAAGTTCCGACAAGGGCTCGGAGTAATCCCAGTACATTTTGTAGGTGGAAGTTTTTTCAACGTCCTCGGCCTTTTGGCCTTCGGCGACGATTCCCTTTGTGACAATCGTTCCGCTCTGGATGTACAAGTCGTGAACGGCGGCGCGGTTGTCGGTGTCCTGCGATACGCGCTCGGCGATGATGTCCTTGGCGCCGTCCAAAGCGTCCTGAACTGTCGGAACGTTGAGCGCTGGGTCTTCCGCGTCGGTCTTTACAAATTCTTTTGCTTTTTCTTCAAGCGCCGCGCCGTCCAATTCCAGCATAGCGTCGGCAAGAGCGTCCAAGCCTTTTTCAATCGCGACCATTCCGCGAGTCTTCTTCTTTTTCTTGAAGGGAGCCCAAAGGTCTTCAAGCTCGCTCAAAGTCTTGGCGCCCATCGCGGCGTTGTAAAGGCTTTCGGTCAATTTGTTTTGCGCGAAAATTCCCTTTACGATTTCCAAGCGGCGCTCTTCCAAATTTTTGTAGCTGGTGTAAAGATGGTCGCTCTCACGCACCTGTAGCTCGTCAAGAGAGCCGTGGCGCTCCTTGCGGTAGCGCGCGATGAAGGGAATCGTGCAGCCTTCCGCGACCAAAGAAATGACGGCGCTGACCTGCTGGACCTTTATGTTAAGTTCCTCGGCCACGCGCTTCATGATGTCAACTTCGTTTACGCTAAGAGCGTCGATTGATTCTTGAGTAAATTCCATAAAAAAATCCCACCTAAAAAGATAAGTGGGATTATTTTATTGAAATTGAAATGTCAGGTCAAGCGGCAGGCAGCGAAGCGGCTTAGTCACCGAAGTTGATTCCCAAGCCAAGGTAGGGAGTCCACGCGAATCTGTGAGTTCTGTCCGCCCCGTTTGTGTCGCTTTCCCTTACTGTCACGCCGTTGATTTTTTGCTCAAAGGTCCGATTATAGACAAAGTCATAGACAAAGTCCATTCCGACGACAAACGAGCAGCGGCGGTTGGCCATAAAGCGGAACTGCGGCGTAAGGCCGATTCCATAGGCGCTGTAATTAAAGCCATAGACGCCATCCGGCTCGTACCTGTTGTTGCGCCAACTGGATTCCGTGAACAGAACTCCGCCGCCGACAATCACATGGAACGGGACGCCGATTTGAAAGCGGACGCTGCTTGAGCCAAGATCTACGCCAAAAGCGGGGCCGACCATAAACTCAAAGCCGCAGTCAAAAGCGGCATTAATAGTTTTGCTTTCGACGCCATTTATTTTTTCCTTGAACTTCACGTCGACATTCGGAACAATGCCTATCGAGCCGTAAATGCCAAGATGGTTTCCAAGCCAAGGACAAACATAAGCGTTTATTTTCATCGGAACAATTTCAATGCCCGTGAAGGACCTTTCCAATTTTACAATGTTCAGGTCAGTTCGGTTAATTTCAGTTCGGTTGACGCCGACGATTCCCATGGCGATGTCCATTCCATACGGATGATTTTTTCCGTTGCCGTCTTTTTCTTCAGCGGCCGTGCCAAAAGCCACAAGGACAGACAAAAGCAAAAGCGCGAATGTTTTCTTAAAACTCATTGTTTCCTCCTGTTCACACAAGCGCTAATTTTACAATGCCCATAGCCAGCTGTCAAGCGTTCCGCCCTAGAAAAAAAAAACGCAAGTCGCTAGAATATTTTTATGACAAAAGAGCAATTCGCGGCGCTGGAAAAGTTCCGCGACGAATACAAAAAAAAATGCGACGAATGGAGCGCGCTGGCCCCGCAACTAGTTCCCCTGCAAAAGGCGGCGGCAAAAAACGACACGCCCGACTACCCGATAGAAACGCCCGTAGTCTACAACACCGCGCTTGACGCGATAACGCAGAACGACGACATAAAAATAATCGTCATCGGCGACAACCCAGGAAAAGACGAGCAGCTGGCCAAAAACCAAAAGTACTTGGTGGGCCAGGCCGGAAAAATCGCGCAAGGATTTTTTGCCCGCCACCCTTCGCTTGGCGTGGACTTTAGGAAAAACGCGATAATCTTGAACAAAACGCCGGTCCATTCCGCAAAGACCAAGCACTTAAAATACATCGCCGCCCAAAACGCCTCCGCGCGCGATTTGATTTTGCAAAGCCAACTTTGGCTCGCCAAAAAAACCGTGAAGCTGGCCGCCGGAGTCGGAGCGCAAATTTGGCTTGTCGGCTACGCGGAACTTAAGGACAAGGGAATCTTTGCCCCCTACCGCGACAAGTTAAAGGAAGCGGCAATCACCTGCAAGCCCGCAAACGCCGCCGCCTTAAAATCGCAAACCGGCCAAAAAGCCGCCGCCGTTTGGGACGCGCTTTTTGTTTTCCAGCATTTTTCGATGAACAGATTTTTGATTGACTTGCGCGACTTTTGCGCCAAAGAAGGCGGCCTTGATCCAAGCGGCGGCTTTGACGAAAGCGCGCTGGCAAAAAAAATCGCCGCCCTAGGCAAGCGGCGCCGCGATGAAATATTCGGCGCATGAACCGCGCCAAAAATGATTGGATAAAAAGCGCTTAAAAAAGTAAAAAACGCGCGATTGACAGCGCTCGTAAGAGCGCAAGTGGATAATCTCCTATACAAAGCAGAGCGTAGCGATGCAAGGAGCGGGGCGGCTGGCGGCAACACTCGCTTTGCGCATGCCGCGATAGCGGCAGACGTAGATAGTTTCAAGGCGCAATGCGCGTGTAGCGCAGTTATCAAGCGGTGCCGCGCAGTCGCAGCCGCGACTGGGAGCGTTTTTGTTTTGATTTAAATATTGGTATTAGTATCCATCGCTCATCGCGCGGTTCATGTCTTTCTTGCAAAGCTCGTCGTAGACTAGGCTGCGCTTGCGAAGGTCTTCCTTGAGTTCCTGCGGGAACGGCATGTTGCGCCAGAAAATTCCGCGCACTTCCTTGTCCAAGCGCTGGACGCCTTCGCTTTCCTTTGTCATCCACAAAATGTAGTCTTGGATAAAGTACTGCTTAAGGTCGCCCTTTAGCTTTTGCTTGTCAATCCATTCGTAGTACTGGCCGGTCAAGCCTTCCTCCATCCAATAGTAGGAGGCCTTTTCCTTGGCCACCTGCCAGCGCAAGTCGGCCACGGCGGTAAGGACGGCAACCTTAAGGTCGCGCGGATACATCGGAACTACGATGCGGCCGCGGCTTGTGACGCGGTTGTAGCGGTCAAAGGGTTCCCAACAAAAGCCCCTGTCGCCGTATGTTGGAAGAAGAATTACAAATGGAACGATGCGGTTTGGAACGTTCTTATGGATGCGGCAAAAGGCGCCTGGATCCAAGGACTCGACCCAAGCCAAAACTTTTATCACGTTCTCGCGGAAGCCCGTGCCTTGCGGCAAGCAATGGAAAAAGTCGCGGGTAAAAATCGGAAACTGGTTTCCCTGGCGGCCGCAAGTCATCTTTGCCATTTGCCGCACGGTCTCATACTCTTGGTCGATGTCCGCGCTTGAGGCGCTTGTGACTTCCGGGCCTTCCGCGAGCTTTTCCTCAACCGCGTCGTAAGCGCCTTTGGCGGCTTGGAATTCCTTTAGGGCCAAAGAAAGCTCGCGGTCGTTTTTGCTCAACATTCTTAGGGTGGAAGTTATGTCGCCGAACAATTTTTTTTGCAAGTCATTGTAAGGCTGCCTGTGCGGTTCCATGCCTATCAAATTTTCGTGCTCGCAAATTTGGTCAACCTTGCTTCTAAGCTCGGCCTCCAACATTCCGCGCTGGTTTTCGGCCATCGTGAGCGCGTTTTCGGACTGCTGCAACTTTCCTGAATTTTTGCTCTGCAATTGGCGCAGACGGGCTTGCTCTTGCGCGGCGCCTTCCTCGCCCTTCTTTTTGGGCTGGCGAACTTCGTCCGTGGTTGAAGGCTTGATTCTTCCCTGCGAAATGTATTTAAACCATTCGTCCATGTAAAAAACAGGCTCGTTGGTGTTGTTCTCCAAAATTGACTTTTCAAAAAATTCCCTGTGCTCAGGACGGAACAAGGAAGGAAGCAAAACGGAGAAGCGCAGCATCATGCGCTTGGGAAGCGGAAAATTTTTTCCGGCCGTCTTCGGCGCCATCGAGTGGACAAGTTCCCAATAAGCCATAGTGACTTGCTGGCGGTAAACCATCTTGTCCTTTATGTCCTTGCAGGAAAGGTATTTTGAAAGAACCATGTGCAGGCGGTTTGAGTTTTGTCCTTCGCCGGCTATGGCAGTCTTGTAGTATGTCGGATCGTCAAAGTAGTGTTGGCTTTCGTTTTCAAAAACCTTTTCAATCGGCTTGAATTCCTTTATCGACAAGTCAACTTCTGGAACCGGGCCGCTCTTTTTTTGCGGGGCGGACTGCTCCATTATCATTTGCTCAAAGTTGCTTTCCTTTACACCAATTCCGCCAATGACATCGTCGGAACTTGAATTGCCATCGTCAGGATCGCTGGGAGTGATGTTGGCCAAAAGGGCTGCAATGCTTGGGTCTAGATTCTCTTCCATAATTGAATTATTTTAGCGCGCTTTTCTCAAAAAGTCTAGAATTCTTTTCCGAGCGGACTGTCGCTGCCAATCAAGTTGATGTCGATTACACCGAACAATGGATAATCCTTGTATTCGATTACATACGAAAACTTTCCGGCCTTTTCAGGAACTGACACGCCCAAATTCACGCCCTTCTTTATAGTCTTTAAAAGTGTGCAAGTGTCGTCGCTTCCAATCTTTCCCAAGTGAAAAACGCCCAAGGACTCTTTCGCGATAAGCTTTCCGTCTTGATCTTCCAAAAGAAAGGCCTCGCAATCAAAATACACGCCGTTGGAATTGTTGCGAATCTTTATTTGGTTGTAGCCGTCGGCCGAGCCTCCAACCTTAAACTTTATGTTCTCCGCGCCCAGCGACGAAAAGCAAAGAAAAAGTCCTGTCAACACAGCGCATATTTTTTTCATAAACACCATCCTTGCATTGGTTTGCTTCCGCAATTATAGCGCCTTTTTTGCCGGCGCGCAAGCAAAAGCTCGGCCTGCATCAAGGAACAGCTTTATAAAAAAAGCGCGGACTTTTTTTCGCCCTTTGTTCCCGCTTAAAATTCTTTTCCAAGCGGATTGTCAGCGCCAAGCAATTTTATTTCTATGACATCAAAGAAGGGATAGTCTTTATATTCCACGGTGTAAGAAAAATCGCCGGCCTGTTCCGGAACTGCAAGCCCCAAGTTATCGCCCCGCCTTATCAAGTTTATCATTGTGACCGTGTCGCTTCCGCCATTATTTCTTAAGTGAACGCATCCCAACGACTCTTGCGCGACAAACTTTCCGTCGCGGTCTTCCAAAAGAAAGGCCTCGCAGTCAAAGTTTGTTGCGTTGGTATAGTTGACTACTTTAATTTGGTTGTAGCGCCTTGAGTCTCCGCCAACCTTGAACTTTATGTTCTCCGCGCCCAAAGCGGCCAAACACAAAAAGAATCCGACAAACAAAAGAATAATTTTTTTCATGACAAACGCTCCGTTAATTTTTCTGTCATATATTTAGACAATCAGGGAGCCGCTTTTTGTCACTTTTTTTTATAAGACAGAAGAACGACAGTCCGCGCGAGCGGACCTGTGGATAATTTCCTTGCCGTAATGCCGTCGCTAATTGGAAACACGCAGCCTATTTGCCATCGATATTAGGCCTCCACCGCGGATAATATTGTCTATATATACGACGGCAGACTGGCCGGGGGCGACGGCGCGCTGGGGCTCTTTGAATTTTATCAGCCAGGGCGTACCGACAAAGGCCGGCGCTTCTTGGGCTTGCGAGCCATTTTGGGCTTGCGCCGCGCTTTCCGCCGCCACATACCGTTCCACCGTACAGGCCACCGGCTTGGACGCAAGCCTGATTTTCACCAAGGCCTCAAAGGGCTCGCTCGGTTCCACCCCGCCCGGCCAAACAAAGTCGTCGGCCACCAAAGAGTCGGAATACAAGTCCTCCTCCTTTGCCAAAACGACCAAATTGTTCTTAGCGTCAATCGAATGAACGTAAACCGGATAGTTCACGGCCACGCCAAGGCCTCGCCGCTGTCCCACCGTGTAATGCTCGATTCCCTTGTGGCGGCCCAAAACCTTTCCGTCCAAGTCAATCATGTCGCCAGGAATTCCCGGCCTGTCCGAAAACAAGTCGTCAAAATATTCCTGGCCCACAAAGTCCTGGCTTTCCTCGCGATTGGCCGCCGCAAGGCCCGCCGCGCGCGCCAGCTCAAAGACCTCGGACTTTTTCACGGCCGCCAAGGGGAAGCGGACTTTTTCCAAAACCTCGCTTGGAATTCTGTATAAGAAGTAAGTTTGGTCCTTGCTTAAATCCGCGGCCGTGGCCACCATCGCGGGCCGCGCGTCAGTTCCAAAAAGACCGCCGGCAGGCCGGACGATTTTGGCGTAGTGGCCCGTGCAAAAATAGTCGTAGTCAATTCCAACGGCGGCGGCCTCTTCCAGCATCGCGCCGAACTTAATGTTTCGGTTGCACATTATGCAAGGGTTGGGCGTGCGGCCCGCGCGGTACTCGCGCTTAAAGTATTCCAAAACTTTTTTGTTGTAGTCTTCGTGAACGTCCACAACATGATATTCGATTCCATGCTCGGCGCAAAATTTTTTACATTCCTCGATGTTGTCTTCCTCGCCGGGGCCGTAGCAAGCCTCGCGCGCGTGCTTGGAATTTGATTCCCCTTTTGCGGGAATGTGGCCGTCCCAAAGCGACATCGTCACGCCGATGACGCGGCAGCCTCGGCGCTTTAAGAGAAGAGCGGTAAGGGTTGAGTCCACGCCGCCCGAAAGCCCCACCAAAACAGCGGCGCCTGCGGGCGGAAGTTCTAACGCTTCAAATTCCATCAGGCAAAGAGCGGAGTAGAAAGGTATCTGTCGCCAGTGTCCGGCAAAAGAACTACGATTGTCTTTCCCTTGTTTTCCGGCCGCTTGGCAAGCTCGATCGCGGCCCAAACAGCGGCGCCGCTTGAAATGCCCACCAAAACGCCTTCCTTCTTTCCAATCAAGGCGCCTGTCTTAAAGGAATCCTCGTTGGCGACAGGAATTATTTCGTCGTAAATTTTTGTGTCCAGCACTTTGGGAACAAAGCCCGCGCCGATTCCTTGAATCTTGTGCGTTCCGGCCTTTCCCTGCGAAAGAACAGGCGAAGTCGCCGGCTCAACCGCGACGATTTTCACGCCGGGCTTTTTTTCCTTAAGATATTTTCCAGTGCCAGTCAAAGTTCCGCCAGTTCCAACGCCCGCGACAAAAATGTCAACCGCTCCGTCGGTCGCCTCAAAAATCTCGGGACCGGTGGTGTCGTAGTGCGCCTGCGGGTTGGAAGGATTGTCAAATTGGCCGGGAACAAAAGAGTTGGGCGTGCTGGCCGCAAGCTCGTTGGCCTTGTCAATCGCGCCCTTCATTCCCTTGGAGCCTTCTGTCAAAACTATTTCGGCGCCATAAGCCTTGATAAGCTGCTGGCGCTCCACGCTCATTATTTCAGGCATTACAATTATTACCCTGTAGCCGCGCGCCGTTCCAACCGCGGCCAAACCGATTCCAGTGTTGCCGCTGGTCGGCTCGATGATTGTCGCGCCGGGCTTTATCTTTCCAGACTTTTCCGCTTCGTCCAACATCGACTTGGCGATGCGGTCCTTTACGCTTCCGGTCACGTTGAACAATTCAAGCTTGGCCAAAATCTTGGCTTCCAAGCCAAATTCCTTTTCGATGTGTCCCAGTTCCAAAAGCGGAGTTCCGCCAATCAACTGGTCCGCCGATTTGTAAACCTTTGCCATATATTCCTCCTTTTTATTATCCAAACCCGGTCATTGCCCGACAATGACATTTTTCGCCGCCATTTCGGCGCGAAAATTGTGTTCGCGCCGAAAAAAGGTTGAGTCAAGGCTTTAAGCGAAGCGCGCCTTGACCAACCTTATATCATATACATGTAACTTTCCTGGCCAACGCTTTGGTCGACCAAATCCTGCAAGGTCACGCTGTCCAAGTAGTCGTCAATCGCCTTTTGAAGGCCTTCCCAAAATTTTTGCGTGTTTGCCCTGCCCTCAACGCCGCCTCCGTCTTCATTCTCATCCATGCTCACGGGGCTAAGGTCGCCTTCCGTCACGCGCAAAATTTCCCCGGCCGTGTACTTGTCGGCCGCCTTTCCAAGCTTGTAGCCGCCGGCCGGCCCTCTGACGCTTTGGAGCAAGCCGTACTTGCTCAAAAGCCCCGTGATTTGCTCCAAATACTTGATGGAAATTCCCTCGTTTTCCGAAACGTCCTTAAGAGCGATGTAGTTTCCGCTTGAATGTTGCGCCAAGTAAATCATAAAGCGCAAGGCATAGCGCCCTCTTGTAGAAATCTTCATAAAAAAAGTATAGCGCGAAAATAAAAATTGTGCAAGTATTCCTATAAAAAAAATAGGTTTTTATGCAAAAAAAAGCCTCCAGGATTCCCCAAGGCTTCAATTCGACGGCGCCAGAGCCTGCAAAATTCAATCTTGCAGTCGCCAGCGCATGCCTTCTAGCCTACAAGGCCGCCGTGAAAAAAGCATTCGTAAACTTTTATGTCGTTGCAAAAAATTTCTTCATAGCCTTGAAACCAAGAAAAGTCTCCGTTCACCGAACACTTGTAGGAATACTCGCCGGACTGGTAAAACTCCGGCCCTCGGTAGGGCATTTTTTCGTCGGCCGCGCGCAAGGCTTCCTTTAAAAAGTTTCCGCTAAAGCGCTCGTCCAAAACGCGGCCAAGGTAATTCATCGCGTACGCGGCCTTTCCGTTTTTCCAAACCGCCTCCTCGCCGGCAAAGCGCTCTCCGCCAACGTAAGTGTCGTGGTATGTGTAAGGGCCGTTTTGGTATCTAAAGTCGTGGCTGTCCAAACGGCTGGAATCGGTCTCGTTCATAAAGGCCGCGTAGGTGTTCACGTTCGCTTCAAGTCGGAACTGTATCAATTCCTTCAAGTCTGCCGGCTCACCGCTCGCGTCAAGCCGAGCCATGCATTCCGCGTCGCGAACAAGGTAGTCCACAGTGACGCTCATCAAGTCGCTTATTTGAATCAAGTTTGAAATGTCGGGATAGGCCTGCCCCGTCTCCCACTTTGCCACCGCCTGCCTTGACACATTGATTTTTTCCGCAAGCGCCTCCTGCGTAAGTCCCTTGCTTTTTCTAAGAATCTGAAGTTTTTCCGAAAAGTTCATGCCGCCTCCTGACGATTTTTATGTTACATCATCGGAGGCATTTTTGCAAACACCTTGCGGTTGCGTTTTTGTTACTTTTAGTTGCGATTGTTTTGGGCGTTCCCCCGCTCGCGCGAGGGCCGGGCTTTGCGCGCTTCGCCGTCTTGCGCGGCTCATGCCTCGCTGCGCTCGGCACAACCTTCGCGGCACAGCCGCTCGGAGACTCGCTCAAAACGCGACGACTGTCGCGTTTTGCCGGCTTCGCCGTCGCTCCCTAGGCGCTACAATCCCTAACGCTTCCTAGCGGAGACTAGTTGGCTGTCCGAACCACGCGGAAGCCCACGAAGCTGCTCATACGGACGTTCGGCGAGTTGCCGTTCCGGATAGCAACCGAACAGTAGTTGGCGTCAAGGTTCCAACTGCCGCCACGGTAGACGCGGCTAGAGCCGGACTTAGCGCCGGCCGGGTTGGTTACAACTCCACCAACTTTATATGCATCGTCATTGATTGTAGCGCTGCTACTATTCCGGTCCCAGCACCATTCCCAGACGTTTCCGCTCATGTCGTAAAGGCCCAGGCTGTTGGCGCTGTTCACGCCTGCTTGCTTTTCCGTCTTGACCTCGTGGGTCTTTGAGTTGCTGTTGCTATCGTACCAAGCGTATGTTCCCAATTCGGAACTGCTGTCCGTTCCCGCATAGTCTGTCGGGTCGGCCGCCTCGCATCCGGCCTTTCCTCCGCGGGCCGCGTATTCCCATTCGGCCTCTGTCGGCAGGCGGTAGCCGTTCTTTGTAAAGTCGCAAGTCGCCGCGTTCCATGTCGCGTCGCTTGTTGTGGGAACGGTCACACTTCCTGAAAAGTCAACGCCGCTGACCGTGTAGCAGGGCGTAAGGCCTTCTGCAAGACTCTTTTTGTTGCAGTAAACCAAAGCGTCGTACCAGGAGACCTTTTCCACAGGACGCTTTTCTTGCGTTTCGCCGGCGGCAGCCTCTTTTCCGCTTGAGCCGTCAAAATTGCTTGGGTTCGTTCCCATGACATCCTGGTATTCCGCCTGCGTCACCTCGTGGTCGCACATCCAGAACGTCGAGATTGCCACGGAACGGTCCGCTACAAAGACGCCAGCATCGCTTCCGACTTTAAACTTGTCGCCGCCGGCTACAGTCGAGCCGGACACCGTCACAAAGCCTTCAAGCCACTTTGCCTTGATTGTTGTGGTTTCGTTTATGGCAGTGTCAAAGTCAAAAGGAGCGGACAAATCGCTCTTGTACCAGCCCAAAAATGCATAGGAAGTTTTGTCGCCGCTTTTTGTTGGCTCTGCCGCAGGACGCGCGGCCTTTTGTCCGGCCGTCACGGTCTGACTTTCCACCGTGCTTCCGCCGTCGGTGTCAAAGGTCACGATGTAAGTCGCGGTCGGCGCAGACGGTGTCGTTATGGTCGCCCCGCCAGTCGAGCCGCCAGCGCTGTTTGAGCAGGCCGCAAGTGACAGCAAAGAAACAGTCGCCGCAAGCGCGGCCAATATTCCAATAAAACGTTTCAAAATATTTTCCTCCGAGGTAAATTTAGAATGCGCTTTTTTCTTCTATATATTACCCCCCCCCATTCGTTTCTGTCAAGAGAAATCTTTTGGCAAATGGAAAATTTTGCAAGCGCGCAAAAGGCAAGACCTGCGGCGGCTTCCCGCAGTCTAAAAACCGCCGCAAGCCCAAAATTTAGCGAGGCGGAGATTAACAGGCTAAAGACAAGGAACTGCGGCAAGCCCATAACGCGGCGCGAAAAAACGGAAGGAAGACAAAAACTGTTCGACGGGATTCTCCTCCGCGCCTCGCGGCGGAGTCTTTTAAACAAAAAAAAGCCCGGCAGTCTCCGGCTTCGCAAACTCAATCACGGCGAAAACATTTTTCCTGCCATATAGTTCCGAACCAATCCGCGCGAAAGGCAAAGGCCCCAGCAAAAAAGCGACGGCCTTCCCCCAAAAAAAAGACTAAAAGACAAAAAAAAGCCCGGCAGCCTCCGCCTTCGCGGCGCAGCCGCTCGGAGACTCGCTAAAAACGCGACGACTGTCGCGTTTTTGCGGCCAAGGCCGCCGCTCCCTACCTACTTACGCGCCAACGGAAGGCAAGACAAGAATTAATTTGCTAAAGACCGGAAACTGAAGCAAGCCCATAACGCGGCGCGAAAGTGACGGAATGAACGCCAAAAACTGCTGGAAAGGACTCTCCGCCGCGCCGCGCGCGGGGCGGAGCTTTTTGGGCAAAAAAAAGCCCGGCAGCCTGCCCAAAATGGAGGGGCCGTGAAGAAAAGCGCGAAGGCGCTTTTTAGGCCCGTCCATAAAACCGGGCTCGGAGCGACTGTGTCGCGACGCCGCAGGCGGCTGCCGGGGCCGGAACTCGCATGGCCGGCACAGCCCGAAAGGGCTCCATATAGTTCCGAACCAAGCGGCGCGAATGGCAAAGGCCCCAGCAAAAAAGCGACGGCCACAGCCCACAGAAAAGACTAAAAGACAAAAAAAAGCCCGGCAGCCACCTACTTTCGCGCCTCGAAGGCACTATCATCGGCGCAGGAGAGCTTGACTTCCGTGTTCGGGATGGGAACGGGTATTGCCTCTCCGCCATGGCCGCCGGACAGAATTAACAGATTCAATTCGTCCAACAACGAGGGAAAAAAACGGGAAGACAAGGGCCGCAAGAAATGGCCCGATCGAAGAAGAGAGGCTCCCTTTCCTCGCGGAAGGAGAAATATGGCCAAGCCTCGCGGCCTATTAGTACCGCTCGGCTCTGCGCGTCGCCGCGCCTGCGCCTGCGGCCTATCGACCCGGTATTGTCCCGGGGGCCTTCGGTGGGGTCGAGCCCCATGGGATGTCTCGTCTTGAGGCGGGCTTCCCGCTTAGATGCTTTCAGCGGTTATCCCTTCCCTGCTTGGCTACCCAGCGCTTGCCCTTGGCAGGACAACTGGCACGCCAGAGGCAGGTCCACCCCGGTCCTCTCGTACTAAGGGCAGACCCTCTCAAACATCCGCCGGCCGCAACAGATAGGGACCGAACTGTCTCGCGACGTTCTGAACCCAGCTCACGTACCGCTTTAATTGGCGAACAGCCAAACCCTTGGGACCTGCTCCAGCCCCAGGATGCGATGAGCCGACATCGAGGTCAAACTTTCCCGTCGATGTGAACTCTTGGGGAAAATCAGCCTGTTATCCCCGGAGTACCTTTTGTCCGTTAAGTGACGGCCCTTCCACTCGGCACCGCCAGATCACTAAGACCCGCTTTCGCGCCTGCTCGCGATGTCCCGCTCGCAGTCAAGCCCCCTTGTGCCTTTACACTCGCGCCCCGGTTTCCAATCGGGGTGAGGGGACCTTCGCGCGCCTCCGTTACAATTTGGGAGGCGACCGCCCCAGTCAAACCGCCCGCCTAACCCTGTCCCGCCCCCGGATTCGCGGGGGCGGTTAGAAATCCCATTCGCCAAGGCCGGTATTTCACCGACGGCTCCGCGCAGGCTGACGCCCGCGCCTCGCTGCCTCCCGGCTATCCTACACATGGCGGATAGGATCCCAACGTTAAGTTGCGGTGAAGGTTCACGGGGTCTTTCCGTCTAATTGCGGCTATCCGGCTTCTTTACCGGAACATAAATTTCACCGAGTCCCGCGCTGAGACAGCGCCCAGAATCGTTACACCATTCGTGCGGGTCGGAACTTACCCGACAAGGAATTTCGCTACCTTAGGACCGTTATAGTTACGGCCGCCGTTTACCGGGGCTTCGGTTCGAAGCTTCGCGCTCGCGCGCTGACCTCTCCCCTTAACCTTCCGGCACCGGGCAGGTGTCACCACCTATACGTCCCATCGCTGGTTCGCAGATGGCTGTGTTTTTGGTAAACAGTCGCCTGGGCCCGCTTTCTGAGGCCCGCAATTCTTTCAAACGCGGGCCGCACTTCTCCCGAAGTTACGTGCGCATTTTGCCGAGTTCCTTAGCGCGGGTTCTCTCGTGCGCCTTAGATTTCTCATCCCGCCTGCCTGTGTCGGTTTGCGGTACGGTCCGCCCTGCCTAGCCTAGGAGCTCTTTCCCGGCGCCATGAATCCTCGCGCTTCCTCCCCCCTAAGGGGGCCTCGCCGTAACGCCTTCCCTCGGAGGGTCTTTTAGCCCCCCTCCTCGTCGGGTCGGACGCTTGGACGGGAACTACCGTTCTCCCGCCGCGACTCTCCTAACGCGTCGCTCCGATAGAAACAGGGCGGGTTCCGGAATCTGGACCGGATTCCCGTCGCCTACGCTTTTCAGCCTGAGCTTAGGGGCCGACTTACCCAGGGCGGATTGCCCTTGCCCTGGAAACCTTAGGCTTTCGGCGGACGGGGATTTCACCCGCCTTTTCGTTACTTATGCCTGCATTCTCTCTTCCGCTTCCTCCAGGGGCCCTCGCGGGTCCCCCTTCATGGGTTGGCGGAACGCTCCCCTACCAGTCGTTCCTTGAGGAACGAATCCGCGGTTTCGGCATGGCGCTTAGCCCCGTTACATTGTCTGCGCGGGGGTGCTCGACCAGTGAGCTGTTACGCACTCTTTCAAGGAATGGCTGCTTCTGAGCCAACCTCCTGGCTGTCCTCGCATCCCCACCTCATTTAACACTCAGCGCCATTTCGGGGCCTTAACCGGCGGTCCGGGCTGTTTCCCTCTCGACCGCGGACCTTAGAGCTCGCGGTCTCACTCCCGTGGGCTGGCTTCCGGCATTCGCAGTTTGGTTGGCTTCGGAAGGCTGTGACGCCCCCTAGTCCATCCAGCGCTCTACCTCCGGAAGCTTTCCACGAGGCTGTCCCTAAAGGCATTTCGGGGAGAGCCAGCTATCTCCAGGTTTGTTTAGCCTTTCACTCCTTGCCGCGGGTCATCGCTACCTTTTTTAACAGATTACCGTTCGGCCCTCCGCGAGGTGTCACCCCCGTTTCAGCCTGCCCGTGGCAAGATCACCTTGGCTTCGGGTCCGCGGCATGGGACTTGCTCGCCCGTTTCGGACTCGCTTTCGCTCCGGCTCCGGGACTTCGATCCCTTAGCCTCGCCCCATACCGCGACTCGCAGGTTTATTCTACAAAAGACACGCCGCAACGCTCGCGCGCCGCGGCATCTTGAAGGCCCGAGGTTTCAGGTTCTCTTTCACTCCCCTCGCCGGGGTTCTTTTCACCTTTCCCTCACGGTACTATGCGCTATCGGTGGCCGTCCGTATTCAGCCTTGGATCGTGGTCGACCCGGATTCGGGCAGGGTTCCTCGTGCCCCGCCCTACTCAGGAACCGCGCCAGCGAGACGGACCGGCTTCGCGTACGGGGCTGTCACCCTCTGCGGCGGAGCTGTCCGGCTCCTTCCGCTGCCGTTCCGTTTTCTCGCAAACTCGCCGGGTCATCCCCGCGCGGCCCTGCAACCCCGCCAAAAGCGGTTTGGGCTCCTCCCCGTTCGCTCGCCGCTACTTGGGGAATCTCTCTTGATTTCTTTTCCCGCGTTACTTAGATGGTTCACTTCACGCAGTGTGGCCTCCGCGCCCTATTTCATTCAGGCGTTCGGATGGCGGAATCGCTTCCGCCGGGTTGCCCCATTCGGGAACCCAGGGATCAAGGGACGCTCGCTCCTCCCCCTGGACTTTCGCGGCCTGCCGCGCCCTTCCTCGCCGGACGGCCCCAAGGCATCCGCCTCGGGCCTGCTCTCGCTTGGCCATATTGCCCCTTCCGCGCGCTCCAAGCTCGCGCTTCCGCGGAAGGCCTTCTTTCTTCGCTTCTTGTTTGTCTTCCCTTCCCTGGTCGTGTCAAAGAACATTTATAGTGGGACAGAATAGAGTTGAACTATTGACCCCCGCCTTATCAGAGCGGTGCTCTAACCAACTGAGCTACTGTCCCTTATTATAATAAACAAGGAAAAGAGGAAGAGAACGGGATTCTCGGAAGGCGGCTCCAGCTGTACACCAGCTGCTTGCCTCTCTCTAAGAAAGGAGGTGATCCAGCCGCACCTTCCGGTACGACTACCTTGTTACGACTTCACCCCCCTCACGAAGCGAGCCTTCGACACGGCCCCCCTTGCGGTCGGGCTCGCGGCTTCGGGCGCGCTCCACTCGGATGGTGTGACGGGCGGTGTGTACAAGGCCCGGGAACGTATTCACCGCGCCGTGCTGATGCGCGATTACTAGCGATTCCAACTTCACGGAGTCGGGTTTCAGACTCCGATCCGGACTGAGGGCGCTTTTTCGCGCTTCGCTCCGCCTCGCGGCCTCGCTTCGCTCTGTGGCGCCCATTGTAGCACGTGTGTAGCCCTGGACATAAGGGCCATGATGACTTGACGTCGTCCCCGCCTTCCTCCGGCTTGTCGCCGGCAGTTCCGCCTGAGTGCCCGGCTCGACCCGGTGGCAACAGACGGTAGGGGTTGCGCTCGTTGCGGGACTTAACCCAACACCTCACGGCACGAGCTGACGACAGCCATGCAGCACCTGTTCACAGGCGCATTGCTGCGCTTAC